>NZ_CAJPGZ010000105.1:0-102 GCF_905339865.1 Burkholderia sp. BCC1993 | reverse complement strand
AAACTATCCGGGTTGTGATTGTATCGATGTATCTCAAGATGATTCGAACTCTATGTTTGACTCAATTGGAATACGGCACAACGCGAGAACTCAACCTGTAAC
>NZ_CAJPGZ010000104.1:0-103 GCF_905339865.1 Burkholderia sp. BCC1993 | reverse complement strand
CACGCTGCTTCGCAACGCGACCAATCTGGGAAGAAGCAGTAATTTTGAGTTGTGTGTATCACACACGAGAATCCAACCGTCCGACGCGCTCTGTAGCGCGAAA
>NZ_CAJPGZ010000103.1:0-104 GCF_905339865.1 Burkholderia sp. BCC1993 | reverse complement strand
CTTTGTGCGCCGGGGCTCCTACAACCCGCCCTCAACCGCACCGCTTCCCTTCTTCCTCCGCGCCGTGTTTCCGTTAGCGCGAAAGAGGCGTGATTCTAAGCACC
>NZ_CAJPGZ010000102.1:0-110 GCF_905339865.1 Burkholderia sp. BCC1993 | reverse complement strand
GAGGACCCGGAGGTTTTCTCAGCAGCGCTGCGTTTTCAGCAGCAGAGAAGCGAGATTATGAACCGTCTTTTTCAGTTCGTCAACAACTTTTTAACTGCTTCGTTGCGACG
>NZ_CAJPGZ010000101.1:0-112 GCF_905339865.1 Burkholderia sp. BCC1993 | reverse complement strand
ACGAAAAATACGCGTCAATGCGGCGTCGCTCGCGTGCGGGCGTCGGCCAGCGGAGATCGCAAGCCAGGTCGTTCCCTCGACGCCAACTGCTCCTGGTACCTCGAGGGCCCTT
>NZ_CAJPGZ010000100.1:0-121 GCF_905339865.1 Burkholderia sp. BCC1993 | reverse complement strand
CCGACGGCGGTCATACCTGGAACACCAGCTTCAGCGCGGTCGAAGGCGTGAACGACGTGCAGGTCCGCCAGACCGATATCGCCGGCAACACGTCCGATCCGACTTCGTTCAGCTTCACGCT
>NZ_CAJPGZ010000099.1:0-130 GCF_905339865.1 Burkholderia sp. BCC1993 | reverse complement strand
ACGAGCTGATCGAGCTGGTCGCCGACGAGAGGCCGGTCGACGTGGAGGTCGACAGCGAAGCAACCGAGCTGTCGGTCGAGCTGAGGCCGGTCGACAACGAGCTGATGCCGGTCGAGGTCGACGTGGACAG
>NZ_CAJPGZ010000098.1:0-133 GCF_905339865.1 Burkholderia sp. BCC1993 | reverse complement strand
TTAGGGAGCCTGACGATTACCTACTTTCACACGGGAATCCGCACTATCATCGGCGTAGAGTCGTTTCACGGTCCTGTTCGGGATGGGAAGGGGTGGGACCGACTCGCTATGGTCATCAGGCAAAGAGGGTTGT
>NZ_CAJPGZ010000097.1:0-133 GCF_905339865.1 Burkholderia sp. BCC1993 | reverse complement strand
CCTTGTAGATCGGCGCCGTGCGACAGCACTGGCTGCAGGATCCGAAGCGACAAGTTGGATTCTCGTGTGTGATACACACAACTCAAAAATTACTGCTTCTTCCCAGATTGGTTCTGTTGGCCACGCCAGCAGA
>NZ_CAJPGZ010000096.1:0-136 GCF_905339865.1 Burkholderia sp. BCC1993 | reverse complement strand
TACCGCCAGACAATGGTGGGTCTGGTTGGATTCGAACCAACGACCCCCGCCTTATCAAGACGGTGCTCTAACCGACTGAGCTACAGACCCCTGAGTCTGTCTTTAAATTTACAGCCGATAAGCGTGAGCGCTCAAT
>NZ_CAJPGZ010000095.1:0-140 GCF_905339865.1 Burkholderia sp. BCC1993 | reverse complement strand
ATATCAATCTGACTGGCTCAATCGCCAATGAGAAAGACTCGAATGAATCATCATTCGAATATTTTTCATTGAAGATTATCGAAAGCGGCCGGCATTATAACCGATAAAACCGCTAACAGACAGTCTTTCTGTCTTAATCA
>NZ_CAJPGZ010000094.1:0-143 GCF_905339865.1 Burkholderia sp. BCC1993 | reverse complement strand
CCGGTCGACGTCGAGGTGGACAGCGAACTGATCGAGCTATTAGCCGACGACAGGCCGGTCGACGTGGACGATGAAAGCGACGTAACCGAGCTGTTGGTCGAGCTCAGGCCGGTGGACAGCGAGTTAATCCCCGTCGAAGTCGA
>NZ_CAJPGZ010000093.1:0-155 GCF_905339865.1 Burkholderia sp. BCC1993 | reverse complement strand
CCCGACACGATGATGCTCGCCGACGTCAGTTCCGGACGGTCCAGCTTCGTCACTTCACGGCTCACGAACTGCGACTTGCCGGCATCGGCCGCCGCTTCGATCTTCTCGACCGCTGCGCTGCCGCCTTCCGCTGCCACCGGATCGAAACCCGTCGC
>NZ_CAJPGZ010000092.1:0-156 GCF_905339865.1 Burkholderia sp. BCC1993 | reverse complement strand
CACGTTGCTTCGCAACGCGACCAATCTGGGAAGAAGCAGTAATTTAGGTTGTGAGCTGTATCTCACACGTACGCGGTACTTCAACCGCAGTACGTCGAGTGCCTTGCACTCGACGTTCGACATTCGTAAGCGCTGAAGCGCTAACGACTGTCGAAA
>NZ_CAJPGZ010000091.1:0-169 GCF_905339865.1 Burkholderia sp. BCC1993 | reverse complement strand
TCTCTCGTCGGCTAACAACTCGATCAGCTCGCTGTCCACTTCGACTTCGACCGGCATCAATTCGCTGTCCACGGGCCTCAGCTCGACCAACAGCTCGGTCGCTTCGCTGTCGACTTCCACGTCGACCGGTCTGTCGTCGGCTAACAGCTCGATCAGTTCGCTGTCCACC
>NZ_CAJPGZ010000090.1:0-170 GCF_905339865.1 Burkholderia sp. BCC1993 | reverse complement strand
ACACACCTGAGGCATCTGTACTCATGGGGGCATAGCTCAGCTGGGAGAGCACCTGCTTTGCAAGCAGGGGGTCGTCGGTTCGATCCCGTCTGCCTCCACCAATCTTCAATGACAAGCGTTCGACTTGGTCGAGCTTTTGTCATTGGCGATTGAGCCAGTCAGAGTGATAC
>NZ_CAJPGZ010000089.1:0-173 GCF_905339865.1 Burkholderia sp. BCC1993 | reverse complement strand
GTGACCTTACCCCGCCGAGTACACCATTCGTAAGTTAGTGGACTCGCCAATTTTCGGTTGATGCAATTGCCGGAATTGGTCCGGCGCCAGTTGCCCCAGGGCACTATGCGGGCGCACCGAGTTGTAGTCCATGCGCCACGCTTCGATTCGCCTGCGTGCATCGTCGAGACTGG
>NZ_CAJPGZ010000088.1:0-196 GCF_905339865.1 Burkholderia sp. BCC1993 | reverse complement strand
GTGGACAGCGAGCTGATCGAGCTGGTTGCCGAGGACAGGCCAGTCGACGTGGAAGTCGAGAGCGAAGCGACCGAGCTATCGGTCGAGCTGAGGCCAGTCGACAGCGAGTTGATGCCCGTCGAGGTCGACGTCGAGAGCGACGAAATCGAGCTGGTTGCCGAGGACAAGCCGGTCGACGTCGAGGTCGACAGCGAGC
>NZ_CAJPGZ010000087.1:0-224 GCF_905339865.1 Burkholderia sp. BCC1993 | reverse complement strand
CGCACGCAGGCCATCGGCGAGTGCGCCGACGAGCTCGGGCCCCGACAGGCGGCCGTCGCGCGCGACGACGACCGCGTCGCCGCCCTGGGCGCGCACTTCGCTGCCGAAGGCCCGGCCGATCGCGCGCGCCGTGTCGGCGTCGAGCGTCTTGCCGACCACACCGCGAATGTCATATGCCTTGAAGATGGATTGGGAGATCATCGATTCTCTCTGGGTTGCGTGCA
>NZ_CAJPGZ010000086.1:0-249 GCF_905339865.1 Burkholderia sp. BCC1993 | reverse complement strand
CCGGAAAATGCGCGTGCAGCGAAGCATCCGGATTGCCGATCGATCAGATCGCGATCCGCAGGATCGGAAAGATTCTGCCCGGCAGCACGCTCGACTTCTTTTCATCGATTTTCTCCGCTCCGAGCATCGGATAGAACGGAACGGCATTGGGATCCGCTTCGATCACGAAGCTTCTGATCCCTCTCCTTGCCGCTTCCTTCCGAATCTCCTCCCATAACGCGCGTGACCTGTTGACCTTTCCCCTCCGAG
>NZ_CAJPGZ010000085.1:0-250 GCF_905339865.1 Burkholderia sp. BCC1993 | reverse complement strand
GACGGCGGCGCGGAAACGCTGTCGCTGTCGCTGCCGGCGGTCGTGACGACCGACCTGCGCCTGAACGAGCCGCGCTACGTGACGCTGCCGAACATCATGAAGGCGAAGAAGAAGCCGCTGGAAACGGTGAAGCCGGAAGACCTGGGCGTGGACGTCGCGCCGCGTCTGAAGACGCTGAAGGTGGCCGAGCCGCCGAAGCGCGCGGCCGGCGTGAAGGTGCCGGACGTGAAGACGCTGGTCGAGAAGCTGA
>NZ_CAJPGZ010000084.1:0-257 GCF_905339865.1 Burkholderia sp. BCC1993 | reverse complement strand
CGAGCTGATCGAGCTGGTTGCCGAGGACAAACCGGTCGACGTGGAGGTCGACAGCGAAGCGACCGAGCTATCGGTCGAGCTGAGGCCGGTCGACAGCGAGCTGATGCCGGTCGAAGTCGACGTGGAGAGCGAGCTGATCGAGCTGGTCGCCGAGGACAGGCCGGTCGACGTGGAGGTCGACAGGGACGCCACGGAACTGTCGGTCGAGCTGAGGCCGGTCGACAGCGAGCTGATGCCGGTCGAGGTCGACGTGGACA
>NZ_CAJPGZ010000083.1:0-262 GCF_905339865.1 Burkholderia sp. BCC1993 | reverse complement strand
CCACGTCCATCTCATAGACGCTTCCGCTATCCAAATTACTTACTTCTTCCAGATTGTTAAAGAACGACAGCCGATACATACTACGTATCACTCTGACTGGCTCAATCGCCAATGCAAAGCGCTCGCTGAATTTTCAGCAAACTCTTAGCATTGAAGATTGGTGGAGGCAGACGGGATCGAACCGACGACCCCCTGCTTGCAAAGCAGGTGCTCTCCCAGCTGAGCTATGCCCCCATTTGAGTACAGATACCCTCAGGTGTAC
>NZ_CAJPGZ010000082.1:0-288 GCF_905339865.1 Burkholderia sp. BCC1993 | reverse complement strand
GGCGTGACGCAAGCGCAGGAAACGCTGCGCACGGCGCTGGCGATCGGCGCGGATCGCGCGATCCTCGTCGAGTCGAACGACAGCGTCGAGCCGCTGGCCGTCGCGAAGATCCTGAAGGCGCTGGTCGACAAGGAACAGCCGCAACTGGTGATCCTGGGCAAGCAGGCGATCGACGACGATTCGAACCAGACGGGTCAGATGCTGGCCGCGCTGGCAGGTCTGCCGCAAGCGACGTTCGCGTCGAAGGTGACGATCGCCGACGGTAAGGCAACCGTGGCACGTGAAGTC
>NZ_CAJPGZ010000081.1:0-301 GCF_905339865.1 Burkholderia sp. BCC1993 | reverse complement strand
ACGTCGACGGGGCTGTCGTCGGCAACCAGCTCGATCAGCTCGCTGTCCACGTCGACCTCGACTGGCATCAGCTCGCTGTCGACCGGCCTCAGCTCGACCGATAGCTCGGTCGCCTCGCTGTCGACCTCCACGTCGACGGGCCTCTCGTCGGCGACCAGCTCGATCAGTTCGCTGTCCACCTCGACTTCGACGGGCATCAGCTCGTTGTCGACGGGTCTGAGCTCGACCGATAGCTCGGTCGCTTCGCTGTCGACCTCGACGTCGACTGGCCTGTCGTCGGCAACCAGCTCGATCAGCTCGC
>NZ_CAJPGZ010000080.1:0-308 GCF_905339865.1 Burkholderia sp. BCC1993 | reverse complement strand
TCGAATATTCGACGGTCGCGCCGGTCTCGACACCGGTGAGGTTCAGTGTGCCGACGTTGGTGATGTGATCGGAGGCACTGCTGCCCGAATCGGTGGCGAGCGCCACGCCCGGTGCGGCGGCCGACGTATCGAGCGAGAAGCTGAACGAGGTCGGGTTGGAGGTGTTGCCGGCGATGTCGGTTTGCCGGACCTGCACGTCGTTCAGGCCTTCGACCGCGCTGAAGCTGGTGCTCCAGGTATGACCGCCGTCGGTCGAGTATTCGACGGTGGCGCCGGTTTCGACACCGGTCAGGTTCAACGTGCCGACA
>NZ_CAJPGZ010000079.1:0-358 GCF_905339865.1 Burkholderia sp. BCC1993 | reverse complement strand
AATCCCCGGCACGCGGCCGAGACCGAACAGCATCGCGGCCGGAATCAGGTAGACGAACGCGGGCATCGTCTGCATCAGGTCGAGGATCGGACGCACGATCGCGGCGACCCACTTGCTCTTCGCGGCCCAGATGCCGAGCGGAACGCCGAGCACGAGGCTGATGATCGTCGACGACAGCGTGAGCCCGAGCGTGATGACCGTCTGGTCCCAGAAGCCCGTCGCGAAGATCAGCAGCAGCGACGCGGTGGTGAACAGCGCGAAACGCCAGCCCACGCGCCACAGGCCGACGCCGATGAAGATCGCCATCATCAGCCACATCGGGATCGCCTGCAGGCTGTGCTCGACGAAGGCGGCGAGC
>NZ_CAJPGZ010000078.1:0-358 GCF_905339865.1 Burkholderia sp. BCC1993 | reverse complement strand
GATCCCCGGCACGCGGCCGAGACCGAACAGCATCGCGGCCGGAATCAGGTAGACGAATGCGGGCATCGTCTGCATCAGGTCGAGGATCGGACGCACGATCGCGGCGACCCACTTGCTCTTCGCGGCCCAGATGCCGAGCGGAACGCCGAGCACGAGGCTGATGATCGTCGACGACAGCGTGAGGCCGAGCGTGATGACCGTCTGGTCCCAGAAGCCCGTCGCGAAGATCAGCAGCAGCGACGCGGTGGTGAACAGCGCGAAGCGCCAGCCCACGCGCCACAGGCCGACGCCGATGAAGATCGTCATCATCAGCCACATCGGGATCGCCTGCAGGCTATGCTCGACGAAGGCGGCGAGA
>NZ_CAJPGZ010000077.1:0-385 GCF_905339865.1 Burkholderia sp. BCC1993 | reverse complement strand
ACGCACCGTGATGACCTTGATCGGGTCGCTCGACTGCACCGTCGCGATCGCGTTGCCCGCGTAGATCGGGCGCTCGAACGTGTCGGCACTGTCAACAGCCGTGATGTCCGAGATCTGCGCGACGTCCAGCTTCGCGGCGATGCGCGGCGCGATGTTCTTGCCGTAAGCCGTCGCCGGCGCGAGGATGTGCGAGTAGTCCTTCGCGATGTTCAGCGCGGTTGCCTCGACGTTTTCCGCGAGGCCTGCTTCGAGTTGCGGCGCATCGGCCAGCAGCACCTTCGAAACTCCTGCAATCTTCGCTGCTGCGTCCGCCGCCGCTTGCGCGTTGTGGCCCGCGACCAGCACGTGGATGTCGCCACCAATCTTCGCTGCCGCTGCCACCGTG
>NZ_CAJPGZ010000076.1:0-387 GCF_905339865.1 Burkholderia sp. BCC1993 | reverse complement strand
CGAGGTCGAGAGCGAAGCGACCGAGCTATCGGTCGAGCTCAGACCCGTCGACAACGAGCTGATGCCCGTCGAAGTCGAGGTGGACAGCGAACTGATCGAGCTGGTCGTCGACGACAAGCCGGTTGACGTCGAAGTCGAGAGCGAAGCCACCGAGCTATCAGTCGAGCTGAGGCCCGTCGACAGCGAGTTGATACCCGTCGAAGTCGAGGTGGACAACGAGCTGATCGAGCTGGTCGCCGACGACAGGCCGGTCGACGTGGAGGTCGACAGCGACGCCACGGAACTGTCGGTCGAGCTGAGGCCGGTCGACAGCGAGCTGATACCCGTCGAGGTCGACGTGGACAGCGAGCTGATCGAGCTGTTAGCCGAGGACAAACCGGTCGACGT
>NZ_CAJPGZ010000075.1:0-396 GCF_905339865.1 Burkholderia sp. BCC1993 | reverse complement strand
GCAGGCGTCGACGTCGTCGACGTCGGCATGGTGCCCACGCCGGTCGGCTATTTCGCGGCGAGCGTGCCGCTCGCCCTGAAGGGCGGCGAGCGCCGCGTCGATTCGTGCATCGTCGTCACCGGCAGCCACAACCCGCCCGACTACAACGGCTTCAAGATGGTGCTGCGCGGTGCGGCGATCTACGGCGAGCAGATCCAGGCGCTGTACCGCCGCATCGTCGACGCGCGCTTCGAAACGGGCAGCGGCGCGTTCGAGCAGTTCGACGTCGCCGATCAGTACATCGCGCGCATCGTCGGCGACATCAAGCTCGCGCGCCCGCTGAAGCTCGTCGTCGACGCCGGCAACGGCGTCGCGGGCCCGCTCGCGACGCGTCTGTTCAAGGCGCTCGGCTGCGAA
>NZ_CAJPGZ010000074.1:0-396 GCF_905339865.1 Burkholderia sp. BCC1993 | reverse complement strand
TCAGGCGTCGACGTCGTCGACGTCGGCATGGTGCCCACGCCGGTCGGCTATTTCGCGGCGAGCGTGCCGCTCGCACTGAAGGGCGGCGAGCGCCGCGTCGATTCGTGCATCGTCGTCACCGGCAGCCACAACCCGCCCGACTACAACGGCTTCAAGATGGTGCTGCGCGGCGCGGCGATCTACGGCGAGCAGATCCAGGCGCTGTACCGCCGCATCGTCGACGAGCGGTTCGAAACGGGCAGCGGCGCGTTCGAGCAGTTCGACGTCGCCGATCAGTACATCGCGCGCATCGTTGGCGACATCAAGCTCGCGCGCCCGCTGAAGCTCGTCGTCGACGCCGGTAACGGCGTCGCGGGGCCGCTCGCGACGCGCCTGTTCAAGGCGCTCGGCTGCACG
>NZ_CAJPGZ010000073.1:0-464 GCF_905339865.1 Burkholderia sp. BCC1993 | reverse complement strand
GCGACGCTCGCGGGCGTGAGCCAGAGCGGCCTCACGCGGATGGGCGAGACCATGCGCAGCGTGATGGACGCGGCCGGTTCGGTGAACGCGAAGCTCGCGATCCTCAACGAGAAGGCGCTGAACATCAACCAGGTCGTCGCGACGATCACCAAGGTGGCCGACCAGACCAACCTGCTGTCGCTGAACGCGGCGATCGAGGCCGAGAAGGCCGGCGAGTACGGCCGCGGCTTCGCGGTCGTCGCGACCGAGATCCGCCGCCTCGCCGACCAGACGGCCGTCGCGACCTACGACATCGAGCAGACCGTGAAGGAGATCCAGTCGGCCGTGTCGGCGGGCGTGATGGGGATGGACAAGTTCTCCGAGGAAGTGCGCCGCGGCATGCTCGACGTGCAGCAGGTCGGCGGGCAGCTGTCGCAGATCATCGCCGAGGTGCAGACGCTCGCGCCGCGCTTCCAGATGGTCAA
>NZ_CAJPGZ010000072.1:0-475 GCF_905339865.1 Burkholderia sp. BCC1993 | reverse complement strand
TCTCCGGTAGGTCGGTGTCGTCTCGATCACCATGACTAAAGTATAGCCGATGTATATAGAAATGTATATAGAAATACGGGATTTTTTTGATTATTTTCGCCCTGCGATACCGCCGAAACCCTTGCCCGCAGGCCCTCGCCGACCACCCTCTTGCAAGCCAAACAGGGCCTTCGCATACCGCCCGATGCCACTCCGGGGATACTGCCCCGTAGCCCGACAGTCCGGGGGACTGTCGGGTGAGCCGGTAGGGGGCCGGGTCGGTAGACCTCGGGGCCGCCTAAGCGGCCACGACCCCCGTAGCCCGGCGAAGGGCATCCCCGGCCACTACCCCACGCACACCGATGGTTTCGCCCGCGAAACGCGGGCTGCGCAAGGGATTCGCAGGGCTGCGTAGCAGTCCCCGCGCAGCGGGGATGAGCGCGGATGCGCGAACCCGGAGCAGCCCGGTCGCCGCATAGCGGCGATGCGCCCAAAG
>NZ_CAJPGZ010000071.1:0-479 GCF_905339865.1 Burkholderia sp. BCC1993 | reverse complement strand
ATCGACAGTCGCTACAGGTTGAGTTCTCGCGTTGTGCCGTATTCCAATTGAGTCAAACATAGAGTTCGAATCATCTTGAGATACATCGATACAATCACAACCCGGATAGCTTTCACGTCCATCTCAAGACGCTTCCGCTATCCAAATTACTTACTTCTTCCAGATTGTTAAAGAACGACAGCCGATACATACTACGTATCACTCTGACTGGCTCAATCGCCAATGACAAAAATTCGACCAAGTCGAACGCTTGTCATTGAGGATTGGTGGAGGCAGACGGGATCGAACCGACGACCCCCTGCTTGCAAAGCAGGTGCTCTCCCAGCTGAGCTATGCCCCCATGTACAGATATTCCTCAGGTGTGTACCGCCACACAAGACGGTGGTGGGTCTGGTTGGATTCGAACCAACGACCCCCGCCTTATCAAGACGGTGCTCTAACCGACTGAGCTACAGACCCCTGAGTCTGTCTTTAAATTT
>NZ_CAJPGZ010000070.1:0-486 GCF_905339865.1 Burkholderia sp. BCC1993 | reverse complement strand
TTCGCTCGGCGCGTTCGTGCTGCTGGTCATCAGCGCGGCCGTCGGCTTCCTGATGTGGTACTCGGTCGCGCGCGACGCGCAGCAGATCCAGCCGCTCGTGCCGGCGCTGCAGAGCTGGTGGATGAAGATCCACGTGCCGGCGAACTTCATCGGCTACGGCAGCTTCGCGCTGTCGGCGATGGTGTCGGTCGCGTACCTGATGAAGGCGCGCGGCGTGCTCGCCGATCGCCTGCCGACGCTCGAGGTGCTCGACGACGTGATGTACAAGTCGATCGCGGTCGGCTTCGCGTTCTTCACGATCGCGACGATTCTCGGCGCGCTGTGGGCCGCGGAAGCATGGGGTGGCTACTGGAGCTGGGACCCGAAGGAAACCTGGGCGCTGATCGTGTGGCTCAACTACGCGGCCTGGCTGCACATGCGCCTGATGAAGGGCCTGCGCGGCGCGGTTGCCGCCTGGTGGGCGCTCACCGGCCTGCTCGTGACGAC
>NZ_CAJPGZ010000069.1:0-510 GCF_905339865.1 Burkholderia sp. BCC1993 | reverse complement strand
AGACCGAAGCCAAGGTGCTGTAAGAGGGAGCGGAAAGAAATGACGATTCTGGTGATTGCAGAGTGCGACGCCCCGAAGGAAGCCCCCTTGGGGGGCAATGCGTCGATCAAGGCCGCGACGCTGAACACGGTGGCAGCGGCAGCGAAGATTGGTGGCGACATCCACGTGCTGGTCGCGGGCCACAACGCGCAAGCAGCAGCCGATGCAGCAGCGAAGATCGCAGGTGTTTCTAAAGTGCTGCTCGCCGACGCGCCGCAACTCGCGGACGGTCTCGCCGAGAACGTTGAAGCGACGGTGTTGACCGTCGCGTCGAACTACTCGCACATCCTCGCGCCGGCGACGGCTTACGGCAAGAACATCGCGCCGCGTATCGCCGCGAAGCTGGACGTCGCGCAGATCTCGGACATCACGGCGGTCGACAGTGCCGACACGTTCGAGCGTCCGATCTACGCGGGCAACGCGATCGCGACGGTGCAGTCGATCGATCCGATCAAGGTCATCACGGTGCGG
>NZ_CAJPGZ010000068.1:0-529 GCF_905339865.1 Burkholderia sp. BCC1993 | reverse complement strand
ACTGTCCGACCGCGTGTCGGTGCTGCGCGACGGCTCGTACGTCGGCACGCTCGAGCGCGCATCGCTGTCGGCCGAGCGGCTCGTCGCGATGATGGTGGGCCGCGACATCTCCGGCTTCTACAAGAAGGAACACGCGCCGTACGATCCCGGCCACCTGCTGCTGTCGGTACGCGACATCGCCGACGGCGAGCGCGTGCGCGGCTGCAACCTCGACCTGCATGCGGGCGAGGTGCTCGGCATCGCCGGGCTCGTCGGCGCGGGCCGCACCGAGCTCGCGCGGCTGATCTTCGGCGCGGAGCCGCGCACGCGCGGCGACGTGAAGCTGGGCGAGCGCACGTTCGGCGCACACTCGCCGCGCGACGCGATCGACGCGGGCCTCGTCTACCTGACGGAAGACCGCAAGCGCCAGGGCCTGTTCCTCGACATGAGCGTGCGCGACAACATCAACATCTCCGTATGCAACCGCGATGCGCGGCTCGGCGCGCTCGATCTCGCGCGCGGCGCCACACGCGCGCGCGACGCGATCGCG
>NZ_CAJPGZ010000067.1:0-529 GCF_905339865.1 Burkholderia sp. BCC1993 | reverse complement strand
GGCGATCGCGTCGCGCGCGCGCGTGGCGCCGCGCGCGAGATCGAGCGCACCGAGCCGCGCATCGCGGTTGCACACGGAGATGTTGATGTTGTCGCGCACGCTCATGTCGAGGAACAGGCCCTGGCGCTTGCGGTCTTCCGTCAGGTAGACGAGACCGGCGTCGATCGCGTCGCGCGGCGAATGCGCGCCGAACGTGCGCTCGCCCAGCTTCACGTCGCCGCGCGTGCGCGGCTCCGCGCCGAAGATCAGCCGCGCGAGTTCGGTGCGGCCCGCGCCGACGAGCCCGGCGATGCCGAGCACCTCGCCCGCATGCAGGTCGAGGCTGCAGCCGCGCACGCGCTCGCCGTCGGCGATGTCGCGCACCGACAGCAGCAGGTGGCCGGGATCGTACGGCGCGTGTTCCTTCTTGTAGAAGCCGGAGATGTCGCGGCCCACCATCATCGCGACGAGCCGCTCGGCGGACAGCGATGCGCGCTCGAGCGTGCCGACGTACGAGCCGTCGCGCAGCACCGACACGCGGTCGGACAGC
>NZ_CAJPGZ010000066.1:0-557 GCF_905339865.1 Burkholderia sp. BCC1993 | reverse complement strand
CGATCGAGCTGTTTGCCGACGAGAGACCGGTCGACGTGGAGGTCGAGAGCGAAGCGACCGAGCTGTCGGTCGAGCTGAGGCCTGTCGACAGCGAGCTGATGCCGGTCGAAGTCGAAGTGGACAGCGAGCTGATCGAGCTGGTTGCCGAGGACAGACCGGTCGACGTGGAGGTCGACAGCGAAGCGACCGAGCTGTCGGTCGAGCTCAGGCCCGTGGACAACGAGTTGATGCCGGTCGAAGTCGAAGTGGACAGCGAACCGATCGAGCTGGTTGCCGAGGACAAGCCGGTCGACGTCGAGGTCGACAGCGAGCCGATCGAGCTGTTTGCCGACGAGAGACCGGTCGACGTGGAGGTCGAGAGCGAAGCGACCGAGCTGTCGGTGGAACTCAAGCCAGTCGACAGCGAATTGATCCCCGTCGAGGTCGAAGTGGACAGCGAGCTGATCGAGCTGGTTGCCGAGGACAGGCCGGTCGACGTGGAGGTCGAGAGCGAAGCGACCGAGCTGTCGGTCGAGCTGAGGCCGGTCGACAACGAGCTGATGCCGGTTGAAGTCGAA
>NZ_CAJPGZ010000065.1:0-579 GCF_905339865.1 Burkholderia sp. BCC1993 | reverse complement strand
TGATACCTCGGCGGCTGCCCCCGGTGTCGCCCTGACCACCGACTCCGGCAGCAGCGCGTCCGATCACGTCACCAATGTCGGCACGCTGAACCTCACCGGTGTCGAAACCGGCGCCACTGTCGAATATTCGACCGACGGCGGTCACACCTGGAACACCAGCTTCAGCGCCGTCGAAGGCCTGAACGACGTGCAGGTCCGGCAGACCGATATCGCCGGCAACACGTCGTCGGCGACCTCCTTCAGCTTTACGCTCGATACGTCGGCTGCTGCCCCCGGTGTCGCCCTGACCACCGACTCCGGCAGCAGTGCGTCCGACCACGTCACCAACGTCGGCACGTTGAACCTCACCGGCATCGAAACCGGCGCGACCGTCGAATACTCGATCGACGGCGGCCACACCTGGAGCACCAGCTTCAGCGCGGTCGAAGGCCTGAACGACGTGCAGGTCCGGCAGACCGACATCGCCGGCAATACGTCGTCGGCGACGTCGTTCAGTTTCACGCTCGATACGTCGGCCGCCGCACCGGGCGTGGCGCTCGCCACCGATTCGGGCAGCAGTGCGTCCGACCACGTCACCAA
>NZ_CAJPGZ010000064.1:0-592 GCF_905339865.1 Burkholderia sp. BCC1993 | reverse complement strand
TCGCTTCCTGCTGCAGCTTCTCGATCAGGCGGAAGTTCTCGCCCTCCTCGAGCTTGAGCTGCAGCTCCGGCGTGCTCATCGCGTCCGGCAGCGCATTGAGCAGCGCGCTCGGATCGGCCGTCTTCGCGAGGATCTCGAGCAGGCGCGCGCCCGTGTAGAGACCGTCGTCGAAACCGTACCAGCGGTCCTTGAAGAACACGTGGCCGCTCATCTCGCCCGCGAGCGGCGCGCCCGTCTCGCGCAGCTTCGCCTTCACGAGCGAATGGCCCGTCTTCCACATCAGCGGCTCGCCGCCCTTCGCCTTCACCCACTGCGCGAGATGGCGCGTGCACTTCACGTCGTAGATGATCTGCGCGCCCGGGTTGCGCGACAGCACTTCCTCCGCGAACAGCATCAGCTGGCGGTCCGGGTAGATGATCTGGCCGTCCTTCGTGACGACGCCGAGGCGGTCGCCGTCGCCGTCGAACGCGAAGCCGAGCTCGGCGTCGGTGTCCTTCAGCGCCTGGATCACGTCCTGCAGGTTTTCCGGGTGCGCGGGATCGGGGTGGTGGTTCGGGAACGTGCCGTCGATGTCGGTGAAGCGCTCGACGAG
>NZ_CAJPGZ010000063.1:0-597 GCF_905339865.1 Burkholderia sp. BCC1993 | reverse complement strand
CTGTCGACGGTGATCTTCGCGATGCCGCCGGCCGTGCGCCTGACGAGCCTCGGCATCCGTCACGTGAATCGCGAGATCGTCGAAGCCGGCCAGGCATTCGGCTGCACGCCGTGGCAGCTGCTGTACAAGGTGCAGTTCCCGAACGCGCTGCCGTCGATCATGCAGGGCGTGAACCAGACCATCATGATGGCGCTGTCGATGGTGATCATCGCGTCGATGGTCGGCGCGGGCGGCCTCGGCAACGACGTGCTCGCAAGTATCCAGCGCCTCGACATCGGCCTCGGCTTCGAAAGCGGTCTGTCGGTCGTGCTGCTCGCGATCATTCTCGACCGCATCACCGAGAGCTTCGGCCGCGCGCCGGGCACCGCGAAAGCACCGCTGTTCTCGGGCCTGAAGCAGCTGTTCCGCGCGAAGGCCGCGCCCGTACAGGCGTAAGCAACCGGCGGCCGGTTCGACTTCCGGCCGCCTCCCCCGATTCGATACCGGCTTCCGTGGCGTTTGCCGCGGGGCTGGCTGCCTGCAACCTGCCCAACCGTTTGCCAGGAGCCCGATGTGACGTCCGCCGCCGCTGCCGCCGTGCCCGCCGCTTGCGTTTCA
>NZ_CAJPGZ010000062.1:0-636 GCF_905339865.1 Burkholderia sp. BCC1993 | reverse complement strand
CGACACGTCGGCCGCCGCACCGGGCGTGGCGCTCGCCACCGATTCGGGCAGCAGCACGTCCGACCACGTCACCAATGTCGGCACGCTGAACCTCACCGGTGTCGAAACCGGCGCGACCGTCGAATACTCGATCGACGGCGGTCATACGTGGAACACCAGCTTCGGCGCCACCGAAGGCCTGAACGACGTGCAAGTCCGGCAGACCGACATCGCCGACAATACGTCGTCGGCGACGTCGTTCAGCTTCACGCTCGATACGTCGGCAGCCGCACCGGGCGTGGCCCTGACCACCGATTCTGGCAGCAGTGCGTCCGACCACGTCACCAACGTCGGCACGCTGAACCTGACCGGTGTCGAGACCGGCGCGACCGTCGAATATTCGATCGATGGCGGTCATACCTGGAACACCAGTTTCAATGCCACCGAAGGCCTGAACGACGTGCAGGTCCGGCAGACTGATATCGCCGGCAACACGTCGTCGGCAACGTCGTTCAGCTTCACGCTCGACACGTCGGCTGCCGCGCCGGGCGTGGCCCTGACCACCGATTCCGGCAGCAGTGCGTCCGATCACGTCACCAACGTCGGCACGTTGAACCTCACCGGCGTCGAAACCGGCGCCACTGCCGAATACTCGAT
>NZ_CAJPGZ010000061.1:0-647 GCF_905339865.1 Burkholderia sp. BCC1993 | reverse complement strand
TCGTAGATTTCGGCCATCCGGTGGCTGATGTAGATGATCGCGAGACCTTCCTCGCGCAGCTGGCGGATCAGGCCGAACAGGTGCTCGGTCTCGCGCGACGACAGCGGCGTCGTCGGTTCGTCCATCACGAGGATGCGTGCGCGGGTGTGCACGGCGCGCGCGATCTCGACGAGCTGCTGCTCGGCGATCGACAGCGTGCCGACCAGCGTGTCGGGGCCGAACGGCGCACCGAGGCGCGCGAGCACGTCCTGGCAGCCGCGCGCCATCGCCGCGCGGTCGATGGTGCCCCAGCGGCGGTTGCCGCGGCGCAGTTCGCGGCCGACGTAGATGTTTTCCGCGACGCTCAGGTTCGGCGCGAGGCACAGCTCCTGGTAGATCACGGCGACCCCGGCATCGCGCGCGGCGAGCGGGCCGTCGACGTCGATGCGCGCGCCGTCGATCAGGATCTCGCCGCCGGCGTCGGCGCGGTACGCGCCCGACAGGATCTTCATCAGCGTCGATTTACCCGCGCCGTTCTCGCCCATCAGCGAATGGATCTCGCCCGGATAGACGGTCAGGCTGACGTTGTCGAGCGCGCGCACGGCCGGGAAGGTCTTGCTGATGCCGCGCATCTCGAGCAGCGGCCGGGGGGACTCAGAACGCGACAT
>NZ_CAJPGZ010000060.1:0-689 GCF_905339865.1 Burkholderia sp. BCC1993 | reverse complement strand
GCGATCGCCGACCTGAACCAGGACGGCGCAAACGCGGTTGCCGACGAGATCGTCAAGGCAGGCGGCAAGGCGATCGGCGTCGCGATGGACGTGACCAACGAGGAAGCGGTCAACAGCGGCATCGACAAGGTGGCCGAAACGTTCGGCTCGGTCGACATCCTCGTGTCGAACGCGGGCATCCAGATCGTCAACCCGATCGAGAACTACGCGTTCTCCGACTGGAAGAAGATGCAGGCGATCCACGTCGACGGCGCGTTCCTGACGACCAAGGCCGCGCTCAAGCACATGTACAAGGACGATCGCGGCGGTGTCGTGATCTACATGGGTTCGGTGCACTCGCACGAAGCGTCGCCGCTGAAGTCGGCATACGTGACGGCCAAGCACGGGCTGCTCGGTCTCGCGCGCGTGCTGGCGAAGGAAGGCGCGAAGCACAACGTGCGCTCGCACGTCGTATGTCCGGGCTTCGTGCGCACGCCGCTGGTCGACAAGCAGATTCCGGAGCAGGCGAAGGAACTCGGCATCAGCGAAGAGGAAGTGGTGAAGAAGGTGATGCTCGGCAACACGGTCGACGGCGTGTTCACGACGGTGCAGGACGTCGCGCAGACGGTGCTGTTCCTGTCGGCGTTCCCGAGCGCCGCGCTCACGGGCCAGTCGTTCGTCGTCAGCCACGGCTGGTTCATGCAGTAACG
>NZ_CAJPGZ010000059.1:0-724 GCF_905339865.1 Burkholderia sp. BCC1993 | reverse complement strand
GGAGGTCGACAGCGAAGCGACCGAGCTGTCGGTCGAGCTGAGGCCCGTCGACAGCGAGTTGATACCCGTCGAGGTCGAGGTGGACAGCGAGCTGATCGAGCTGGTTGCCGACGAGAGGCCCGTCGACGTGGAGGTCGACAGCGAAGCAACCGAGCTGTCGGTCGAGCTGAGGCCGGTCGACAACGAGCTGATGCCGGTCGAGGTCGACGTGGACAACGAGCTGATCGAGCTGGTAGCCGACGACAAGCCAGTCGACGTGGAAGTCGACAGCGAAGCCACCGAGCTGTCGGTCGAGCTGAGGCCCGTGGACAGCGAGTTGATGCCCGTCGAGGTCGAGGTCGAGAGCGACGAAATCGAGCTGGTAGCCGAGGACAGGCCGGTCGACAGCGAGTTGATGCCGGTCGAGGTCGAGGTGGACAGCGAACTGATCGAGCTGGTTGCCGACGACAGGCCGGTCGAGGTCGAGGTGGACAGCGAGCTGATCGAGCTGGTAGCCGAGGACAAGCCAGTCGACGTGGAAGTCGACAGCGAGGCGACCGAGCTGTCGGTCGAGCTGAGGCCCGTCGACAGCGAGTTGATACCCGTCGAAGTCGAGGTGGACAACGAGCTGATCGAGCTGGTTGCCGAGGACAGGCCGGTCGACGTGGAGGTCGACAGCGATGCCACGGTGCTATCGGTCGAGCTGAGGCCGGTCGACAACGAGCTGATGCCGGTCGAAGTCGAC
>NZ_CAJPGZ010000058.1:0-755 GCF_905339865.1 Burkholderia sp. BCC1993 | reverse complement strand
TCGAATATTCGACGGTCGCGCCGGTCTCGACACCGGTGAGGTTCAGCGTGCCGATGTTGGTGACGTGGTCGGAGGCACTGTTGCCCGAATCGGTGGTCAGGGCGACACCGGGGGCGGCAGCCGACGTGTCGAGCGTGAAGCTGAACGACGTTGCCGACGACGTGTTGCCGGCGATATCAGTCTGCCGGACCTGCACGTCGTTCAGGCCTTCGACGGCGCTGAAACTGGTGCTCCACGTATGACCGCCGTCGATCGAGTATTCGGCAGTGGCGCCGGTCTCGACACCGGTCAGGTTCAACGTGCCGACGTTGGTGACGTGGTCGGACGCACTGCTGCCAGAATCGGTGGTCAGGGCGACACCGGGGGCGGCGGCCGACGTATCGAGCGTAAAGCTGAACGACGTCGGGTTGGATGTGTTGCCGGCGATGTCGGTTTGCCGGACCTGCACGTCGTTCAGGCCTTCGACGGCGCCGAAGCTGGTGTTCCAGGTATGACCGCCGTCGATCGAGTATTCGACGGTCGCGCCGGTTTCGACGCCGGTGAGGTTCAACGTGCCGACGTTGGTGACGTGATCGGACGCACTGCTGCCCGAATCGGTGGCGAGCGCCACGCCCGGTGCGGCCGCCGACGTGTCGAGCGTGAAGCTGAACGACGTCGGGTTGGAGGTGTTGCCGGCGATATCGGTCTGCCGGACCTGCACATCATTCAGGCCTTCGACGGCGCTGAAACTGGTGTTCCAGGTGTGACCGCCGTCG
>NZ_CAJPGZ010000057.1:0-807 GCF_905339865.1 Burkholderia sp. BCC1993 | reverse complement strand
CGGCGATGAAAATGCGCGGCGTGCCTGGCATGGGTTGCAGCTCGTGCTGAAAGACTACACGGCAGCGGACCTGAATTACCGGCCCGCTGCAATTGCAGAGCCATCGGCGCTTGTCACAGTTACTAACGGTGCGGAGTATCGGGCACCGAGCTACCTAGACGGATGGTGACTTGCGACGCCCACCATGGGCAATGCGCCGATCACATCGGCGTGATGATGAGTCGCTGGTGCTCGACAGTGATCCGGACGCGTTCTCCTGCCTCGAATCCCGCGTCCTCAAGCCATACGCCCGCCAATTTGATCCACGGGTAATACGTCGTGTTCAGTTTCCGGTGTGCTCTGATGGCACGGAGGACTCTAGACAAGGAGTGATGACGTGCTGACTCTTGAATCTTGACGAAGCGTTCCGTTACGACGGGGCGTGACTTATGATTGGCGTTAGCCATTTCCGACTCCTACGCTGAGTTGGTGGTGGTCAGCGGGTCGTATGGGTGGCAGCCCATGCGGCCCGCGCTTTTTGCGGTGACGCCATTTGAGTCTACCTAACTGGGCATCTCGAAATATGGAAAATTCGGGCGATGGCCAACCGGCATAGGTATGGAAGGGAAGCGTCGTGATCCACTACGGCGTCTTTCGGGCGATGACCTTTATCGTCTGAACTTCTTTCGAAGCATTATTGCGGCCTCAGTGGTCAGATCCGGAACGTTATGCTGCCATTCGACGCGGCGCATTTCTTCGAGGAATTCCACGATTACGTTAAGCTGCTCTCGGCGGCAATGGCTGACCGCCGAGCGGCACGAGGCCACG
>NZ_CAJPGZ010000056.1:0-851 GCF_905339865.1 Burkholderia sp. BCC1993 | reverse complement strand
ACCTTCGACGTGTCCCAGCCCATCTGCTTGTGCACCGCCAGCGCCTGCGCCGCGAATGCCTCGTTGATTTCCATCAGGTCCAGGTCGCCCGGCGTCCAGCCCGCGCGCTCCAGCGCACGGCGCGACGCCGGCACCGGACCCATGCCCATCACGCTCGGATCCACGCCCGCGTTCGCGTATGCCTTGATCCGCGCCAGCGGCGTCAGGCCCAGTGCCGCCGCCTTCTGCGCCGACATCACCAGCACCGCCGCCGCGCCGTCGTTCAGCCCCGACGCGTTCGCCGCCGTCACCGAGCCGTCCTTCGAGAACGCCGGCTTCAGCCCCGCCAGCGATTCCGCCGTCACGCCGTGGCGCACGAACTCGTCGGTCGCGAACTGCAGCGGCTCGCCCTTGCGTTGCGGGATCGACACCGGCACGATCTCGTCGTCGAAGCGCCCGGCCTTCTGCGCGGCTTCCGCCTTGTTCTGCGACAGCGCCGCGAACGCGTCCTGCTCCTCGCGCGTGATCCCGTATTCCTTCGCGACGTTCTCCGCCGTGATGCCCATGTGGTACTGGTTGTACACGTCCCACAGGCCGTCGACGATCATCGTGTCGACCAGCTTCGCGTCACCCATCCGGAACCCGTCGCGCGAGCCCGGAAGCACGTGCGGCGATGCGCTCATGTTTTCCTGGCCGCCCGCGATCACGATCTCCGCGTCGCCCGCCACGATCGCGTTCGCCGCCAGCATCACGGCCTTCAGGCCCGAGCCGCACACCTTGTTGATCGTCATCCCCGGCACTGCGCTCGGCAGGCCGGCCTTGATCAGCGACTGGCGCGCCGGGTTCTGCCCCGAGCCCGCCGTCAGCACCTG
>NZ_CAJPGZ010000055.1:0-970 GCF_905339865.1 Burkholderia sp. BCC1993 | reverse complement strand
CGAACGCGTGCTGATTCAAGCACTCTTCGCGCAGTCGGCCGTTGAAGCTCTCGATGTGAGCGTTCTCCACCGGTTTGCCGGGCCGGATGAACTGCAGTTTTACGCCGTGCTCGTGCGCCCAAGCGTCGAGCGCCTTGCTGACGAACTCCGGGCCGTTATCCACCTGAATCAGGTTGGGGCACCGTCCTCGTTGCCGCAACTGCTCAAGCACCCGCGCCACGCGGACACCCGTCAGCGAGAAGTCGACCTCGATGTGCGGACACTCCCGGTTCCACGTGTCGATGATGGTCAACATTCGAATGCGTCGGCCATGCACCAGCGCGTCAGCAACAAAGTCCATCGCCCAGCTTTCGTCGGCGCCATTGGGTGTCGGCATGACCACGCGCAAATGACTCGGACGCTTCTTTCTCCGTTTCAGGCGAAGCGATAGACCTTCTGCACGATACAGCCGCTCAGTGCGCTTGTGGTTCTGGACCAGACCTTCTCGGCGTAGCAAGACGTGCAGGCGGGGTGAGCCAAATCGTGGCCGCTCCTGCGCCAGTTCGCGTAGCCGTTGCCGCACTTCGTGATCGGCATCAGGCGGTACCGGCCGCCGGAACGTCCGTCGATTCAGGCCAATGAGCGCACACGCCCGGCGCTCCGAGTAATCGTGCTGTTCGATCACCTGCTGCACGACTTCCCGGCGCTGCGCGGGCGAACTCACTTTTTTCCGAGAACCTCCTTCAGAACCTGGATGTCGAGCGCCTGATCTGCCACCAACCGCTTGAGTCGCTGGTTTTCCTCTTCCAACTGCCGCAATCGTCGTGCTTCCGACACATCCATGCCGCCGTAGCGGCTACGCCAGTTATAGAACGTCGCATCCGATATGCCGTGCTTGCGGCACAGGTCCGCGACCTTCATGCCTGCGTCGGCTTCCTTCAGCACCCCGATAATCTGCTCTTCACTGAACCGCGACTTCTTCATGACAAGG
>NZ_CAJPGZ010000054.1:0-982 GCF_905339865.1 Burkholderia sp. BCC1993 | reverse complement strand
CCGCTCAGAACGTATGCATCATCCCCACATACGCGCCCGTCTGCGACTCGCCCGTCATCGGGCTCGTGCCCGACGTCGCGTCGCGCGGCGACGCGAGCAGCGAGAAGTTCGAATTCCCGCCGTTGCGCACGTACGCGACGGTGCCGTACAGGAACGTGCGCTTCGACAGGTTGTACGTCGTGCCGAGCACGTACATGATCGCGTGCCCCGACGGATCGTGCGACGCGTCGCCGCCGCCATCGCCGACCTTCACGTAATACCCGCCGCCCGTCACCGCCCACTGCGGCGTGGCCGTATAGGTCGCGCCGAGCCAGTAGTGATCGGCGCGATCGGCGACGCCCGCCGGGCTGTCCGGCGCCTGGTAGTGCGTATACGCCCCCTGGATCTTGAACTTCGACACCTTCACGTTCGCGCCGACGAAATACTCGCGTGACGCGGTGAAGATGTTGCTGAACTTGCCGTTGTTGTCGCGCAGCTCGTCGTAGAGGCCGCGCACGTCGAGCACCGGCGAGTGATACGAGATCATGATCCCGTCCGAGCGGCCGAAGTCGTCGGCCGCGCCGTAGTTGAAGCCGCGCGACTGGTTGCCGAACGCATACTGCGCCTGCACGTCGAAGCCGCCGATCACCGGGCTGTGATATTCGATGTTGTTGCTGCTCTGCTGCCAGTTGCGGCCGCGCACGAGCGATGCAGACGAAAACGCCTGCTGCACGAACGGATCGAATTCCCACACGCCGTCGCTGTCGATGAACAGGTTGCGGCCGGCCTGCAGCTGGCCCCACGTGTCGCTCTTCAAGCCGACATACGCGCGGCGCGACCACATGCGTCCGCCGCCCGTCGTGCCGTTCATCACCTGGAACGCGGTTTCCAGGTTGAAGACCGTCGACATCCCGCCGCCGAGATCCTCGAAGCCCTTCAGGCCGAACATGCTGGTGCCCCAGTCGCCGCCTTCCGCGCTCCAGCGCGTCGAACTGCCGCTGGG
>NZ_CAJPGZ010000053.1:0-987 GCF_905339865.1 Burkholderia sp. BCC1993 | reverse complement strand
CCCTCGATCGCGCGGCCGATCGCATCGAACGTCGCCGCGTCATGATCGAGCAGGTAGTGAACGGACTGGTCGACCCAGGTACCGAGCGGAATCATTTCAGACATGGGAGCCTCGCGAACGCGTGATGGCCTTCAGGATAAGAGCGCGGTCGACCGAGCCGCAGTAGCAGCCGTCGTCGTCGACGACGGGCAGTGCATTCGGGCTCGCAACGACGCGCGCGACGACATGTTCGAGCGACGCATCGCGCCGGATGCTTTCGATCGGCCGCACGGACGGCGTGTCCTGACCGATCGCCTCGCGCGTGACGAAGCCGCGGATCTTGCGTGCGGCGTCGAGCACGAACGCATATTCGGCACTGCCGTTCAGCGTCGCCGCGACGTTCGCGGCGTCGCACTTCGACATGGTCGGCACGGCGCCCGTCTGCATCAGGTCGCCCGCCGTCAGATAGCGGCTCGTGTCGATGCCGTCGAAGAACGCGCGCACGTAGTCGTCGGCCGGGTTCGCGATGATGTCCTGCGGCGTGCCGACCTGCACGAGCCGGCCGCCTTCCATGATCGCGATGCGGTTGCCGATGCGCAGCGCCTCTTCCAGATCGTGCGACACGAACATGATCGTGCGGCGCTGTTCCTTCTGCAGTTGCAGCAGCACGTCCTGCATTTCGCGGCGCTTGAGCGGATCGAGCGCGGAGAACGCCTCGTCCATGATCATCAGCGACGGGTTCACGGCCAGCGCGCGGGCCAGGCCGACGCGCTGCTGCATGCCGCCCGACAGCTCGGACGGCAGCTTGTGCGCGAACGGTGCGAGGCCGACCTGCTCGAGCACTTCCATTGCACGGCGTTCGCGTTCCTTCTTGCCGACGCCCGCGACCTCGAGGCCGAACGCGGCATTCGACACCACGGTGCGATGCGGCATCAGCGCGAACGACTGGAACACCATGCTCATGTCCTTGCGGCGCAGCGCGGTCAGCGCCGAGCGGCGTGCCGACGC
>NZ_CAJPGZ010000052.1:0-1336 GCF_905339865.1 Burkholderia sp. BCC1993 | reverse complement strand
TGGAACAGCCCCCTGAAACGCCGGACACAGTCACCCACTTACAATAACGGGTAGGCATAAGACTGTGTTTTTGACTAACACCAGGCAGGAAGTGATGGAAGTGTTGACGGGCCCGGAGCGCCGGCGGCGCTGGACGGCGGAGCAGAAGCTGGCGATGGTTCGCGAGAGTTTCGAGCCGGGGAAATCGGTTTCGATGGTCGCGCGCCAGCACGGCGTGAATCCGAACCAACTGTTCCACTGGCGCAAGCTGTACCAGGACGGGAGCCTGTCAGCGGTCAAGGCCGGCGAGGAAGTGGTTCCCGCCTCAGAGCTGGCCGACGCGCTCAAGCAGATTCGTGAGCTGCAACGGATGCTCGGCAAGAAGACCATGGAGAACGAGATTCTCCGCGAAGCAGTCGAGTACGGCCGGGCAAAAAAATGGATAGCGCACTCGCCCTCGCTGCCGGAGGACGACCAGTGAAACTGGTTTGTGAAGTTCTCGGCGTGTCGCGCTCGAACGTATCGGCACGACTGTCGCGTCCGGCGACGTGGCGCGATGGCCGTCAATCGAGGCAGACTGACGACGCGGCCGCAGTCGAGGAAATCCGCCGGGTCATCGGCGATTTGCCCAGCTATGGCTATCGCCGGGTTTGGGGCATATTGCGCAACGAGCGCGTCGCGGTTGGGCTGGTGCCGTTCAATGCCAAGCGCATCTATCGCGTCATGCGTACGCACGGGTTGCTGATGCAGCGCCGGCCGCTTCCGCCTCGCCCCCAACGTCGACACGACGGCAAGGTGGCCGTCGCGCGCAGCAATCAGCGATGGTGCTCGGATGGCTTCGAGTTCCGCTGCGACAACGGCGAGCCGCTGCGCGTAACGTTCGCGCTGGATTGCTGTGACCGTGAGGCGATGAGTTGGGCAGCCACGACGGCAGGCCACAGCGGCGACATCGTGCGAGACGTGATGCTGGCTGCAGTGGAAAATCGGTTTGGCAACGAACTGCATACACCGTCCGAAATCGAGTGGCTGAGCGACAACGGTTCGGGCTACACGGCCGACGACACGCGCCGGTTCGCAGTGGCCATCGGCCTGAAGCCATTGACCACGCCGGTGTGCAGCCCGCAAAGTAACGGGATGGCCGAGAGCTTCGTGAAGACGATGAAACGCGACTACGTCGCCTTCATGCCGAAGCCGGACGCAGCGACTGCTGCACGCAACTTGGCCATCGCGTTCGAGCATTACAACGAGAAGCATCCCCATAGCGCGCTGAAATACCGCTCGCCTCGCGAGTTCCGGCGCTCGATGGATTCAGCAACCTTAGTGTGACGCTGTGTCCGGTATTACAGGGGCAACTCCA
>NZ_CAJPGZ010000051.1:0-1369 GCF_905339865.1 Burkholderia sp. BCC1993 | reverse complement strand
TAATGCCGTTCAGTTAAGCAACTGAACGGCATTTTTGTATTAGGGAGGAGTGGTTGTAAACGCCGCGCTGAGGTGTTAACTTTTGGCGCGATGCTTTCCAGCCACCTGACCTACCTGAGCGCTGCCCAACAGCCCACGCCGGACCTGAGCCGGCTGGCGGAGCATTTACCGCACGAATGGATCGAGCACGCGGTCGAGGCGACGGGCGCCGCAAGCATCCGGCGTCGGCGCTTGCCGGCCGAACAAGTGGTTTGGCTGGTGATTGCCTTGGCGATGTATCGGCATTGGTCAATCAACGAGGTACTCGACAGCCTCGATCTGGCGCTGCCCAACGAAGCCGCGCCTTTCGTCAGCAAGAGTGCCGTGGCGCAGGCGCGCCAGCGTGTTGGCGAAGCACCGTTGGCGTGGCTGTTTGAACGGACGGCCTGGGCGTGGACCACGCAGGACGCCGCACGCCATACCTTCAAGGGATTGAGCCTGTGGGCCATGGACGGCACCACGCTGCGCACGGCTGACAGCCCGGCCAATCGTGAGCACTTTGGTGCACAACGTTATGCCAGCGGCAAGGTGGCCAGCTACCCGCAGGTGCGAGCGGTCACGCTGACCGCCATCCCGACGCATCTGGTGGCCGATATCAACTTCGGCGTCTATGACACCAACGAAATGGTGTATGCCCAGGACCTGCTGCCACAGATACCGGACAATTCACTGACGGTATTCGACAAGGGCTTTCTGGCCGCTCGGATCTTGTGTGGCCTGACGATGCATGGGCACAACCGCCACTTCCTGATTCCAGCCAAATCCCATACGCGGTGGGACGTGATCGACGGCACACCGGACGATGCGATGGTACGCATGCGCGTGTCCCCGCAGGCACGCAAACAATCTCCCGAACTGCCGGAGTTCTGGCAGGCCCGCGCGATTCGCACGATCGATGCACGCGGCCGCGAGCGCGTGCTGCTGACTTCGTTGGACGATCGTCAACGCTTCAAGCCGGCCGATATCGTCGCCTGCTATGAACGCCGTTGGCAGATCGAAACCAGCTACCGGGAATTGAAACAGTCGCTGCTCGGTGCGGAGCTGACCTTGCGCAGCCGGACCGTCGAAGGGG
The DNA here is from genome assembly GCF_905339865.1 of Burkholderia sp. BCC1993. Taxonomy (NCBI): domain Bacteria; kingdom Pseudomonadati; phylum Pseudomonadota; class Betaproteobacteria; order Burkholderiales; family Burkholderiaceae; genus Burkholderia; species Burkholderia sp. BCC1993. The sequence continues at coordinate 258 of NZ_CAJPGZ010000051.1, read as the reverse complement.
TCTACCAGGAGATCTGGGGCGCGTTGATCGCCTATAACCTGATCCGCCGCGAGATTGCCAGCGCCGCATGGGAAGCGAAGCTCGATCCGACCGACATCAGCTTCGTACGGGCCTTCCACGTCATCCAGCACGAAATGATGTGGGCCGCCGTGACCCCAGCCTTCGGCAAGATACCGGCGTGGCTCAACCGTCTGCACGCTCGGCTTGCGTTCGAGACCGTGGAAAAACAACGGGGGCGTAAATGCCCCCGTGTGGTTA
>NZ_CAJPGZ010000050.1:0-1486 GCF_905339865.1 Burkholderia sp. BCC1993 | reverse complement strand
GAGGACAACGCGCGCACGCCGTCGGGCGTGTCGTACATGCTGGAAAACCGCGAGACGATGATGCAGCTCTTCCCCGAGCTGTTCCAGCAGGTCAAGGTGCGCCCGGTCGAGACCTATCCGCAGATGCTGCGCCAGTCGCTCGCGGCGGTGTGCCCGCCGGGCGGCAACGCCGACAACCCGACCATCGCCGTGCTCACGCCCGGCATCCACAATTCCGCGTACTACGAACATTCGTTCCTCGCCGACCAGATGGGCGTGCACCTCGTCGAAGGCAGCGACCTGCAGGTGGTCGACGGCCGCGTCGCGATGCGCACCACCGAAGGCTTCCGGCCGATCGACGTGCTGTACCGCCGCGTCGACGACGCGTTCCTCGATCCGCTCACGTTCCGCCCCGATTCGGTGCTCGGCGTGGCCGGGATCATGGACGTCTACCGCGCCGGCAACATCACGATCGCGAACGCACCCGGCACCGGCATCGCCGACGACAAGGCGATCTACTCGTACATGCCGGAGATCGTCGAGTTCTACACGGGCCGCAAGGCGCTGCTGGAGAACGTGCCGACCTGGCGCTGCGGCGAGGCCGACAGCCTGAAATACGTGCTCGACCATCTCGACGAACTGGTCGTGAAGGAAGTGCACGGCTCGGGCGGCTACGGGATGCTGGTCGGGCCGTGCGCATCGAAGGCCGAACTCGAGGCGTTCGCCGCGAAGCTGCGCGCGCGTCCCGCGAACTACATCGCGCAACCCACGCTGGCGTTGTCCACGACGCCGATCCTGACCGAAGCCGGCCTTGCGCCGCGCCACGTCGACCTGCGGCCGTTCGTGCTGGTGTCGGACCGGATCCGCATCACGCCGGGCGGGCTCACGCGCGTCGCGCTGCAGGAAGGATCGCTCGTCGTCAACTCGAGCCAGGGCGGCGGCACCAAGGACACCTGGGTGCTGGCCGACTGAGCCGGGCACGACCGCGCGCGCCGGCAGCCGGCGCGCGAACCGAACGAAGACGGAGTGGACACGAGATGCTTCTGGGACGAACTGCGAGCGGTCTTTACTGGATGTACCGCTATATCGAGCGCGCGGAGAACATCGCGCGCATCGTCGATGCCGGGCTGCGGATGGCGCTCACGCGCACGTCCGACGCGCCGGCCGAATGGTCGTCGGTGCTGGTCAGCTCGGGCGCGGACGACGGCTATCGTCAGAAGTACGACGCCTATGCCGCCGATACCGTGACCGACTACCTGCTGCGCGACCGCGACAACCCGTCGAGCGTGCTGTCGTGCATCGAGGCCGCGCGCTCGAACGCGCGGATGGTGCGCACGGCGCTCACCCGCGAGGCGTGGGAGAGCGTGAACGGCGCCTGGCTCGCGCTGCGCCAGGCGCTCGCGCAGCCGGTGCCGGAGAGCGGGCTGCCGGCGGTGCTCGACGAAGTGAAGCGCGAAACCGCGCTGATCCTCGGCAGCTTCTACAGCACGATGCTGCGCAACGAGAT
>NZ_CAJPGZ010000049.1:0-1512 GCF_905339865.1 Burkholderia sp. BCC1993 | reverse complement strand
TCGATGGCGGCCATACCTGGAGCACCAGCTTCAATGCGGTCGAAGGCGTGAACGACGTGCAGGTCCGGCAGACCGACATCGCCGGCAATACGTCGACGGCGACGTCGTTCAGTTTCACGCTCGATACGTCGGCCGCCGCACCGGGCGTGGCGCTCGCCACCGATTCGGGCAGCAGCGCGTCCGATCACGTCACCAATGTCGGCACGCTGAACCTCACCGGTGTCGAAACCGGCGCCACTGTCGAATACTCGATCGACGGCGGTCATACCTGGAATACCAATTTCAGCGCCGTCGAAGGCCTGAACGACGTGCAGGTCCGGCAGACCGACATCGCCGGCAATACGTCGTCGGCGACGTCGTTCAGCTTTACGCTCGACACCTCGGCTGCCGCCCCCGGTGTCGCCCTGACCAGCGATTCGGGCAGCAGTACCTCCGATCACATCACCAACGTCGGCACACTGAACCTCACCGGTGTCGAGACCGGCGCGACCGTCGAATATTCGACCGACGGCGGTCATACCTGGAGCACCAGCTTCAGCGCGGTCGAAGGCCTGAACGACGTGCAGGTCCGGCAGACCGACATCGCGGGCAATACGTCGTCGGCGACGTCGTTCAGCTTCACGCTTGATACCTCGGCGGCTGCCCCCGGTGTCGCCCTGACCACCGATTCCGGCAGCAGCACTGTTGATCACATCACCAACGTCGGCACGCTGAACCTCACCGGTGTCGAGACCGGCGCGACCGTCGAATACTCGACCGACGGCGGTCACACCTGGAACACCAGTTTCAATGCGACCGAAGGCCTGAACAACGTGCAGGTCCGGCAGATCGACGTCGCCGGCAATACGTCGGCGGCGACCTCGTTCAGCTTCACGCTCGACACGTCGGCGGCCGCACCGGGCGTGGCCCTGACCACCGATTCGGGCAGCAGCGCGTCCGATCACGTCACCAACATCGGCACGTTGAACCTCACCGGTGTTGAAACCGGTGCGACCGTCGAATACTCGATCGATGGCGGTCACACCTGGAACACCAATTTCAATGCCACCGAAGGTGTGAACGACGTGCAGGTCCGGCAGACCGACATCGCGGGCAATACGTCGTCGGCGACCTCGTTCAGCTTCACGCTTGATACCTCGGCGGCTGCCCCCGGTGTCGCCCTGACCACCGATTCCGGCAGCAGTGCCTCCGACCACATCACCAACGTCGGCACGTTGAGCCTCACCGGTGTCGAAACCGGCGCCACCGTCGAATACTCGACCGACGGCGGTCATACGTGGAGCACCAGTTTCAGCGCCGTCGAAGGCCTGAACGACGTGCAGGTCCGGCAGACCGACATCGCCGGCAATACGTCGTCGGCGACGTCGTTCAGCTTTACGCTCGATACGTCGGCTGCCGCACCGGGCGTGGCCCTGACCACCGATTCTGGCAGCAGTGCGTCCGACCACGTCACCAACGTCGGCACACTGAACCTCACCGGTGTCGAGACCGGCGCCACCGTCGAATATTCGA
>NZ_CAJPGZ010000048.1:0-1603 GCF_905339865.1 Burkholderia sp. BCC1993 | reverse complement strand
TGTGGGTCCCAAGTTCAGATGTCGCGTTTCCGCTAAATAAAAATGTCGTGTTTTGGCTTGTAGGTTGATCGCCGACACCCCACAGGGAGCGCCGGCGATGAACGCGACTGGGACGATCACGATGACGATGCGTGAAGTGGATCGGCTGAAGGTCATTGAGGCGGTGGCCGAGTGCCGGCTCAAGCCCGGCCAGGCGGCCGACCGGCTGAGTTTGAGCGTGCGGCAGGTTGAGCGCCTCGTGTTGCGCTATCGCGCAGCCGGCGTGGCCGGATTGGTGTCAGGCAAGCGTGGGCGCCCGAGCAATCATCAGTTGCCGGCTGGAAAGGCGCAGCGGGCGCTGGCATTGATCCGCGAGAGCTACGCGGATTTTGGCCCGACGCTGGCGTGCGAGAAGCTGCGCGAATGTCATGGCATCGATCTGGCCGTCGAAACGGTTCGTACGCTGATGAGGGCCTCCGGCCTGTGGATTCCGCGCAAGCAACGCCCGCCGAAGGTCTACCAACCGCGCAACCGCCGTGCATGCCTGGGCGAACTGATTCAGATCGACGGTAGCGATCACCGTTGGTTCGAGGACCGTGCGCCAGCTTGCACGCTGCTGGTGTTCATCGATGATGCAACCGGACGGTTAATGGCGCTGCATTTCACGGCGACCGAATCGACGTTCAGCTATTTTGAGGCGCTGTCGAAGTATCTGGATTCGCACGGCAAGCCGATGGCGTTCTATAGCGACAAGGCCAGCGTCTTTTACGTGAAGAAGCGCTCGGAGACCGCGGGCAAAGGCGTCACGCAGTTTGGCCGAGCGCTGTACGAGCTCAATATCGACGCGTTCTGTGCAAACACGAGCCAGGCCAAGGGGCGTGTGGAACGGGCCAACCTGACACTGCAGGACCGGCTCGTCAAAGAGCTTAGACTGCGCGGAATCAGCACATGGGAGGCCGCCAACGCGTATGCGCCCTCCTTCATCGCTGATTTCAATCGTCGCTTCGGCAAACCGCCGAAAAGCGATCACGACGCACATCGGCCACTGCGTGCTGATGAGGATCTGAGACAGATCCTGTCGTATCGCGTGCCGCGCAAGGTATCCAACGCGTTGACAGTGCAGTACGACCGCGTGATGTATCTGCTCGCCGATTCGGTAGCCAATCGGAGCCTCGTGCATGAATACGTCGAGGTCGTCGAATATCCCGACGGGATGATCGAAGTACAGGCCAACGGCGCGGTGCTGTCATGTCAGCAATACGATCGCATCACACGCATCGATCAAGGCGCCGAGGTCGAGAACAAGCGGCTGTCCAGCGCACTGGAAGTCGCACGGCGCATCCAGAATATGCGTGACGATCGCCGCGCTTCCGGCTCACCGTCGCGCACCCATTGCGGTGCCGAGGTCCAGGCAAAGAAGGCGCTCATCGGGCTGAAGAAGCAGCGTGCCATCGAGCTTGCTGACCTGAATCAAGCAATTCTTGAAGTCAGCGTCGAAGGAATCAGGGAACGGGGGGCGGCTTCGCCGCCCCACCCCAACACCATAAACAAGGACAAGACAAAGCCCAAACACCGCGACATTTCAATTTAGCGGGAAACCCGACAATTGAACTTAGCGGGGACA
>NZ_CAJPGZ010000047.1:0-1647 GCF_905339865.1 Burkholderia sp. BCC1993 | reverse complement strand
CAAATGTCATACCCGGATTCAGATGTCGTAGCGCCAGCTAAATACAGATGTCGCATGTTTCATCGGTTTTCCTTCATTCAGCATTGAAGTGCCGGGCCGGAAGCAGCAGGGCGCTTACGTTCCCCCGCCGGCCTTGGCAGACCGCTGGTTCGATTCTGCTTGATGTGTTTGCGAAGCGACCTGCAGGATGGCCGCTTCAATGTCGGCTTCCGTGAACGCACGCTGTTTCTTGGCGCCCGGTAACGATGTCTTGGCCCGCACTGGCAGCCCTCGATTGGCGCGCGAGGGCGAACCCGAGATCCGCCGGTTATCACGCTGCGCCTGAACCGCTTCAGCCACCTGCAGCGCGTGACTCAGACGCTTGTGTTCGATGATCGCGCCTTGATCGACCGCCGCCAGCTTGTCGTAAAGGCGGCAATGCAATACCTCGCCGTCGGCCCGGATTTCGATTCGTCCGTCCGGGTACTCCCAGACGTCGATATAGCGATGAATCAGCTTCCTGTTCTCGAGCGTATCGTCCAGCAGGTACAGCACCCGGTCATACAGCACCGTCAGTGACTTCGATACCCGGCGCGTTTCGCGCCAGGTCAGCAACCGGTCCAGATTCTCGTCGTTTCGCAGCGGCCGGTGCGCATTGAAATCGCTCTTCGGCGGCTTCGCGAAGCGCGCGTTATACATGGCGATGAAGGAGGGCGCATACGCATTGGCGTCGGCCACCGTGCTGATCCCGCGCAATCTCAACTCCTTGACCAGCCGGTCCTGCAGCGTCAGGTGCGCGCGCTCGACGCGCCCCTTGGCCGAGCTGCTGTTCGCGCAGAACGTGTCGATGTTTAGCTCGTACATCGCCCGGCCAAACTGCGTCACGCTGCTGCCGGTCTTGCTGGCCTTCGGGCTGCGGAACACGCTGTACTTGTCGCTATAGAACGCCACCGGCTTGCCGTAGCGCTCCAGGTACGTTCGCGTGGCCTCGAAGTAGCTGAAGGTCGATTCGGTCGCCGTAAAGTGCAGCATCATCAGCCGGCTCGTCGCATCGTCGACGTACACCAACAGCGTGCAGGACGGCGCCCGTTCCTCGAACCACCGATGATCGCTGCCGTCGATCTGGATCAGTTCACCCAGGCAAGCCCGGCGCGCTCGCGGTTGATAGACCTTGGGCGGTCGTTGCCGACGCGGAATCCACAGCCCGGCGTCCGTCATCAGCTTCCTGACCGTTTCCTTCGACAACTGCAGCCCGTGGCATTCCCACAGCTTCTCGCAGGCCAGCGTCGGCCCGAAATCGGCGTAGCGCTCACGAATCAGGCTCAAGGCACGGTGCGCCAAATCCTCGGGCAATTGATGGTTGCTCGCGTGGCCACGACGCTGCGAAATCAGTCCAGCCGGCCCAGCAGCACGATATCGGGCGACCAGTCGTTCAATCTGCCGTCGACTGATCCCGAGCCGCTCCGCGGCTCGCCAAGGCATCAGACGCTGCTCGATCACGGCTTCCACGACCTTCAGACGATCCAGCTCCCGCATGCTCATGGTGATCAGTCCAGGTTGGCCCACGATGCGCTCCGGCAGTTCAAACCGCCGCCAGCATGCGCCGAAACCCTCGAACTACGACATTTCAACTTTGCTCACATGCGACATTACAACTTTGCTCTTACA
>NZ_CAJPGZ010000045.1:0-1703 GCF_905339865.1 Burkholderia sp. BCC1993 | reverse complement strand
CATCAACTCGCTGTCCACGGGCCTCAGCTCGACCAACAGCTCGGTCGCTTCGCTGTCGACTTCCACGTCGACCGGCCTCTCGTCGGCTAACAGCTCGATCGGCTCGCTGTCCACTTCGACCTCGACGGGCATCAACTCGCTGTCCACGGGCCTCAGCTCGACCAATAGCTCGGTTACGTCGCTTTCGTCGTCCACGTCGACGGGGCTCTCGTCGGCTAACAGCTCGATCGGCTCGCTGTCCACCTCGACCTCGACGGGCATCAACTCGCTGTCCACGGGTCTCAGCTCGACCAATAGCTCGGTTACGTCGCTTTCGTCGTCCACGTCGACCGGCCTGTCGTCGGCTAATAGCTCGATCAGCTCGCTGTCCACCTCGACCTCGACGGGGATCAATTCGCTGTCCACGGGCCTGAGCTCGACCAACAGCTCGGTCGCTTCGCTGTCGTCGTCCACGTCGACCGGCCTGTCGTCGGCTAACAGCTCGATCGGCTCGCTCTCCACGTCGACCTCGACCGGTATCAGCTCGCTTTCGACCGGCCTCAGTTCGACCAATAGCTCGGTGGCTTCGCTGTCGACCTCCACGTCGACGGGGCTCTCGTCGGCAAACAGCTCGATCAGCTCGCTGTCCACCTCGACCTCGACGGGCATCAACTCGCTTTCCACCGGCCTGAGCTCGACCAACAGCTCGGTCGCGTCCCTGTCGACCTCCACGTCGACCGGCCTGTCGTCGGCAAACAGCTCGATCGGCTCGCTGTCCACCTCGACCTCGACGGGCATCAACTCACTGTCCACCGGTCTGAGCTCGACCAACAGCTCGGTCGCTTCGCTGTCATCGTCCACGTCGACCGGCCTGTCGTCGGCTAACAGCTCGATCGGCTCGCTCTCGACCGGCCTCAGCTCGACCAACAGCTCGGTCGCGTCGCTGTCGACGTCCACGTCGACCGGCCTCTCGTCGGCAAACAGCTCGATTTCGTCACTCTCCACGTCGACCTCGACCGGCATCAACTCACTGTCCACCGGCCTCAGCACGGTCACGACCAAGACCGACAATCTCGGCAACAGCACGGCCTCCGCCCTCGGCGGCGGTGCGAAGTACGATCCGACGACCGGAACGGTTTCCGCTCCGGCGTACACGACGTACAACGCGAATGGCACGACGTCGACCGCCAGCAGCGTCGGCTCGGCGATCGACAGCATCAACAGCCAGGGCATCAAGTACTTCCACGCGAACTCGACGGCAGCCGACAGCCAGGCGCTCGGCACCGACTCGGTCGCGATCGGCCCGAATGCCATCGCCAACAACACCGGCGACGTCGCACTCGGCAGCGGCTCCGTCACCGACACGCCCAACGCGACGCCGACGGGTACCGTTGGCGGCGTGACCGCCACGTTCGCGGGCGGCAATCCGAGCAGCGTGGTGAGCGTCGGCAACGCGGCCAAGGGCACGACGCGTCAGATCACCAACGTCGCAGCAGGTCAGATCACGCCGACCAGCACGGACGCGATCAACGGCTCCCAACTCTTCGCGACCAATTCCATCGTGGATTCGCTGTCGACGACGGTGTCGTCGTCCAGCAGCGCAATCTCGTCGCTGTCGACCGGCATCACTTCGTTGTCGACGGGGCTTAGCTCGACCGACAGCTCGGTCGCTTCGCTGTCGACCTCCACATCGACCGGTCTCTCGTCGGCAAACAGCTCGATCA
>NZ_CAJPGZ010000044.1:0-2282 GCF_905339865.1 Burkholderia sp. BCC1993 | reverse complement strand
GGCGCGCCGTCGACCGACGTGATCACGATGTTCGGGCGGTTCAGCTGCTTCGCCGCGAGATCGCTGCCGATCGCCTGCGGGTCGTTGATCGTGAACACGCCGTCGAGCTTCGGAAAGCGCGTCAGGTAGCCCTGCATCGTGTTCATCCCGCCTTCGCGCGAGCCCTTGCCGTCCTGGTCGCTCGACAGCAGCTTGATACCCGGGTTCTTCGCGAGCGCGGTCTTGCAGCCGTTCACGCGATCGATCACGGCCGACACCTGCGGGCCGTTCTCGATGATCACGTTACCCTTGCCGTTGAGCTTCTTCGCGAGGAAGTCGCACGCGAGTTCGCCGGCCTTCACGTTGTTGGTCTGCACGGTCGCGTTCGCGCCGGCGGCCGCGACGTCCACCGCGACGACCGTGATGCCCGCCGCCTGCGCCTTCTTCACCGCCGGCTCGATCGCCTTCGGATCGGTCGCGTTGAGCAGGATCATGTCGACGTGCGCGGAGATGAAGTTGTCGATCTGCGTGAACTGCTTGTTCAGGTCGTAGTCGGCCGAGACCGCGGTGACCTTCGCGTTCGGGTTGAGCTGCTTGGCACGCGCCTCGGCGCCTTTCACGATCGTGACGAAGTACGGGTTGCCGAGCGACCCGACCGTGACGCCGATCGATTTCAGCGGCTTGTCGGCTGCATGGGCGGCGGCGGCGCCGAAGGCAAGCGCGCAGGCGACGGCGGTCAGGGCGGCTTTTTGCTTGAACATGTCGTTGTGTCTCCGGAAGGTCCGTGGGCGGTCGGGCGCAGGAGGACCTGCCTGCGCCCCGATGGTTGAGTGGTGAGGAATGCGTATCAGGTGCGGGCCGAGTCGCGCTGGCGATAGCGGTCGAGCGCGACCGCGCCGATGATCACGAGCCCCTTGATGATGTATTGCCAGATGTCGGACACGCCGAGCAGCACGAGGCCGTTGGTCAGCACCGCGATGATCAGCGCGCCGATCAGCGTGCCGACGATCGAGCCGACGCCGCCGACGAAGCTCGTGCCGCCGAGGATCACCGCGGCGATCGCATCGAGTTCGTACGACTGGCCGAGCTGCAGGCCGTTGGCCGCATAGAGCCGCGCGGCCGACATCACCGCACCGAGACCGGCGAGCAGGCCCGACGCCGCATACACGAACAGCTGGATCGCGCGCACGTTGATGCCCGACAGCCGCGCGGCTTCCGGGTTGCCGCCGACCGAATAGATCCGCATCCCGAGCACCGTGCGGCGCAGGATGAACCACGACAGCGCGATCACCGCGCAGGCGATCACGACGAGCCACGGCACGCCGAGGATCGTGCCGTTGCCGATGAACGCGAACGGCAGTTGCGGGTTGAAGATGGTCGTGTCGTTGCCGATCAGGCGGGCGACGCCGCGCACGGCCGTCATCGCGCCGAGCGTGACGATGAACGGCGGCAGGCGCAGGAACGAGATCAGGCCGCCGTTGATCGCGCCGAACACGAGACCGACCGCGAGCGCGATCGGCACGCCGAGCCAGCCCCAGCCGGGGAGGGTCGACGCGATGAGCGCGGCGACGGCCGACGCGGCGAGCACCGAGCCGACCGACAGGTCGATGCCGCCCGTCAGGATCACGAAGGTCATGCCGGCGGCGAGCACGATGTTGATCGACGCCTGCTGCGTGACGATCGACAGGTTCTGCAGCGTGAAGAAGCCGTCGGTCATGAAGCCGAAGCCGATGCAGAGGACCAGCAGCACCGGCAGCATGCCGGCGGTGCGCATCAGCGACTGCATGCGCGCGCGATGATCGGCGCCGCGCATCAGCGGCGTACGGTTGGCGACCGGATGGGCCGTCGCGGACGCGAGGTTCCGCTGCTTGGTCGGGTTGATCATGTCGGTACCTTGAAAGAAGAAGGAGATGAAGGGGCCGTGGTCAGTGCGCGTCGGCGAGCTCGGCTTGCGAGCCGGTGGCGAGCGCGATGATCGCTTCCTGCGTGATGGGCGTGTGCGTGTGGCCGCCGAGTTCGCCGGCGATCTCGCCTTCGCGCATCACGAGCACGCGGTCGGCGACGCCGATGATCTCCGGTAGTTCGCTCGAGATCACGATCACGCCGACGCCGGCGCGGGCCAGTTCGTTGATGATCCGGTAGATCTCGGATTTCGCGCCGATGTCGACGCCGCGCGTCGGTTCGTCGAGGATCAGCACGCGCGGCTTCGTCTCGAGCAGGCGCGACAGCAGCACTTTCTGCTGGTTGCCGCCCGACAGCGCGCCGACGTTCACGTTCGCGTGCGGCACGCGGATCGACAGCGA
>NZ_CAJPGZ010000043.1:0-2787 GCF_905339865.1 Burkholderia sp. BCC1993 | reverse complement strand
AAGCCCTACCCCAGCGTTACTCCGTTCGGCACCTCAAAGTGCCTTAACTGAACGGCATTAGCCCCCCGGGGCGCTTTTTCTTTGTGCTTCGATCCGGCGTATCGGTGCCCGGCCGGGCAAGCGCCGGACGCGTTACGCGCCGAACGTGATCGGCAGGCCGGCCTGCTGCGTCGCGTACTCGGTGAGCGCCGCGAAGAACTCGGTGCCGGTGCGCGTATCGCGCCATTCGCCGTCCACGAAACGGTAATGGAATCCGCCCGCCTTCGCGGCGATCCAGACCTCCTTCATCGGCGGCTGGAGGTTGACGATGATCTTCGAGCCGTTCTCGAACGTCAGCGTCAGCACGCTGCCGTTGCGCTCCAGATCGATGTCGTGATCGCCGTCGTTCGCGGCATCCACGGTACGCTCGACGGCCGCCAGCACGGCCTCGGCACGGGCCAAGTATTCAGTATCGGACATGCTAAACTCTATCGGTTAAATTGTTCAGGGACGATCATGCGAGTCGTTTTCCGGATGAGCGCGATTGTAGCGGCTTTGGCGATTCTTGCCGGCTGCGGTCAACGCGGCCCGCTCTATCTGCCCACCGTGCCCCCGTTGCCGGCGAAGCCCATCCAGCAGCAGGACACGCCGCCGTCCGACGTCACGCCGAGCGATGAAAACGCGTCGTCCGACACCATTCCCGATTCTTCCGGCACGCCGCTCACGCTGTCACCGGAGCTGTCGAGCGGTGCATCGAAGGCCGCGACGCCGGCATCCGGCCCTGCCGCCACGCAGTAAGCGCGCGCCGCCGCTCGCGCGGCCTCCTTCGCGACCAAGGCGATGACTGCCCGTCATCGCCTTTTGTTTTTCCGAGCCCGCCTCGTCACGCGCGGATGCGCCGCCAGCCCCATTCAAGCAGGCGCCAGCCGAGCAGCACCGCAACGATCACCGCGTAGAGCTTCGGCTGCGCGAGATTGTGCTTGCCGGCCCTCATCCACCAGAAATGCAGCACGCCGAACAGCGCGATCGCATAGATCGCGCGATGCAGCGTCGTCCAGTGACGACCAAGCCGGCGCACCATCGCGCGCGGCGAGGTCGCGGCCAGCGGAATCAGCAGCACGAACGCGGCGACGCCGACCGTAATGAACGGACGCTTGCCGACGTCCTTCAGGATCGCGAGCACGTCGAACCACTTGTCGAACCACAGATACGTCGTGAAATGCAGCGTCGCGTAAAAGAACGCGAACAGGCCGATCGTCCGGCGAAAGCGCAGCAACGCGGGAACGCCCGTCACGCGCCGAAGGGGTGTGACGGCGAGCGTGACGCAGAGCATCACCAGCGTCCAGAGGCCCGTCGAACGCGTGATGAATTCGATCGGGTTCGCGCCGAGCCGGTCGGTCAGCCCGAACAGCACGAGACGGGCGAGCGGATAGAGTCCGGCCGCGAAAACCAGCACCTTGGCGGGGGCAAGCCAGCGCGGCGCGGCAGTACGCACTGCGCCGGCCCGGGAACTGCCGGCGACAGCCGTGCGTGTGCCGGACGCGCGCGCGGGCGTCAGCGTCGAAGGAGGCATGTCGTTTCTCACCGGCGCGCTCAGAAGTTCTTCTTCAGGTCCATGCCCTGATACATCGACGCGACGAGATCGCCGTAGCCGTTGAACATCAGCGTCTTGCGCTTCGGCGTGAAGAAGCCGTCCTCACCGATCCGGCGCTCGGTCGCCTGGCTCCAGCGCGGGTGATCGACGTTCGGGTTCACGTTCGAATAGAAGCCGTATTCGTTCGACGCATACGTGTTCCAGCTCGTTTTCGGCTGCTTGTCGACGAAGCGGATCTTCACGAGCGACTTCGCGCTCTTGAAGCCGTACTTCCACGGCACGACGATCCGCACCGGCGCGCCGTTCTGGTTCGGCAGCACCTGGCCGTACACGCCCATCGTCAGCAGCGTCAGCGGATTCATCGCCTCGTCCATCCGCAGCCCTTCCGAGTACGGCCAGTCGAGCACCGGCGTCGATAGCCCCGGCATCTGCGACGGATCGGCGAGCGTGACGAACTGCACGTATTTCGCGTTGCCGGTCGGCTGCACGCGCTTGATCAGCTCGGACAGCGGCACGCCGATCCACGGGACCACCATCGACCAGCCTTCGACGCAACGCAGCCGGTACACGCGCTCTTCGAGCGGCGCGAGCTTCAGCAGTTCGTCGAGATCGAACACCTTCGGGTGCAGCACCTCGCCTTCGACGCTCACGCGCCACGGGCGCGGCCGCAGCGTGCCGGCGTTCTGCGCCGGGTCGCCCTTGTCGGTGCCGAATTCGTAGAAGTTGTTGTAGGACGTGATGTCCTTGAACGGCGTGACCTGGTCGGCCGCGACGAACTTCGGGTTGGTTTTCGCCGCGAGCTTCGCGGCCCGCGCGTCGGGCGACGCATAGGCGGCGAACGCCGCGCCGCTGCCGCCGAGCAATCCGCCCGCCGCCGCCAAGCCGGCGGCCTGCAAGACGCGCCGCCGGTTCTCGAACACCGCGCGCGGCGTAATCTGGCTCTGCGCGATATCACCGCCGGTCAGTACGGTGCGCAAAGGGTGTTTGATCCACATCGTGCTGCTCCTCCTGCATGCGCGGCGCGCACGCTTCATGAGCGTTCGACCCGACCCATCCTGCGCCGTTCGACGCCCGGACCGCCCGCCCGTTACAAAAGAAAACCGCCGGGCACGCAGTGCGCCGGCGGTCTTTTGTCGGACCCGCGTCGGAAATCTTACAGCTTGCCGTAGCTGTGCAGCCCGGACAGGAACATGTTGACGCCGAGGAACGCGAAT
>NZ_CAJPGZ010000042.1:0-2912 GCF_905339865.1 Burkholderia sp. BCC1993 | reverse complement strand
GAGACAGACTCGTTATAGGGTCAAGCGAACAAGTGCATGTGGTGGATGCCTTGGCGATCACAGGCGATGAAGGACGCGGTAGCCTGCGAAAAGCTACGGGGAGCTGGCAAACAAGCTTTGATCCGTAGATGTCCGAATGGGGAAACCCACTCCTTTTGGAGTATCCATGGCTGAATACATAGGCCATGCGAAGCGAACGCGGTGAACTGAAACATCTAAGTAACCGCAGGAAAAGAAATCAACCGAGATTCCCAAAGTAGTGGCGAGCGAAATGGGATGAGCCTTGCACTCTTTATTTATATTGTTAGCCGAACGCTCTGGAAAGTGCGGCCATAGCAGGTGATAGCCCTGTAGGCGAAAGCAGTACGAAAGAACTAGGTGTGCGACAAGTAGGGCGGGACACGTGAAATCCTGTCTGAAGATGGGGGGACCATCCTCCAAGGCTAAATACTCGTGATCGACCGATAGTGAACCAGTACCGTGAGGGAAAGGCGAAAAGAACCCCGGGAGGGGAGTGAAATAGATCCTGAAACCGCATGCATACAAACAGTCGGAGCCTCGTAAGGGGTGACGGCGTACCTTTTGTATAATGGGTCAGCGACTTACGTTCAGTAGCAAGCTTAACCGTATAGGGCAGGCGTAGCGAAAGCGAGTCCGAATAGGGCGTTCAGTTGCTGGGCGTAGACCCGAAACCAAGTGATCTATCCATGGCCAGGATGAAGGTGCGGTAACACGTACTGGAGGTCCGAACCCACTAACGTTGAAAAGTTAGGGGATGAGCTGTGGATAGGGGTGAAAGGCTAAACAAACTTGGAAATAGCTGGTTCTCTCCGAAAACTATTTAGGTAGTGCCTCGTGTCTCACCTTCGGGGGTAGAGCACTGTCATGGTTGGGGGGTCTATTGCAGATTACCCCGCCATAGCAAACTCCGAATACCGAAGAGTGCAATCACGGGAGACAGACATCGGGTGCTAACGTCCGGTGTCAAGAGGGAAACAACCCAGACCGCCAGCTAAGGTCCCCAAATATAGCTAAGTGGGAAACGAAGTGGGAAGGCTAAAACAGTCAGGAGGTTGGCTTAGAAGCAGCCACCCTTTAAAGAAAGCGTAATAGCTCACTGATCGAGTCGTCCTGCGCGGAAGATGTAACGGGGCTAAGCTATATACCGAAGCTGCGGATGCGTGCTTTGCACGCATGGTAGGAGAGCGTTCCGTAAGCCTGCGAAGGTGCGTTGAAAAGCGTGCTGGAGGTATCGGAAGTGCGAATGCTGACATGAGTAGCGATAAAGGGGGTGAAAGGCCCCCTCGCCGTAAGCCCAAGGTTTCCTACGCAACGTTCATCGGCGTAGGGTGAGTCGGCCCCTAAGGCGAGGCAGAAATGCGTAGCTGATGGGAAGCAGGTCAATATTCCTGCACCATTGTTAGATGCGATGGGGGGACGGATCGCGGAAGGTTGTCCGGGTGTTGGAAGTCCCGGTCGCTGCATTGGAGAAGGCACTTAGGCAAATCCGGGTGCGTAATTCAAGGGTGTGGCGCGAGCTCCTTAGGGAGCGAAGCAATTGGAAGTGGTTCCAAGAAAAGCCTCTAAGCTTCAGTCTAACGATGACCGTACCGCAAACCGACACAGGTGGGCGAGATGAGTATTCTAAGGCGCTTGAGAGAACTCGGGAGAAGGAACTCGGCAAATTGGTACCGTAACTTCGGGATAAGGTACGCCCTTGTAGCTTGATGCCCCTGCGGGCAAAGGGTGAAGGGGTTGCAATAAACTGGTGGCTGCGACTGTTTAATAAAAACACAGCACTCTGCAAACACGAAAGTGGACGTATAGGGTGTGACGCCTGCCCGGTGCCGGAAGATTAAATGATGGGGTGCAAGCTCTTGATTGAAGTCCCGGTAAACGGCGGCCGTAACTATAACGGTCCTAAGGTAGCGAAATTCCTTGTCGGGTAAGTTCCGACCTGCACGAATGGCGTAACGATGGCCACACTGTCTCCTCCCGAGACTCAGCGAAGTTGAAGTGTTTGTGATGATGCAATCTACCCGCGGCTAGACGGAAAGACCCCATGAACCTTTACTGTAGCTTTGCATTGGACTTTGAACCGATCTGTGTAGGATAGGTGGGAGGCTATGAAACCGGAACGCTAGTTTCGGTGGAGCCGTCCTTGAAATACCACCCTGGTTTGTTTGAGGTTCTAACCTTGGCCCGTGATCCGGGTCGGGGACAGTGCATGGTAGGCAGTTTGACTGGGGCGGTCTCCTCCCAAAGCGTAACGGAGGAGTACGAAGGTACGCTAGGTACGGTCGGAAATCGTGCTGATAGTGCAATGGCATAAGCGTGCTTAACTGCGAGACCGACAAGTCGAGCAGGTGCGAAAGCAGGTCATAGTGATCCGGTGGTTCTGTATGGAAGGGCCATCGCTCAACGGATAAAAGGTACTCTGGGGATAACAGGCTGATACCGCCCAAGAGTTCATATCGACGGCGGTGTTTGGCACCTCGATGTCGGCTCATCTCATCCTGGGGCTGTAGCCGGTCCCAAGGGTATGGCTGTTCGCCATTTAAAGAGGTACGTGAGCTGGGTTTAAAACGTCGTGAGACAGTTTGGTCCCTATCTGCCGTGGGCGTTGGATATTTGAAGGGGGCTGCTCCTAGTACGAGAGGACCGGAGTGGACGAACCTCTGGTGTACCGGTTGTCACGCCAGTGGCATCGCCGGGTAGCTATGTTCGGAAGAGATAACCGCTGAAAGCATCTAAGCGGGAAACTCGCCTTAAGATGAGATATCCCTGGGGACTAGATCCCCTTGAAGGGTCGTTCGAGACCAGGACGTTGATAGGTCAGGTGTGTAAGCGCAGTAATGCGTTCAGCTAACTGATACTAATTGCCCGTAAGGCTTGATCCTATAACAAGTCTG
>NZ_CAJPGZ010000041.1:0-3723 GCF_905339865.1 Burkholderia sp. BCC1993 | reverse complement strand
AGCGCAGAAATGCGCGATCGCTGCAGGCGTTGGCGTGATCGTCGGTGGGCGTGGGCCCCTCGATACAAACTGCATGCTGCGCCGAACCGGCAGATTTCGCAGCCACCGCCTACCTCAATAAGGACATCCGGATTGCGGTCGATCCGGCCGTCACTGCCCACGCAGGAACGAAATCTCGCGATTTGATACGATCGAAATGTCGTCGACGGTTGCTTGCGTCGACGTTCGTGTTCGAACCAATGCTTGATGGAGAGGTGCAGGGAATGAATATCGGCGACGCGTCGCGCGAATCCGGCGTCAGCGCAAAAATGATCCGGTACTACGAGCAGGTCGGCCTTCTTGCGCCGAGCAAGCGGAGCGACGCCGGATACCGGATCTACGGTTCGGATGACGTCCATATTCTGCGTTTCATCCGCCAGGCACGGCGGCTCGGTTTTCTCGTCGAGGATATTCGCAAGCTGCTGATGCTCTGGCAAGACCGCTCCCGCGCCAGCGCCGAAGTGAAGTCGATCGCCCTCGAACACGTGGCCGAACTCGACAAACGCATCGCGGAATTGAGCGACATGCGCAATACACTTGCCGATCTCGCCGCGCACTGCCATGGTGACGGGCGACCCGAATGCCCGATCTTGGCGCGCCTGGCCGACCCTGTCAGTGAACCAGATTAGTGCACATCCTCGAGGCTGAACAGGAGCCTCGATTCAATATCCTTAAGAATCAGTGAGTTGAGGCAGATAGTTCGGAAACCATTCCAAACTGGAATGGCTTCCATGCAAGCATTTCACTAGCATCTTGGTGCGGCATCGCTATAATTCGGGATAACCCTATACGGGAAATCCCTGAATCTCGATTCGCCAGGGGTCCCCCCTTCCTTGGAGAACATCATGATCGCCTACATCGTTGAAAAGCTGAGCAACTGGTTCGAATCCGCAGAGCGTGAACGCCGTGAGGCTTACCTCGCGTCGTCGTCGGACATCGTCCAGCTCGAGAGCCGCATCCGCTCGCTCGAAACCAACGGCTACTCGCTGTAATCGGAGTCACCGTCAGGTGCCATGTGGCACCGAGCGAAAAGCAAGCCCCGTGTTGACGGGGCTTTGTTTTTTTGTGCGTCCGATCTGGCGAAATCGTCGGCGCGGCGCTATGGTATGGACCTGCTTTTCAACCGGAAGAACACGACCATGCGTTTGCGTCTCGATGTGCGTCACGTTTCCCGCGCGCGTCTCGTTCTGGGGGCCGCGGTGCTCGCTCACGGCATGGCGGCTGGTGCGGCGACGTCGTCCAGGCCGCTGATTCTCGATACGCAACGCGGGATCCAGGATGGCAAGGGCGGCCTGGTGTTGCAAACGGCTCCGTTATCTTCCGAGCCGATCGTTGAGCCCGCAGGCATGCGAGCGCCGGCCGGGCAGGGACCGAATTCGTCGGTCCCGCTGTTTGTCGCGCCGTATATCAATGTGCCGGGCTGGGGTGTGTCGCCGGCCAATCAGCCAAGACCCGCGCCAAGACCGCAGCCGTAACGGAAAACCGTTCGCTCAGTTCCCGCGGTGCTCGATCTGGCACCGCGCGCCGCTGTCCTGTCCCAGGCGCTCGACGAGATAGGGCAGCGCTTCGTTCATGCTCTGCGCGAGCGTGTACGGCGGATTCAGGATGAACATTCCGCTGCCGTAAAGGCCCAGGCCATCTGCCGGCGGATTCGATACCGTCAGCGTCAGGTGCAGCCAGTTGTTCGGCTGCAGGCGCTTGAGCTGCTCCGGAAAACGCTGCGATTCCACCCGCGCAACCTGCGGATACCAGATCGCGTAACAGCCTGTCGCGAAACGCTTCAGGCATTCCGTCACGCAAGTCACCGTGCGCGCGTAGTCCTTCTTGTCCTCATAGGACGGATCGATCAGCACGAGCGCGCGTCGCGGCGGCGGCGGCAGCAGCGCCTTGATGCCCTCGAAGCCGTCACCGGCGAAAATCATCGCGCGGCGCCCCGCATCGCGGAAGTTGTGACGCAACACGTCGATTTCCGTCGTGTGCATTTCGAACAGGCGCATCCGGTCCTGCTCGCGCATCGATCGCCATGCGAGATACGGGGAGCCCGGATAGTAGTGCAGCTCACCGTCGTCGTTCAGCGCGCGCACCTCGTCGATGTAGTCACCGAGCGCCTCGGGCAGGTTCTTTTCGTTCCACAGCGGCCCGATGCCGGTGTCGAATTCCCCTGTCTTGGCGGCATAACCATCGCGCAGCGAATACACGCCGGCACCGGCGTGCGTGTCGATGTACCAGTACGACTTGTCTTTCTTGTTCAGGTAGCGCAGCAGCTGGACGACGACGGCGTGCTTGAGCACGTCCGCGTGGTTGCCTGCGTGAAAACCGTGACGATAACTGAGCATGGCTGGCTGCCTGAAACGAAGGGTGAATCGATGAAAACGGACGATCGCGCGGGGCCGTCGGGCCGCGCGCCAATGCGGCCGCGTATTGTACGCGAGTGGGCGTGAGCCGCCTTACTCGTATGCATCGCCGACGGCCTCCTCGATGCGTTGCTTGATCTCCGGCGTCAGTTTCGCGGCAACGTCGAGCGCGCGCATGTTGTCGCCGATCTGCTCGATTCGCGAGGCGCCCGTAATGACCGAACTCACGCGCGGATTCGCGAGTACCCACGCAATCGCGAGCTGGGCGGTGCTGCAACCGAGTTCGGCCGCGATCTCGCCGAGCCGTTCGACCACATTGTTGCTGACCGGATCCGTCAGCCGTTCGCGGAGCCAGTCGTAGCCCGGCAATTGCGCGCGGCTGCCCGGTGGTACGCCGTTCCGGTACTTGCCGGTGAGCAGCCCCGATGCCAGCGGGCTCCAGGTCGTCAGGCCGAGGCCGTAGTCGTGATAGAGCCGTGCGTATTCCTGTTCGACCCGGGTACGGTGGAACAGGTTGTACTGCGGCTGCTCGACGACCGGCTTGTGCAGATGGTGCCGCTCGGCAATCTCGTACGCGGCGCGGATCTCGTCGGCGCTCCATTCGGACGTGCCCCAGTACAGCGCCTTGCCGCGTACGATCATGTCGCTCATCGCCCAGACGGTCTCCTCGATCGGTGTGTTCGGATCGGGGCGATGGCAGTACACGAGGTCGACATGGTCGAGCTGCAGCCGGCGCAGCGAGCCGTCGATCGCGTTCAGCAGATATTTCCGGTTCAGTGTGTGGTACTGGTTCGGCGCTTCCGCGAGCCCCCAGAAGAACTTCGTGGACACGAGGTAGCTGACGCGCGGCCAGCCGAGCGACTTGAGCGCCTGGCCCATGATTTCCTCGGATTTGCCGCCCGCGTAGACCTCGGCGTTGTCGAAGAAATTGACGCCCGCATCACGGGCCGCCGCAAGGCATTCGCGGGCGACCCGCTGATCGACCTGGTTGCCGTAGGTGACCCATGAGCCGAGCGAAAGCGCGCTGATCTGCAGGCCGGAGCGGCCTAGCCGTCGATAGTGCATGGGAATCTCCCGCGACTCGGAACCGACCTTAAGCTTAGACGTTTTGCGCGCGAACGGCGGGGCCGATCGTGCACAATAGCGGCTGGCCTCCACCTGCACGACCGCGACGAAAGCGGATGCAGCGGGGCGCGCTTTTTCGATCCGATAACGGAAGGAGACGGACATGGCAGCAGATCTGAACGGCAAGACCGCAGTCGTCACGGGCGCCGCAAGCGGCATCGGCAAGGAAATCGCGCTGGAGCTCGCGAAAGCGGGCGCGGCCGTG
>NZ_CAJPGZ010000040.1:0-3931 GCF_905339865.1 Burkholderia sp. BCC1993 | reverse complement strand
GCACCCGCACCCGCACCCGCACCCGCACCCGCACCCGCACCCGCACCCGCACCCGCACCCAAACCGCGGCTCACACCCGCGGCTCAGGCGTTCAAGCCGCTTTCGCCGCGCTCGCCGCGCCGAGCATCAGGTCGAGATTCTGCACGGCCGCGCCGGATGCCCCTTTGCCGAGATTGTCGAACACGGCGGACAGCAGCACCTGAGCGTGATCGTCATTGACGAACACGCTCAGCCGCAGGTCGTTCGTGCCGTTCAGCGCCTGCGGATCGAGATGCGTGATCGTGCGCGTATCCGCGAGCGGCGTGACCTCGACATGGCGCGCGCCGGCGTAATGGTGCGCGAGACACGTGTGCAGCAACTCACCGGTCACGCCGGCCGGAAGAAGGCGCAACTCGATCGGCACCGTAAGCACGATGCCCTGCCGATAGGCGCCGTAAGCCGGCACGAACAGCGGACGGTGCGCGAGCCCGGCATGCAGCTGGATCTCGGGCACATGCTTGTGCGCGAGCGCGAGGCCGTAGACCTGCAGCGGTTTCGCGCGCGCGGCGTCGTTCGATTCGAATGCGTCGACGGCGGCGCGGCCGCCGCCCGAGTAACCGGACACCGCATGGATGCTCACCGGGTAGTCGCGCGGCAGCAGGCCGGCCTGTTGCAGCGGCCGCAGCAGCCCGATCGCGCCCGTCGGATAGCAGCCCGGATTGGTGACGCGCCGCGCGCGTGCGATGGTCTGCGCGTGCCCGTCGGCCATCTCGGGGAAACCGTAGACCCATTCCGGTTCGGTGCGATGGGCCGAGCTCGCATCGATCACGCGTACCGCCGGATTCCGGATGAAGCCGACCGCTTCGCGCGCGGCGGCGTCGGGCAGGCACAGAATCGCGATATCGCATGCGTTGATCGCTTCGGCGCGCCGCGTGGGGTCCTTGCGCTCGGCGTCCGGCAGCGTGACGAGCCGCAGGTCGGTGCGATCCCGCAGGCGCTCGTGGATCTGCAGTCCGGTCGTACCTTGGTCGCCGTCGATATAGACAGTAGGGAGGCTCATGATGGTCGCGTTCCTCGTTTCGGGCATCGGGAAAGCCGTATCGTCCATCGAACGCCTAGAATAGGAAAAGTTGAATTTCCTGATGACCGGATTCAGTTTTCCTGAACGAGAGGTGGGCATGCGCGAGATCAGTCTGGACCGGCTGCGTACGCTGGTCGCAATCGCCGACCAGGGATCCTTCGTGGCCGCCGCGCAACTGCTTCATCTTGCGCCGCCGACGGTCAGCCTTCATGTCGCCGAACTCGAAAGCCGCATCGGTGCGCCATTGCTGTCGCGCACGCGCGGCAACGTACAGCCGTCGACGATCGGTGCGGTGCTGGTGGAGCGGGCGCGCCGTCTGCTGGCCGAGGTCGAGTCGACCCTCGACGACGTGGAGCGGCAAGTGCAGGGTCTGACCGGGCGGGTGCGCCTCGGCGCATCGACCGGGGCGATCGCCCATCTGTTGCCGCAGGCGGTGGCCCGGCTGCGCGAGCAGCATCCGGACATCGATGTGCAGATAGCGGTGCTCACGTCGCACGACACACTGGCGCGGATTGCGCAGGGCTCGCTCGATGTCGGGCTGGTTGCCCTGCCGCAGGCGGCGGTCGCGGGGCTGTCGATCCGCGCGTGGCGGCGCGATCCGGTGCTGGCCTTTCTGCCCGCGGACTGGCGGCTGCCGGCACGCGTGACGCCGGCGTATCTGGCCGCGCGCCCGCTGATTCTCAACGATGCGACCACCCGCCTGTCGCGGCTCACGACGGAATGGTTCGCGCTCGGCGGCCACCGGCCCGAGCCGCGCATCGAACTCAACTACAACGATGCGATCAAGAGCTTGGTTGCAGCGGGTTACGGCGCGACGCTACTGCCGCACGAGGCGGGCGCCCCGTTGCCCGACCCACGCATCGTCATGCGGCCGCTGCGTCCGGCGTTGTGGCGCGAACTGGGCATCGCCCATCGGGCCGGCCCGGTCGAGCGGTCGACCCAGCACGTGCTCGACGCGTTGTGGGCGCTCGGCGCGCGCTAGGGCGCTCAGGGAACCGCGCCGCCGTCCTACAGCCGGTTGTCCTTCGCGAGCATCAGCACGCGCGCCCAGCGCTGCGCATCGCGCTTGTCCATCATCGGCAGTTTCCATTCGCCGCGCACCGCGTCGCGCACGCGCACGACGAGATGCCAGCGGCCGCCGATCGGCGCCGCCTCGCAGCCGTCGAGCTGCGACAACGTATAGCGGCCGTCCGCGCCGTCGTGCGACAGCCACAGCAGCCCCTGCGTCGCGGACACGCGCAGCTCGCCCCACGCGCGATGCACGATGTGGGTCCAGCCTTGTTCCTTCGTGTTCGGTGCGATGTCGCGGCGGCGCTTGATCCACCATGCGATCAGCGCGATCAGGATCGCGGCGGCGAGCACGGCGGCCGCGATCGCGACCGGCTGGCCGAACTGCGCGGCGATGACGTGAAACAGGTGGACGGCGCCCCATCCCAGGGCGATGAGCGCGAACAGCGCAATGAAGATCGGCATGTCGAATCGGAAAAGAGGACGGACCGGCGCAGCCTGCGCGCCGGTCCGTCGCACACGGCATCACCGGCGGCGGTGAATGTCGTGCGTGACGAAGCCCGCGTCGTTGATGGGCAGCGCGAGGCCGTCCTTGACCGCGAGCGTCTTGCGGATGTCGTCGAGACCCGCGCACCAGTGGTCGCGCATCGTCGACAGACCGAACTGATAGTCCTTGTAGTGGTGCTCGTACGCCTTCTGCTGATAGATCAGGTGCTGGATGTTGTACTTCTTCCCGCTCGACATCGCTTCAGCCTCGATGCACCACGGGTCGTTCTTGCGCTGCGCTTCCGGCACCTGCTCGAGCACGTGGCGCAGCACGTTGCGGTAGCGCTGTTCGCGCTGCAGCGTATCGGTGACGAAACGCGTGCGGCTCGAATACTGCACGTCCTTCGTGCGTTCCGCGACGTCGGCCATCGTGCGCGGCAGCGGCCCGCGTGCGCTCCACAGATCGACCTGGAACGCGAGCGTGTCGCGCCGCGGACGCGCGCGCAGCACTTCCATCAGCGGCGTGTTCGACACGACGCCGCCGTCCCAGTAATACTCGCCGTCGATCTCGACCGGCGGGAACGCGGGCGGCAGTGCGCCGGACGCCATGAAGTGCTCGGGCTCGAGGCGGATGCGCGAGTTGTCGAAGTACACGAAGTTGCCGGTGCCGACGTTGACCGCGCCGACCGACACGCGCGTCTCGCCCGAGTTGATCCGGTCGAAATCGCACAGCTTGAGCAGCGTCGCGCGCAGTGCCGACGTGTCGTACCAGCTGATCTTTTCCGGATGATCGGATACGCCCGGCAGCGGCGGCGGGAAGCGCGGCGAGAAGAAGCCCTGCTGGCCCTGCATCATCGCGCTTGCGGCCTGCGATGCGGTGAAGAACGTGCGGATCTGGTCGATGCTGTTGAACAGCGCGAATTCGAACGCGGCCGGAATCGCGGGAAAGAACGCCGGTTGGCAGATCGTTTCCCAGAATTGGCGCAGCCGCTCGACACGATGTTCGGGCGCATTGCCGGCGATCAGCGCGGTGTTGAGCGCGCCGATCGAGATGCCTGCGATCCAGTCGAGCGGAACGCCCGCTTCGTGCAGCCCTTCGAACACGCCGGCCTGATACGCGCCGAGCGCGCCGCCGCCTTGCAGGACGAGCGCGATGGTTTCGTACGGCAGCGACCGCGCAGCGGCCGGCGCGCCGGCTTCGTGATGCAGGTCCGCCGCATCGACGGCCTGCTTTTCTGTACGCGCGTGCGGTTTCATCAGTTGCTCCGAGAAATCCCGCCGTGGATGGCGGAGACGGATGGCGTGCCGTGACTGACGGCACGCCATCGCGAGAATGGGCGGTAGTACGGGAATCGCCTCCCGTCGGGGAGGCGCGGA
>NZ_CAJPGZ010000039.1:0-5683 GCF_905339865.1 Burkholderia sp. BCC1993 | reverse complement strand
GCACGAAATCATGACCGCAAACGCAAAATCCGACATCCGCCAAACGATCACGGACAAGATCATCGCCATGCTGGAGAAGGGCGGGAACGAAGCGCGCGAGCGCTGGACGCGTGCGGCGCAACGTGGCTTTCCGCGCAACGGCAAGACCGGCGCAGCGTATAACGGCGTCAACGTCCTGATCCTCTGGGATGCCGCCATCGAGGCCGGGTTTGCGTCGAATGTCTGGATGACGTACAAGCAGGCCGAGAGCATGGGCGCGCACGTGCGCAAGGGCGAAAAGGGCGTGATGTGCGCGTACTTCGAAATGGTCGCGCGCAAGAACGCGAAGCCCGCAGAGGGCGCGGCCGAGGGTGAGGGCAAGGGTGAATTTTTCCCCATGTGCAAAGCGTTTTGGGTCTTTAACGTGGCGCAGATCGACGGCCTGCCGGAGTCGTTCTACGCACCCGCCGAGAAGGCGGCCGACTTCAACCCGATCGACACGGCCGAGGCCATTCTCGCCGCGAGCGGGGCGAAGATCGCGCACGGGTTCGACGGCGCGTTCTACACGCCTTCGCGCGATCAAATCTGCCTGCCCGCCCGTGAGCGGTTCACCAGCCCGGAAAACTACTATGCGACCGCGCTGCATGAACTGACGCACTGGACGGGCCACGAAAGCCGCCTTGCGCGCGAGTACGGCAAGCGCTTCGGCGACGATGCCTACGCGTTTGAAGAACTCGTTGCAGAGCTTGGCGCGGCTTTCGTCGTCGGTCACGTCGGTTTCGTCAATGCCACCATCGAGAACCACGCCGCGTATCTCGAAAGCTGGCTCAAGGTGCTCAAGAACGACAAGACCGCGATCTTTACGGCAGCGAAGCACGCGGGGCAGGCTTACGAATTCATCATCGCGAAGCACGCGGGCGAGCAGCCGCAGAGCGCGGCCGACAGCGAAGCGGCAGCGCCGCTTGAAGTGATCGAATGAACCAGCGGGGCCGCCGCGAGGCGGCCCGCTACCTGATCGAGGGGTGATGACATGGCGGGCGATCAATGGAAGGCCGAACCGAGCGGGTACGGCTGGACCCACTGCAGCGCAGACGGCAGGCCGACCGGATGGGTGATCGGCCTCTATCGCATCGACGGCGTGCCGACTTACATGCTCTGGAACGGCGGGGAGACGCAGGGCCGGTTTACCGGCCCGGAGGGGCTTGAGCAGGCCAAGGCGAGGCGGGCAGAGGTTGCGCGGCCGGGAGCCGCCGAAGCGTGACCAGCGCCCGCCAGGGCGGGCGAGACTGAGGACGGCGCCGGCGACCGGCGCCGGTCGGTCGGACGCCTCGTCTATTTCACTATACATTTCTATATACGGTTGCTAGAATGAGAGTAACCGCTATCCGGTGGAGGTTGTATGAGTCACTTTTCGATTGCAGACATCGAGCGCGCCATCAATCACTGGCGCGAGCGCCGACCATCGCCGGATGGCATCGTGCTTTGCGCCGAGGCGAACGCGCTCGCGCCGATCTACGCGACGATGATTGTCGAGCGCATGGCGTCGGTCGATGCGGCGGGCCTGCGGCCCGACCAGATCGCGGCCTTGCGGGCCGCACTTACCTAGCGATTACACACACATGGCATCCGCGAAAATTCCACGTCTCACGCCCGCTCAGTTCAAGAAGCTCGTCGCGCACATGCGCGACGTGCGCGCCAACACGCGCGGGCGGCCGTTGTCTGAAAAAACTGAAGTGCTCGCGCGCGCGGTGCTCGTGGATGGCATGGGCTACCAGCAGGCCGCAAACGAGTACGGCTCAGGCAACAAGTCAGCCGCGTATCAGGCAGTCAAGCTGCTGATGCAGTACTACGGCGAGGACGGCATGACGGCTCGCGTATACGAGGGCACGCCCGAACTGTTCCAGCAGTTCGACAAGGTAGCCGCGAAGTTCAAGCCGAAGGGAAGTTAGCCATGAAACACGAGGTCGAGGCACGCATATATGGCGTGATTGGCGCTTTGACTTTGGCGGTCATCGCGGCGTTGAGCCATAAGGGCATGGCAGTAACTGCCTTGGCCGCGATGATCGGGGGCGGGGCGATGTACGTGTCGACCAGAGGTTGGAAGGGCTAGGGCGCATCGCCGCTGCGCGGCGACCGGGCTGCTCCGGGTTCGCGCATTCGCGCTCATCCCCGCTGCGCGGGGACTGCTGCGCAGCCCTGCGAATCCCTTGCGCAGCCCGCGTTTCGCGGGCGAAACCATCGGTGATCGTGAGTCCGTGGCCGCGTGCTGTCCTGCGGCGGGCTACGGGGTCGCGCTGCGCGCGAGGTCTACCGACCCGGCCCCTACCGCCGCACCCTGCCCGTGCGGGCAGGGCGAGGGACGGCAGCACGCGGAGATAGCTTGGGCCGGGTGCGAAGGCCCTGTTTGGCTTGCAAGAGGGTGGTCAGCCTGACGGCTATCGCGATTGGTTTTCGGTATCACGGCGCGGGCGCAATAAAAAACTTTTCTATTGATTTCTATATACATTTCTATATACGTCGCCTATACTTGAGTCATGGTGATCGAGACGGTTGCCGGTGATCGGAGGGCTTGAAAATGCGTGGTCTGGATATTTGTGTCGAGTACGCAAACGCGCACAATGCGCTGAGTCTCGATCCGGCAAACCGCTCGAAAATCAAGGCCGTATTGCGTGACGCAGTTGAGCAGGGGATGACGGACTTCCGCGATGGCGAGTGCATTGTCCCGGCCATGTTCGCGGGCGTTCCCGAGCTGGTGACGGCATGGAGCAACGGTTATCACGCGGCGATGATCGAGGCATGTGAGGCGCGGGCCGTACCGGCTCGCTGAGTAAGGGTAACGGTGTTGGTAACAGTCAACTAGAAGGAGAGGACATCATGGCATCGGTAAACAAGGTCATTCTCGTGGGTAATCTCGGCGCTGATCCGGAAGTGCGCTATATGCCGAGCGGCGATGCGGTCGCGAATATCCGGCTCGCGACGACGGATCGCTACAAGGACAAGGCGAGCGGCGAGTTCAAGGAAGTGACCGAGTGGCACCGCGTCGCATTCTTCGGCCGCCTAGCGGAAATCGTCAGCGAGTACCTGAAAAAGGGTTCGTCGGTGTACATCGAGGGGCGACTCCGCACGCGCAAGTGGCAGGGGCAGGACGGCCAAGACCGCTACTCGACCGAGATCGTTGCCGACCAGATGCAGATGCTCGGCGGGCGCAGCACGGGCGGTAAGGGCGGCCAAGGGCAGGGCGACGGCCCGCCCCCGATGGACGATCCGGAATCGGACGATATCCCGTTCTGATTCGAACTCCGAAGCATCGCGCGGTTCGCCGCGCGGTGCAGTTTCGCCCGCGAAACTAGCGGGCTTTCAAGATAAGACGAGGTGAATATGCGGTCATTAGGGAATGTTCTAGGGGCCGGGTTTTTGGGCCTGATTGTCGCGGGCGTGCTCGCGTTCGCGATGCACTCGCTCGGGACGTTCGTGGAGGCAATGCCGCCGCTCCCGTGGGCGATTGGTGTGGCGCTGCTCGTCGTGGCGCTCGTGATCGGTTTCACGCGTGGCCGGTTCTTCGGGTTGGGTTTCGTGGTCGTGTGGGCGCTCGGCATCGGGTTCGCGATGGTGATGGGGCAGGGCGCGGACGCGACGCCGATGCGCGATGCGATCTACAGCGCGATTCCGTGGACGTTCGTGGCGTGCTGCGCGTTCGCTTGCGTGCTTAACGGGACAGTGTGAGTGCGGTTATGACGATGATTAAGGCGATATGCGTATGTGTAATCGTGGCAATTCTCGTGTGGCTGTATTTCCATGTTCAAGACCCGGCGTTTATTACTGGTCGATAGGCCGTGTTTAAGAGGGCAATATGCAAAACCATCGTGTCAGGATCGCTGCGGCGCTTGCGGCCTTCCTCGTGGCGAGTCTGTTTTCCGGGCTGCTGCTCGCGGGCGTGCGGTTCTCGAGCGCGGTTCTGTTGACGGGCTTTCCGGGCATACTGGCCGTGCATGTGGTCGTGTGGCGGCTCGTGGGGGTAGATCTGTTTCGCGCCGTGCTCCGGCGCTATGGTGGTAATCAGAGAGGGCAGAGCAATGAAACCTGAGAGTATCGAGGCGCGCATCGACGCGCGCGACTACCTGACGCTGATCGACGTCGGGCATCCGGGCGGGCGCACGTCGCTCGCGCAGGCCAGCGCCGCGCGCCCGCCCGCCTGCCCGCAGTGCGACGGGCCGCTGATCCAGCCGACTCGACGCGGCAAGTCGGCACAGCCGCTTTGGTGCGGGAAGTGCGAACGCGGCTTCGACTGGTGCGCGCTCGATGCGCGGCTCCGGCGTGAACTATCGACCAGATAACCGGAGGGCACGAAATCATGGCCGCAGCGAACGCAAAACGGCCGATCTTCTGGTGGATTGGGCTGGGCGTGTGGATCATCGCGCTATATCTGCTTATTACCACCTTGGCCAGATATACGGCGTGGGTGCATGGCGAGGATATGGAGCGGTCGGTCTGCGCGCGGCCCGATGAACCGTACACCCGCGAGGACATCGACGTGGCTATCGCGCATGGTCTGCTGGAAGACGAGGACTGTGCTGCGGCCCGAAAGCGTTGGGGTAAGGCGGCCCGGTAGTAGGTAGTGTGTTAAGCCATCGAGGGGCGACGCCTCACTTTCAACGAAATGGCATATTTTGTTGAAAGTCTCGCGGGACAGGCACGACAGCACGCGGCTCCGGCCGCTTTTTATTGGTAGTCACTTTCAACAAAATATTGAGAGGATCGAATCATGCAAAAAACCTTTCCAGTTGGCCCGCTCGGATGCCTCATGATCCTTTGCGGTGTGATCGGCATGAATGCCGCCCCGGCCAAGACGGCATCCGTAGGCGGTGCCGGGGTCTATCTCAACGTGCCGTTTCACATCGGATTCATGTTCCTGACCGTGCTCGGCGTGTTCCTCGTGCTCTACGCCATCGCGCGCGGGCGCTAACCATGAGCCGCCGCAAGCACGTCTACGAGCCGGAGGTGGCCCGCATGATGGAGGCGGCCAAGCAGGGCCGCCACGCGGCTCGCGACCGCTGCCTGATCGCCGTGACGTTCCGCCACGGCCTACGCGCGAGCGAGGCCGCTGGCCTCGACCTGTCCGATATCGACGCGGACGGTTGGCGTATCTCGGTTCATCGCCTCAAGCGCGGCCTGTCGGGCATTCATCCGATGCGAGCGCCCGAGCCGCGCCTCGCGCAGGCTTGGCTACGCGATCGCGCCAAGCTCGCCAGTCCGGGCGAGAAGGCGTTTTTCGTGACCGAGCGCGGCGGTCGGATGACGCGGCACCAGGTCTACTACCTGATCCGTCGATACGGCGAACTCGCGGGCCTGCCGGTGTTGGTTCGGCCGCACATGCTGCGCCACGGGTGCGGCTTCGCGCTTGCCGACCAAGGCGCGGATACGCGGCTGATTCAGGACTATCTAGGCCATCGGTCGATACAGAACACCGTGATCTACACGGCCAGCAACGCCGCGCGATTCGAGAAGCTATGGAGGTAAGGCGTGAGCTACAAACTGAATTCACGCGCCCGCAAGATGCTTGAGAACGCGGGCGCGGATGATGTGGGCGACACGTGGGTTTCGTTCATGGCAGTAACTATTCCGCTGTCGAGCAGGGCCTGTAAAGAGTTGAATGAACAGGCAAACGATGACCCGGATACGTTGCCGGATGATCGGGAGTAGTTGT
>NZ_CAJPGZ010000038.1:0-8961 GCF_905339865.1 Burkholderia sp. BCC1993 | reverse complement strand
GACGGCCGCGCCCGCTTTCGCGAGCTCCAGCGCGATTTCCTTGCCGATGCCGCTTGCGGCGCCCGTGACGACTGCGGTCTTGCCATTCAGGTTGCTCATTTGGAATTTCCCGTGGTGAAAGGATTGACAGGGAGAAAGGACTGCGGACGTGTTACTGAGCCAGGTAATCGTAGACGACTTCGCCGAGGCCGAGTGTCAAATCCGCGACGAGGTGGCGCGCTTCGACGATCTCCAGCACCGGCAGGTCGGCCACCGGCGCGAGCGCGTGCGGTGCCAGTTCGAGCGACGCGGGGCCCGTCCACGCGCCCTTCATCCTGATGTCCTGCATGTAGTAGCGCACCAGTTCGCACACGCGTGCGGTGCCGTCGACGTGCGGGATGATCTTCAGCAGGAAGTTCGGGCCGGCGAGGCGCTTCGTCTGCTCGTCGATGTCGAGTTCCTTGTGCTTGTAGCCCATCGTGCCGGTCGCGACGCGCACCTTGCCGTAGTCGAGCGTGCCCAGGAGGTGGTCGGTGTTCACGTGCAGCGTGGGCGACG
Organism: Burkholderia sp. BCC1993; assembly: GCF_905339865.1. Lineage (NCBI taxonomy): Bacteria > Pseudomonadati > Pseudomonadota > Betaproteobacteria > Burkholderiales > Burkholderiaceae > Burkholderia > Burkholderia sp. BCC1993. Next base: position 8,424 of record NZ_CAJPGZ010000038.1, on the reverse strand, counting down.
CGAGTTTTTTCGGGAAACCCCACAGCTCGCGGCCGCCGGCGATCGGCGGGTGATCGTCGAGATACATCGCGAGCGTGTAGCCGCCGGCCTGGCCGTTGTACTCGACGGGGATCACCTGGCCGCTTTCCGTGTAGTCGCCGAAGCCCGTCGAATCGGCCATGCGAATGAATTCGTAATGGACGAGCGGCTCTTTGACCTGCAACGGCTCGGGCACGATTTCACGCAGACGGTCTGGATCGGTGCGATACGTGATGATCAGAAACTCACGATCGACGAAACGGTACGGGCCCATCGGAAAGGCCGGGCTGGTCAACGGCATCGCAAACGCTTTCGATCTGACATCGCTGGGTTTCATGCGGACTCCTTGTTGTTGATCGCTTCGTGGATGAGTGCTCGTAAGCTCGTAATCCTATGCCTGTGCGTTGCCGTTGTGCGATGCCGCATATGGAATTAATTGTTGCCGATTTCGAATGATTTGCGACGCAAATATTGAGACGAACGGTGCAAACGGCATGGCGCGCGGCGTCCGATACTCGCACGCGTCGGTGACGTCACGATGTGAAAAAGGTGAGCCTTTACGGGATGGTCGGTGAGCTTTTACGGGAAACGGTTGCGCGTGAATGTGACAATTGTGTGAACTTGTGTTGCAGTGCAGGCTCTAAGTGCGTTCGCGCGCGGGCCCCGGCCCCGGTCCTGGTCACCGGTTGCCCGGCGCATTAAGCATTGCTTAAGCGAGTGAGCACTAGCATCGTTCGCATCCGACCGGCACCCCCGGTCCCGTCACGACATCCCACGCAACCGGATTCATGCAGAACCTCAATCTCACCCTGTTTTCCGCCATCAATGCCGGCGCTGCGCCGCACCCCGGCGTTGCCCGCCTCGCGATCTTCGCCGCCGACTGGCTCGTCTATGCGCTGCCCGCGATGCTGCTGCTGACCTGGATCTTCGGCGAACGCCCGACGCGCCGCCAGGCGATCGAAGCCGGCGTCGGCACGTGTGTGGCGCTGGCGCTGGCGCAGGTGATCGGGCATTTCTGGTTTTCGCCGCGGCCGTTCATGGCCGGAATCGGCGCGCAACTGATTCCGCATGCGCCGGACAGCTCGTTTCCAAGCGACCACATGACGTTCGCCTGGAGTCTCGCGGTCGGCATGATGCTCGCCGGCAGCACGCGGCTGACCGGCGTCGTGATGGCCGCGATGGCCGTCGCGATTGCATGGGGGCGTGTGTATGCGGGCGTGCACTGGCCGTTCGACATGGCCGGCGGCGTGCTGGTCGGCACGGCCGGCGCGCTGGCCGCGCACCTGTACGGACAACGCGTGGTCGAGCTGCTCGAACGGATCGGCGACGTCGTGCACGCGGTGGTGATGGGGCGCGAGCGCACGCCCTGAGCGGGAAAACTACGCGGGAGAAGTGCAGGCCGGACGCCGTCAACCGGGCGTCTTGGCCGCTTCCGCCGACGCGGACGGGCCGCCGCCCGCTTCATGCAATTCGGGTGTCTCGCCCGGATGCCGTGCGGCGTCACGGTCGAGCGCGCTTTCCTTCAGGATCGCGCACATCGCGACGAACAGCGCGAGCACGACGACCGCCAGGCTGCAATAGCCGGCGATCTTCAGGTTGCGAAGGAAAGGCGAAGCGTGGCTTTCTCTTGTCATGACCGGGCGCTCCTGGGCGGGCTGCGGCGGCTGTCGCCCGACAGCGGCGTCGCAGACATAGATATATACCAGCCGCCCCGCCGATGCCAAGCCCGCCCGTGCGCGGGCGCCCGTTCGCGTCAGTCTTCCAGCGTTTCGTGCACGGCCGTCGCGCCGCGCTTCCAGTAGGCCGCCGCGCGGATGCGCGACTTGTCGACGCCGCGCTCGCCGGTCAGGTGCTGACGCACCGCGCGCATCGACTGCGCTTCGCCTGCCGCCCACACGTAACCGTCGCCGGAGGACGGCAGCGGCAGCTCGCGCACCGCATTCAGCAGCAGGTCGCCGTCCGCGGCGTCGGCTTCGGCGCGAAAGCGCCAGATTTCATGCACGTCGGCACGCGTATCGAACGCGATCTGCGCGGTGCGATCCGCGACTTCCAGCACGACCGCCGTGCGCGCGCCGGCCGGCAATTGCTCGAGACGCCGCGCGACTGCAGGCAGCGCCGTATCGTCGCCGATCAGCAGGTGCCAGTCGAAATCGATCGGGACCACGAACGATCCGCGCGGGCCGCCGATGCCGAGCCATTGGCCGACGTGTGCCTGTGCCGCCCACTGCGATGCGGGGCCCGGATGGTTCAGCACGAATTCCAGATCGAGTTCGCAGGCGGCGCGGTCGAAGCGGCGTGGCGTGAAATCGCGCGCGACCGGCTTCGGTTCGCCTTCGGGAAACTCGGGGCCGTTCGCGCCGAGCGTCGGCATCGCGGGCCGTTCGGCGCCGGGCGGCGGGAAGAACACCTTCACGTGATCGTCGAACGACGACGATTCGAAATCCGCGAGGTCGGGGCCGCCGAGGGTGACGCGTAGCAGATGCGGCGTCACAGCGTGCACGCGCACGACCTGCAGCAGGCGGAACTTGAGGGTATGGCGCACGCGGGTGACGGCGCGTTCGGAGGGGTTCTGCATCAATCCGTTCTCCTATGGTTTGGACGGGTGGCGCGGATCACGCGCCGCTGCCGCCTTCGATTTCGGCCGTCGCACGGCGCATGATCGCCGCGATGCGTCGCTGTTCGTCGGCATCGGCCGCGCTCTTGTGGAGCAGCGCCCGCTTCAGTGCGAGGCGGGCCTCGACGAACTCCGGCAGCCAGCCGGGCTGCGTGTCGTCCTGTGCCTCGCTGCCCGCCGCTTCGCCGGCGAACGCGCGACGCATGAATTCCATCTTGCGTGCCAGGTGCGTGAGGCGCGCGAACAAGGTGTCGACGCGCTCGCGCTGTGCGTCGAGATGCGTGCGGCCGGCGTCGGTCAGCGCATAGCGCTTGCGGTTGCCTTCCGCCTGCGATGCGACGAAGCCGACTTCGTCGAGATACGTGAGCGCCGGATACACCATGCCGGGGCTCGGGCTGTAGAAGCCGTTCGAGCGCGTATCGAGCGCCTTGATCAGTTCGTAACCGTGGCTCGGTTGCTCGGCGACCAGCGCGAGCAGCAGCAGCTGGAGATCATCGGAGCTGAATTGGCGGCCGCGCGGCATGCCGTCGTCGCCGAAATCACCAAAGCCGCCGCGTCCGCCACGGCCACCGAACGGGCCGCCGCCGAACGGATCGTGGCCGCGCCGATGGCGGCCGATCAGTTGCCAGACGCTGGTGTACCAGTCAGGGCCTGCATGCGCACCATGACCGTCGCATCGGGCATGGCCGCGGGAGGAGTTGTGTCGCATGATCGTGTCCTATATGTCGTAAAACATATCTAAAGATATATATCGAAAGATAGGGTGTCAAGGCGGATTATTTGGGGGCGGATGTTGATGGGAGGGGGTGTAGGTTGTCTCGGTTCTTAGAACGTCTTCCGCGAGTTAACCAGGTGAGCCCCTTTTCCGAACAATTGCGCGCACTCCGGCTCCGCTACGGTATTCGTCAGACGGATCTCGCGGAGGCGATAGGCTTCGAGCAAAGCTATGTCTCGGCGATCGAGCTCGGAACCAAAGGGCCGCCCTCGATCGAATTTGTAGAACGAGTGTCGGCACACCTGCGACTATCGGTCGACGAAGACTCGGGCCTGCGCGAGGCGCTGCACCTGTCCAGGCGAAACTTTTCTATTCCTCAAACCGCGTCAGCAGCCATCTTTCGCCTTTGTAGCGAGCTTTGGTGCGAACTGGACAGGTTGGTCGTAGCGGGTCTGCCGAACAGCGCTGAGGTCTTGAAGGCCAATCCGCAGTTGACTCGGCGGTTCTCAGCAATTCATCAATTGCGTCGCTTCGACTGGATGGTCCCCGAGGATCTTCTCGGCAATGTAGCCCGAGCCGTTATCCGTAAGCCATTCGATTTCCGCTGGCGCCTTCAGGGCGTCGCCAAAGCGATGTTCGACGGCCGCGAGCATCACGTCACGCACGATGTTCCCGCTGTGGCCGCCGGTCGTCGCCGCCCAGCTCATCGCTTCGCGGTCGCAGCAGTCCAACGCAAACGTCACGCGCAGCGGTTCGCCGTTGTCGCAACGAAACTCGAACCCGTCAGAACACCAGCGTTGATTGCTCTTCGCCACCGCGACCTTGCCGTCATGCCGACGCTGTGGGTGCGGCGGCATGGGCCTGCGCTCGACCAGCAAGCTGTGTACGCGCATGTGACTGTGTCCGGTGTTTCAGGGGGTTGCTCCAAAGACTAACATTGCTGCTGGCACTGAAAGCCGGTACCGCTCAGACAAAAGAGAACTCGCTTGCCAAATGGCTGCAAGAAACGTCTCGGGTCACCCGACATTGACCGCGTGATGACGACCTGGCAGCGGTGCCCGAGCTGTTGCCCGGATTTTTATGCGGAAGTATCCTCGGTCAGAAATTCGCGGCGAGCCGATCCGAGACGGCGGCACGCACTTGAAGCAAGCGGCGCGTTCGAACCGGGAGGGATCGAATCGCCATCAGACGTGAATGTTTGACATCATGAAATCTGAATCTGCCTCGGCATTGGGCTTTTCCACGCCCCAGGAAAGAACCGGGACGCCTCATTCCTTGTTCGAGGATCTCTACGCGATGATCGTCGGCATGGTATTCGTCGTAACCGGGCTGGTGCTACTGAAGGCCGCCGGGCTTGTCACGGGCGGAATTGCGGGCATTGCGCTGCTTGCAGCGTATATCTTTCCGCTGCCGGTCGGCCTGATATTCACGCTCGTGAATATCCCATTTTTCGTCTTCGCCTACTTTGTGATGGGGGCGCGCTTCGCGATCAAATCGACGGTCGCGAGTTGCGGAATCACACTTGCCTTGATGGCGATGCCAGGAACCCTGACCATTGCGTTCGTCAGTCCGCCTTTTGCAGCATTTACCGGCGGTACGTTGTGCGGCATGGGCATTCTCGCGCTTGCTCGGCACGGTGTCGGTGTCGGCGGAACCGGTATCGTTACCCTGTGGCTGCAACGTGAGCGCGGCATCAACGCCGGCATTACGCAGATGTGCATTGACGCCACCATTCTGCTGGTGTCTATGTTGACGATACCGGCCGGCCGTGTTGGTTGGTCGGCGCTCAGTGCCGTGGCAGTGAGCGGAATGATCGTGGCATGGCACCGCCCGGGACGTTATACAGGTATCACGCAGTAATTCCAGGCGGATTGCACGGCCGCGCAGCACGGAGTCGGACAAGGGCGGTGGTCGTAGGGCGGGATTGGTGAACGACGAAGATTGATCGATGGCGATCGCGGATTAAATCGAACCCATCAGGACGGCTCACGATCGATTCTGGATTGGCGGCCGGGACGAGGCACGGCTAACCGATGCCGTGGTCAGTCAGTCGGACACCGAAAACCCGAGCATCTCGTCGAGTGTGGCCGGACGATGCCCGAGAAATCCCTGCGTGTAGTCAATGCCGATCTCGAGCAATAGCCGCTCGACGCGCTCTGTCTCGACGAATTCGGCCACGGTCCGCTTGCCGTTGCCGTGGGCAATTGTCTGGATGCAGCGCACGGTCGCGTGGTCGACCGGATCGGAAACCAGGTTTCGAATGAACCGCCCATCGATCAACAGGTAATCGACCAGCAGAGTCTTCAGGCGGCCGAACGACGAGGCTCCGCTACCAAAAATCGTCGAGCGCGAAGCGAATCCCGCAGCCTTTCGTCGAGTCGAAGAACGCCATTGAATTGCCGAGATTCGTGATCGCCGCAGTGATCACGGCGTCGCCGATCGAATGCAGTGTGGCCCGCAATCGCTCGTATTGTTCTGCGAGTTGCGACTGCACGCGCTTTCGCTCCGTGACGTTCTGCATGATGTTCAGTGTGAACAGCGATGCGTCGCGCAGGTCGTGCTGGACAACGACGGACAACAGCACGTCGATTAACGAGCCATCCTCACAAACGACCTCGCACTCGATTGATTCTTAGCGGTCGTGGCGGAACAGGTGCGGTATCACGATGTCGTCCGCGTAGACTCGCGACGCTGGAGTCAGGAAATACACCCACGGGCTGCCAATCACTTCGTCGTGGTGATAGCCGAGCGTTTCGAGCCAGGTATTGCTGACATGAGCGAGCCACCCGTGCTGGTCGACCGGGATGGCAGGCGTCATCGGGTTAGTCGAAATGTGCATATCTCTTGCCGCCGGAAATTCGGTTGGGTACGTTGTCCGTACGGATTTCCAATCACTGTGCGTTGGCGACAAATAGCGATTTCGGATCCGGAGGAACGCCAAATGGGCGGGCGTACACGCATATCCGAACGCCGATCCCGGATTGTGCGGGAGGACTCCGAGGCGACAAGGCGGGCATGTGCGCTCGAAATAAAATCAGGATGCAATGAATCAAATGGAGATCGTGATGACGACGTCGGCAAATATGCATGTTGCAATGGAGCGGGAAGCGAACGATGCGGATCATGAAGGCGTCGACGCTTTCGATGACGAAAGCGTGCGCGAGGCGCTTCGCGATCGACTCAAGCATGTCAAGAAGAGGGCGGCCGAAGCGCAGGTGATTGTCGTCGAGAAGGGAAAAAAGACCGCTCGTGTCGCGAACGAGTACGTGCACGATCGCCCCTGGACAACGGCGGCAACTGCGCTCGGCGTGGGGGTGTTGATCGGGTTGCTGATCGGTCGGCGATGAGCGCAAGCGCGCCGGCCCGGCTGGCGCGTTGAGTTGGACCTCTTTCGGAACGCTGACCTATTTACCAATAGTGCTGGGCAATTGCGCCTCCGGCGCAGGTTCCCCGACGCGAGTACTCTTATATGGCAAGGGCCATTCCTCAGGATGGCAGATTGTCATTGCTCGCGGAAGGCGCTTCAAAACGCTACCTCGGCAGCGACCTTCGCTGGCCGGCCAACAGCGACGGGATTCGTCCGCTCGTACGCAGCCATGTTGAGCGTCGGCGGCTGCACAAGCTGCAGCACATCGCTCGTATAGTTCCATTCTTCCTTCATCCGTCGTTCTCATTTGTGATGCCGCGTGTGATGCCGCGTTCTTCAGCTGCTGGTCCGAACCGCAGGTGACTAGCCGGCGACAGGCCGCCCACGCAGACCACGACAACGGGGCGGCTTCGAGTCGTTCCGCCGTATCGATGGCACACGCCAGAATCAGCCAATTCTCGACAGATCCAACATGAGTCACCCTTCTCGACGCGACCGACGGCCACTCACGAAATCCATGCTGCTTCCGCTGCCTTCGGTGGACGTGCGACGCTTATCGCTGAGATTTCACCTTGCGCTTGCGGCGATGAGCTCAGGTCACGGAAACGGTGATCAGTTCATGACATTGCTCGGTACCATCTACATCGCATTCTTCTTGCGCGATATCGAGGTCGACGATGTCGATCGAGGCTTATACAAGCGTGCCGAAGAGGCGCTGGAGCACTGCATGCAACGCGTCGAGCAAGGGCAGCCATGGACGCTCTTGGCCGATGAGCGGGTAGCAATCGAGCAAATGGTGACGTTCCACGACATGCAATTATTGATCGCCCCTGCGCATCGCTATGCCGATGCCTGGGAGCGCGTGCGATGTGTCGTCGAGCAGGGACGCCCGTCTCCGATACCGGTGTGAACACGCTGACATGGGCGTCGGCACAAGCGGTTTCGCGCCCCCGGCTTCGAGAACATTCGTCACCGGCAAGTGCCGATCTCGATCGAATAGTCGCGTGTACCAGGCGGGCGGCGTGTCGGCAAGGAGAAGATCATGGCGCAATCTGAAGTGCGCGCGCGGCAAGGATGGCTCCGCGCGCGCAGCCGAATTCCTTGGCGAGTTTGACGCGTATCTGGGCACCGCCAAAGGCCTCGCGAAGGCACCCACCGGAAGTATGGCCGGCTTGTCCTGGATTCGGTAACGCAACCGACATCGAGAAATACGGTGTCACAGACGTGTCGCTCGATGCGGCCGACAACGGGTTCATCGCGGAAGTCGCTGATTCTCTCCACCTCAGCGCCAATTCGTCGTTTGGCGAATGCTTTGTCGCAATAGCGCAAGCGTTGGTCGCAATACATGACTAGGTCATTGTTTTTGTTCAGCAAATATCTAGATAACGGATTGCGACACATGAAATTCAGCTAAATGAGGAGAGGTTCTCGATGGATGCCCCCAAGGTCGTAGTCGAAGGTCTGTGCAAGGTATTTGGAAGCAACCCGCAGCAGGCGCTCGACATGCTCGCCGCCGGCGCAACGAAAGACGATGTGCTCAAGCGTACCGGTCAGGTCGTCGGTGTGCACAACGTTTCGTTCGACGTGCAGGAAGGCGAAATATTCGTGCTGATGGGCCTGTCGGGCTCCGGCAAATCCACGCTGATCCGCCTCGTGAACCGGCTGGTCGATCCGAGCGCCGGCAAGGTGCTGATCGACGGGCTCGACGTC
>NZ_CAJPGZ010000037.1:0-13401 GCF_905339865.1 Burkholderia sp. BCC1993 | reverse complement strand
AGTGGACAGCGAGCTGATCGAGCTGTTAGCCGACGAGAGACCGGTCGACGTGGACGTCGACAGCGACGCGACCGAGCTGTTGGTCGAGCTCAGGCCGGTGGACAGCGAGTTGATGCCGGTCGAAGTCGAGGTGGACAGCGAGCTGATCGAGCTGTTAGCCGACGACAGACCCGTCGACGTGGACGACGAAAGCGACGTAACCGAGCTATTGGTCGAGCTGAGGCCCGTGGACAGCGAGTTGATGCCCGTCGAGGTCGAGGTGGACAGCGAGCTGATCGAGCTGTTAGCCGACGACAGACCCGTCGACGTGGAAGATGACAGCGAAGCGACCGAGCTGTTGGTCGAGCTGAGGCCGGTCGAGAGCGAGCTGATCGAGCTGTTAGCCGATGAGAGACCGGTCGACGTGGACGACGAAAGCGACGTAACCGAGCTGTTGGTCGAGCTCAGGCCCGTGGACAGCGAGTTGATGCCCGTCGAGGTCGAGGTGGACAGCGAACTGATCGAGCTATTAGCCGACGACAGGCCGGTCGACGTGGACGACGAAAGCGACGTAACCGAGCTATTGGTCGAGCTCAGGCCCGTGGACAGCGAGTTGATGCCGGTCGAGGTCGAGGTGGACAACGAGCTGATCGAGCTGTTAGCCGACGAGAGGCCGGTCGACGTCGAAGTCGAAAGCGAAGCCACCGAGCTGTTGGCCGAACTAAGTCCAGTCGACAGCGAGCTGATGCCGGTCGAAGTCGACGTGGACAGGCTGGCAATGCTCGACGTCGTCGTGCTGGCGACCGCATAAAGCTGGCTACCGTTGATCGCGTCCGTGCTGGTCGCGCTGATCAGGCCGGCGGCGACGTTCTGGATGCGCCGCTCCGCCCCGGCCGCTCCGACGCTGACGACACCCGCGGAGGAACTCGCGCCGGCGTAGGTGCCGAACGTCTGACTGCCGATCGTCGTGCTGGTGACGGAACCCGTGCCGCCGGTCGCCGTGTTCGCGGCGCCGATCGTGGCGGCATTGGAGCCGAGCGCGACCGAGCCAGCCACGTTTGCATTGGCACCGGACCCGAAGGCCTGCGCGTTGGTGGCGCTGGAGACCGCGGTATCGCCGATCGCGACGCCGCCGGCCGCGGTGGCCGTGCTGCTGTTGCCCAATGCGACCGAGCCTTGACCGGTCGCGGAATTGGCATTGCCGATCGCGACGGCGCCCTGGCCGTTAGACGCGTCGTTTGCACCGAGCGCAACGGCGCCCGTACCGATCGCCGAGTTCGGGTCGCCGATCGCGACCGCGCCGTTGCCCGTCGCCGTTTGGCCGCGACCGATCGCCACGGCCCCGCCGATCGCCGTGCTGCTGTTGGCCGTCGTACCGCTCGAGCCGATCGCAACGTTCTGGCCGATCGCGCCGGACACGACGCCATCGCCTTGAGCGATGCCGAAGGCGCCGTTGACCGTCGCGCCGCGACCCATTGCAATGCCGGAAGTCGCGGTCGTCGCGACGGACGACTGGCCACCGATCGCGATGCCATCCGATGCGGCCGACGACGCGGCTGCCGTCGTATTGCCGCCGATTGCGATGGATCCTGCGCCCGTCGCCTTGGCGCCGGAATACGAGCCGGACACGACACCGCTGCCGATGGCGACCGAGCTCACGCCCGATGCGGTAGAAAAATTGCCATAGGCCGATGCGGCCGTGCCGCTGGCCGTTGCCGCATTGCCGGCGGCAATGGCGTTCGCACCGCTCGCGGACGCGAAATTGCCGAGCGCGGTCGTGAAGTTTCCGCTTGCGTTTGCCGTGTTGCCGTATGCCGACGCGTCCTGCCCGTTAGCCGTGGCCAGATAGCCGACCGCGGTTGCCGAGGTTGCGGATGCCGTACCCGTCGTACCTTGCGCAAAGGCATTCTGGCCAATGGCGATATCGCCACTTCCGAGGGCTTTCGACGTACCGAACGCAATTGAGTTGCCGCCGGCACCGGTTGCCGACGAACCCATCACGACCGCATTGTTGCCACTGGCGGTCGATGCAACGCCGATCGCGATCGCCGACGTCGCGCCTGACGTGACTGACGACTGACCGCCGATCGCGATCGAGTCCGAAGCGGCTGCTTGCGCGCCCTTGGTTGCGTTACTGCCGATTGCGATTGCACCCGCACCCGATGCGATGGTCGAGTTTGCCTGGGACAGCGGCGTCGTGCCGTTACCGCCTGCGCCGCCGATCGCGACCGAGTTCAGCGCATTCGCGGTCGAGCCGAAGCCGAGCGCGGTGGACCCGGTGCCGCTGGCGGTGGTTTCGAGGCCGGCGGCCGTACCCCACAACGCAGCCGAGCTGAGGAAGCCCATGGAGGTGCCGCCCTTGCCGGTGACCTGAGAGTAGGTGCCGTAGACCGTCGCGGCGAGATTGTTGTTGCCGGATGCGTTACAGCCGGTCACGGTCGACCACGTACCCGAGCCGTCGGTCGGATACGAGTTGGTGTCGCCCATGGTTATGCGCCCGGCTGCCGTGCTGCCGCTGGAGGACGTACAGCTCGATGGCGAAAACTGTCCGAATCCGTTGACTGTCCCGGGGATGTAAGTCGACGCGCTGGCGAACGATGGCAGACCGATCGTCAGCGCGGCGAGGGCCGCGACCACAACGGCGGACTTGTTCGGCTTGCCCCGTGCCGAATCGTGTTCGGATGCTGCGACCCAGGCGCCAAGGGCTTCGTTCCAGATCGAGCGGTACGTGCGGTTCATGTCCTACTACCTCCAAATAAGCACGCCACACACCGGTCTCTTTCGTTAGAGGAATCTGCCGTGCGCTCGCGCGAATCTTAAAATTGATGGGCGGAGTTTATTTGAGGCGATATTTTGAGATTGACAAACAGTGATAAATCTAAGGTTTTGGAAGTTAAAAGATAGTTAATGGATCGTGTTTTGAGCTGTTGGCGCGTAAGAAAGTTGAAAATGACTGGAAGGTGGAATGAAGGTCGCGTGCGGATGCGGTGATGGATGAAAAAAGCCATGAAAATCAACGTGATGACGGGGTTTTGTGTGCGGAGCCGCACATTGGCTAACCCAAAAAGTAAGACAAATGAAACGACAAACGTTTGCGGCAAACGTTTGCCTTTCTGTGTTGTAATATTCGATAGAACGCTAGTTCGTATGCATTGGGCGCTCTTGTTAATTTATTAATGTGAGATTTGATGAAGATTTTTAATTGTATTTATTGATTTCCTGGTAAATCAAAAAAACATGAATCGCAGATTGTCTGATTATGCTGGTTTGCGCATCTCACCGGCCGCGCGCGCCCGTGGGGCGGGCCTTCCCCGGCGGCCGGTTCCACAAAGTTGTAAAAAAGTGCTACAGGTGCTTGGCTCAGCTATTGGGATTCCCGTTCCGAATCTGTCCAATTGACGTATTTCATATGATGGGTTCGGGCACGGGGGAGACGAAGTGCCAGATCGCCCGCGCCCGGCAGTCTTGCAACCGGAGTCGTTGCGATGATGGCGGGTCGTCCACGATGGCGGCCGAAGACGCGAACGATGGGGGCAACGGGGAGCCGCGAGCAGGAAACCCGGATCTGCTTCACGGTGACTCGACCGTGCTGGCAAGGGAGCATTCCGCGGGAGAGAAAGACGACGCGCAAGCGCGTCGGATGAGCATCGTCAGGCTGATGGGCGTCCGTTGGCTGGCGTGATGCCGCGCCCAAATCGCCGGATGCGAGCCGGGGTGTTGTTCGTTTTCGTCCGGAAGGGTGAACCGCGGTGCGGATGGCAGCCGCGGCAACGCGCCCCGGTTCTGCTACCCGGTCCGGGCGGCGCAGTACATCGTCCCGGATAAGGCGCCGGCAGCTGGCCTGCGCCGCAGGCAACCCGCCGCCGCGGCTTCATTTCCGCATGAATCGCAGCGCGAGGCGCGCCATGCGCGGCACGAACCTCGGGCGCAGCAGCCGTTTGTCGTACCCGGCCATGCGCCGGTCGTTCTCGCTGACGCACAGTTCGATCAGTTCGCGCGGGTTCAGCGCATCGCCTATGTCGGCAGTGCTCGTCGCCGGAAAGTTCGCGTCGTGCGCGACGCCGTCCGCATCGATCCCGCGCGCGATGCCGATACGTTCCCGGATCAGGAATGCCCACACGGCCGCAACCCGTGCGAAGAACCACGGCCGGCGCCACCACGGCAAACTCCGCCAGTACCACGCATACCAGTTCACGAAGAACAGGATGTGCCGGCCTTCCTCCTGGATCACGGGCTCGAAGGTGTCGACGAGTTCGGGCGGGAAATAGCCGGAGCGCTGCGCGGAGCGGAACAGGCCGAACGCGAAGAAGCTGTCGATGCATTCGCTGAAGCCGGTCATCATCCACGACCACTCGGGGTCCTTCGGTGCCGGATAGGCCGGTTCGGGCGTGAGCTTGATGCCGTATGCCTGGACCAGCTTCGACAGCACGACCTTGTGCCGAGCCTCCTCGGCGCCGTCCATCTCGAGCGCCCGGCGCAGCAGCGGATCGCCGACGGTTGCTGCGAAGGTGGCGACGCGGATCGACGCGCGGCCTTCGGTCTGCACGGCGATGTCCCAGATCGGCAGCGACGTGAGCCGCTTGAGTTCGTCGGGCTTGAGCGGCGGCCAGTCGATGACGGCCGGTTTGTACGGATTGTGCGTATCGAGCAGCATGCGGCAGAACATTTGCCGGTGCGCATCGGAACCGATCCTGACCGGACCTTGACGTTCGAAGGTCCAGTTGCGCATGGCGTGATCCGCCGCTGCATGGTCTTCCTGCAGCGTGTCGGACATGGCTGTTGTTATGCGATTACGAGACGAAAGATTCTTGCATAGCTTCTGTAATCGCGTATTTTCGAGCAGCCCTGCGCTGCCGGGTGCTGCGCTCAGGCCTGCGTGTCGACCCAGAGGCGTCCCCAGCGGGACGCATACGCGAGCGCGTGTTCCTCTTCGAAGAAGAAATCGATCGCGTCGAACGACACGGCGCGCGGTGACGGGCCGCCGCTTGCCTTTTCGATCGTCAGGTTCGCGGCGAACAGCCCGTTCGGCAGCCGGGCGGCGGCGGGGGCGACTTCATAGCCCTTGTAACGGATCGTGCGGTTCATGGCGTGCGCATGGAAGGTTCGGGCTTTCAGCGTACGAAAACCCGCGGCCCGCGTGAACCAATCTTTCGGCCAATGCAAATCACGTGGCGGGCCGGATCGTTATCGGGGTGGGGAGCCGGCATGAAGCAGGCGGCAGCGGTGCGATGCGCGCCGGACGGTCGAACGCGCGCAGCCCGCGCGCGGCGAACGTCGTCGGCCGGGCGCGGGCTGCGGGGAGGCAGGGATTACTGGTTGGCGATCTTCAGCACGGGCGCGAGCGCGTCGACCGATGCGGCATGCGTGGCCGCGCGATGCGACGCGAACGCGAGCGCGAATTCGGCTGCCTGCGAGCCGACGGTCTCGAGCTGCGCGACGACCTTCGGATCCGAGCAGCTGTCGGCGCTGTCGAAGCGGGTTTCGAGCGTGTTCACGGTGGCGCCGAACGGGGTCGGCCAGCCGCGCAGCGCGTGGACGATCGACCGCAGCGACGTCAGCACGGTGCCGGCGGCTTGCCAGCCGTAGGCCGTGACGATCAGGCCGACCGCGCGGCCGTCGAGGTACGGGCGCTCGTCGGCGCGCAGTTCCTCGAGCGTGTCGAGCGCGTTCTTCACGAGGCCGGACACGCCGCCGTGATAGCCGGGCGTCGCGATGATGATCGCGTCGGCTTCGCGCACGGTGTCGATCAGTTCTCGCTGCGCGTCGGTCAGCGTCTTGTGTTCGGGGGCGTAGTGCGGCAGCGTATGCAGGAACGGGCCGTCGAACAGGCGCGTGCGTGCGCCGGCGGCTTGCGCGCCGCGCAGCGCGAACGACAGTGCGCGCTCGGTCGACGACGCGGCCCGGGTGGTGCCGCCGATGCCGACCACGAACGGGCGGCGGTGTTGATCGAATGCAGTCAAAGGGCGCTCCTTGGGGATGGCTTGCCCGGCTAAGCACAGGCTTAAAACCAGATGGTAACGACCCCGCCGCCACTCTGAAAACGACTTTTCGTTCTATCGATATGCCAGGCACGCGGGGCGCGCGTGCGCGCGGCGACGCAGATGGATAGCAGAAATGCTTGGTTGGGACGGCGAGCCGCGCTCGATAAGATGGGCCCGTCTCCTCCATGATGTCTCTACTGACATGGGTTGGCCCCGCCGCGCGGATGCAGGCGGGGCTTTTTTTCGTCCGGCGTCGGAAAGGGGGCGCGATGCGCGGGGTTACTCGAACACCGGCCGGAAGAAGCTGCGCTCGTAGCTGACGATGCAGCGCGTTTCCTCTGCATACCGGAACGCGGCCTGGCACGCGGGATCGGCCTTCGAGCGTTCGCGGTAGCGCTCGTATTCGGCGAGGCTCGGGAACGAGAACATCGCGAGCGCGATGTTGCTCGCGCCCTCGGAAGGCAGGAAGTAGCCGTGGTGCGTGCCGCCGAATTGCTCGACGAGCGGAATCCACATCTTGCCGTAGGTTTCGAACTGCTCGAGTTTGTACGGATCGATGACGTAGCGAAGGAAGCAGGTGACCATGGGCGCTCGCGGTGCGGTGGAGGATCAGCGAGTCTGGATCGCGTCGCCGGGTGTGTCAACGACGATGCGGGGCGCTCGCGCGGGGCATCGCGAGTCCGGAATCGCGCGGCATGGTGTCGGCGACGAAGTGCGCGTCACGCATTGCTTGCAGGCACAACGATCGGTGTGTGCGACCACGTGACCGAAGGCGCCGAACGCATGAGCATGCACACCGTCGCGCCATCGCTTCGCTTCTCATCGATTTCTCGTCATTTTTACGACATTTTTTCTTGCGACGCGTCGCGGCGCGCTCCTAGACTTCGGTCATCCTGACCACGGAGCGCTGCCATGTCGATACCTCGGAACCCGATCGCCGAACGTTCACCCGCCGCGCCGCCCGCCGTGCGCGCCGACCGGGTCATCGTGCGGCGCTTCGATCCGGCATTCGACAGCTACACGCAGCTCACCGCGCTGCTGCATCGTGCGTTCGCGCGACTCGGCGCGATGGGGCTCAACTGTACGTGTGTCGACCAGGCCGAGGAGGTCACGCGTCGCCGCGCGGAAGCGGGCGAATGTCATGTCGCGGTGTCCGGCTCTCGCGTCGTCGGCACGATGACGCTCTACGCCACCGATCCGTCGTCGCCGTGTTCGCTGTACCGTCGCGACGGCGTCGCGAGCGTGCGGCAGGTGGCTGTCGATCCCGGCTGGCAAGGCGGCGGGATCGGTGCGACGCTGCTCGCATTTGCCGGGCAGTGGGCCGCGTTGCGCGGTTATTCGCTGCTCGCGCTCGATACGCCGCATCCCGCGTCGCATCTGCTGGCGTTCTATCGGGCCCAGGGCTTCGACGTCGTCGATAGCGTGCGCTTCACCGGCAAGCGCTATGACAGCGCGATCCTGTGCAGGCGTCCCGTTGCATGCGTCGCGCGTCGCATGTCGCCGGCATCGCGGCGGGTCGTGCGGCATGTCGCGATTGCGCAGGCACGGGTGGCTCGCACGATCGCGGTGCTCCGGGCCGACTGGCGCGCGCGTCGCGGCACGCGCTCGCCGGCGATGGGGGCGGCCGGCGCGGCCAGCTGCCGCTCGTCGCCGTGGCGTCCGCGTCCGCACGGCCGCGTCGCGGCGCGAACGGTGCAAGCGGTGCAAACGGTGCAAACGGTGCAAACGGTGCAAACGGTGCGCGCGGCACCGGCCTGATTCGGTGTGCCGGCGTGGTGGCGTGGCCCTACTCGTCGCGAGCAGGCGTGTCGCCGCCGCCGCGTGCGAGGCGCCATGCGATCGTGCCGAGCACGCCGACCGCGACGACCAGCGCACCCCACAGCACGTAACGGCGGGCCGCATCCGTATCGGCTGCCGGCCCGGGCGGGACCGCCGAGGCCGACAGCGCCGCACCGACGCGCGCGGGCCGCACCTCCGGCGCCATTCCGACCAGCAGCGCATCGCGGCTCACGGCCGACGACGGCAGCGACGCATTGCCGACACCCAGCGTGAACGGCGGCGTGCCGCGCGCGACGAAGGTCAGGGCGGCCGGATGCCAGCCGACCGCGACGGCCGGCTGGCCGCCTCCGAGCCCGCCGTTGCGCATGTCGACGACGATTCGCCACGCGCGATCGGGATTCGACGTAAACGCCAGCGGCGGGTTGCGCTGTTCGCCGCCCTTGCCCTGCAGCCGGAACAGCACGGCGCCGGCGACCTCGCGCCACGGCGCCTGCGCGTCGGGGCGACTCTGCAGCGTTGTGCGCGCAACCGTATTCGGTTGCGGCAGGTCGATGCGCACGCGGTCGACCGGATAGGCGCCGTCGGTATCGAACAGATACTCGCCGGGTGCGCTGCCGGCCCGCACATGGACGGCTTCGCGCCATTGACGCGGCACGGCAGCGGAGTCCGTCGTGCGCGCATCGTGCGGTTGCGTTTCGATCTCGATCGATCCGATCGCGGGCGCGCCGTCGAGCCAGTCGAGCCGCAGGTAGCGCGGTCCCGCGCCCTCGAGCGCGATGCGTTCCTGCACCAGCAGGTCGCCACCGCGGCCGACCTTCAGCAGTTGCGTGCTGCCGAGCGAGCGCCAGCTGCGCAGGTCGTCGCTCGCTTCGACGGCGACACGGCCCTGGTAGCTGTCGTCGCTCACATGCACGAGCAGCGCGTCGACCTCGCCGTCCGCATGCGACAGGTCGACGAGATCGGCCGCGTGCTTTGCGCGAGCCGGCGCGGTGACGGCCGCGCGCAGCGAGCCGTCCGGCGCGACCGACACGCCGAGCGGCGCGTGACCGTCGTCGGTGCGCGCGGGCGGCAGCGGGAACCAGTGCACCGGCGTGCGCGTCGGCGGCACGGCGGCCGCCGCAGGCGCATCGAGCGAATACGGCACGGGCTCGCCGGCGCCGTTGAACACGCGCACGTCGCCGAGATCGTCGCGCCGGCTGGCCGCATAGACGGCCTGCGGCACGGTGAGCTGGTAATACGCGGCGCTCCCGTCGAGATCGAGCGAGAAGCGCCGGGCGACGCGTTCTGCGCCGGGTGCGCCGTCGGCCGTCGCGAACGACGTCAGCAGGCTCAGGCCGAGCAGGGCTGCGAGTCGTTTCATGGTTGGGTGTCGTCCCGTTGGGCCGCGGCCTTCGGCGGCAGCGGCGAGAAATAGCCGATCAACAGCAGCAGGATGCCGATGCCGATGAACGACACGATGCGTTCGATGCCGGTGACGTGCGACAGGTCGAACAGGAACAGCTTGATCACCGTGAGCGCGAGGAGCGCGGCGCCGACGAACCACAGCGGACGCAACCCGCGGCGTGTAGCCCAGATCATCGTCGCGAGCGCGCAGAGCGTCCAGTACACGGAGACCGACGCCTGCACGAGCGTCGATTCCGCCATCGCGTCGAATGCGTACGGCACGCCGGTCCAGTGATGCAGCGTGCGCAGCAGGATCGCGTTCAGCCACAGGAACGCCGTTGCGCCGGCCACGCCGAGCAGTTCGACGCGATAGTTGCCGAACGGCCAGCCGAGCGTGCGCGCACGCACGAACCACGACGCGGCTAGCGCATAGACCACCACCAGCACGAGGTCGAGCGGATTGAGCAGAGGAATGCGCGCCCAGCTGCCGCCGTCCTGCGTGAAGTTCGCGTAGAAGGTCCAGGCCCACATCACGACGATCAGCGGCAGCGACGCGAGCGCGCACACGCGCGCGATGCCGTTGCGGCGCGTCAGCCACATGCCGGCGAACGCGAACAGGCTCCAGCCGACCATGAACACCTGCTGGATGCCGAACGACGACAGCACGGTGTCGATGTCGTAGGCCAGGTGGAAACGCTGATGCAGCGTGCGCAGCAGCAGCGCGTTGAACCACAGGAACACGGTCGCGAGCGCGGCAAGGTCGGCCGCCAGCGGATGCCAGGCGACCCCGAGCGTCTTCAGGCGGCGCAGCCAGGCGGCGAACGCGACGAAGATCAGCAGTTGCGCGACGTCGAGCGGATTGAGCAGCGGCAGCCAGAACAGCGGCGACGCATCGCCGTCGCTCGTCACGCTGGCGATGCTCCACAGCCACAGCAGCGCGGCGAGCGGCGCGGCACCCCATACCTGATACGCGCGCGGGAACGCGGCGATCGGCCAGCGCAGGCGCGAGCCGGGGCCCGACACCAGCAGAAGCAGCGCGCCGAAACCGTAGGCCCACGCGCTCCAGCTCCACGCGCCTTCGGGGACGAACGCACGCAGGCGCCAGAAGCCCTCGAGCGAGAACAGCCCGCACAACGTCCAGAACATCAGCGTGTGCAACGGCGCGATCACGGGAACGGGGATGGCCGCCACGGCCGACGTGCCCGCCACGCCCGCCGCATCCGCCGCATCCGCCGTGCCTGCCGCGCCCGTCGCCGGACCGGCGGCCGCCGTGCCGCGCGACTGCCGCAGCAGCAGCGCATAGCATGCGATGACGGCGATCGGCCACGCGAACACGCCCATGCCCGACAGCGGCGCCTCGTGCGAATCGAACGCGCGCAACGCGAGCAGCGCGAGCACCGGCGTCAGCGCGAGCGCCGGCCATTCGGCGATCGGCCACGTGAGCTTGCGGCGCGCGACGTGCGCGAGCCACGCGGTGCCGGCTGCGAACAGCGCGGTCGCGTCGACGACGAACCGGTCCGCATGCAGGTCGACGTGACGGCCCGCGTAGACGAGGATCTCGTGCAGTCCGCCGCTCAGCCACCACAGCAGCCCCCACGCCGCGGCGGCCGCGCCGACGTCCGGCATCCACGCGTGCCACGCGCGCGCTTCGTCGCGTCCGTGCAGCCACCAGCCCGTGAACAGCCCGGCGAGCGCGATCAGCAGCATCGCGATGTATGCGCTGTTGAGCACCGGCAGCGCGTTCGTGTCGGCCGGGCCGAGCAGGCTCGTGAAGAATGCGCCGGCCGCGGCGATCTGCATCAGCAGGCCGAAGCCGAACGGCGCAAGGCGCTTCTCGCGCACGCCGACCCACACGATCGCCGCGCCTTCGATCGCCCACGCGGCACTGGTCGTCGGGCCCGAGAACGCGAGAGGCACCGCGAGCGTCGCGAAGATCACCGCGAGCGCGAGCATCGCTTCGAACAGCAGCGCGAGACGATCGCGGCGCCGCGCGAGCCAGGCGGCGATCGCGACGTAGAACGCCGACAGCGCGACCGCGCTCCATGCGAGCCCGAACGGCATGTCTTTCACGAGCGATGCCTGCAGTGCGGTCGCGACGATCGGCGTGCCGAACACGAGCGTGCCGTCCACATAGTGGCGCAGCGCCAGCTCGCGTTTCACCGCGTACAGCAGTGCGATACCGACATACATCAGGAAGAACAGGATCAGGAACGGCTCGGTGGTCGCGAACAGCGCGGGGCGGTACGCCGTCACGCCCCACGCCGAGCCGATCGTGAACGTGAACACGAAGCCGAGCAGGTTCAGCGGACGCCAGGCCTTGAACCACGCGATCGCGAAGATGCCTGCGTTCAGTAGTGCGTAGTAGCTGAACAGCGCGACATGGCTGCCATGGCCGGTCGACAGCAGCACCGGCGCGAGAAAGCCGCCCGCGCTGCCCATGAACGCGAGCGGCAGCGCGTTCTGCTTCACCGCGAGGAACGCGCTCAGCGCGCACACCGCGACCATCAGCGGGAACGCCGCGCCGACCGGCAGCAGCGTGTAGAGCTTGGTCGCGGCGAAGATCGTCAGGTACAGGATGCCGATGCCGCCGCCTTGCAGCACGAGGCCGTACGCCGCGCGGCGCGCGCGCACGCGCCAGCCGATCGCGAGCAGCGCGGCCGCGGCGAGCGCCGTGCCGGCCAGGCGGAATTCGATCGGCAGCATGTTGTTGTCGGCCGCGTACTTGAGCAGGAACGCGACGCCGAAGAACAGCACGATGATGCCGACGCGCACGACCGTATTGCCGCCGAGCAGCCAGTCGCGCGCGGCGCGGAACGCGCGTTCCGCGATACCGGGTTCGCGGGGTTTTGGCGGGGCGGGCGGGGCAGGCGGCGTGGTCGTTGCGGGCGTACTCGTCGGTGCGCCGGCGGCGGCCGGTGCGGCGCTCGTCCGCGTGGCGACTGCCGGCGCGGGAGCGGGCGCGGACGCCGACGACGGCACGCCGGCGCTCGCGACGGCAGGCTGCACGGATGGTCGAGGCGGGATCGCGGCGGGCGCAGGCGTGATGGCGGAGGGAGGCGTCGACGGCACCTGCGCGGCGCTGCCGGTCGTCGCGGCACCGGCCTTCGCGCCGGCGAGCTGGCCGCGCAGCACGTCGAGCTCGCGCGTGAGCGCGTCGACCGTCGCTTCGAGGCGCGCGACGCGATCGGCGAGCGGCACGGGAGCGGGTTGCGGCGTCGCGGAAATCGCGAACGCGTCGGGTGTCGTAGCGCCGTGCTTGCGCTTGCGTTGCTGCAGCGCGTGGCCGATGCAGAACCCGGCCGCCGCACCGAGCAGCGTGCCGTTGGCGGCGGAGAAATCCCCGAACAATGCGGCGATACCGCCCACGATGAAACCGATTGCGGCAAAAGCCCAATTCATCGCCTTGCTCCCTCTCTCATTTCGTTATCGTCCTTCGATCGTCGCGCGGCCCGATCGAGGCTGTTTCCGTATGGCCGGCAGGCGAACCGGCATGCGCGGACTGCCGGCGCAGCGCCGCGCGCAAGGCGCGCGGCGACGTCGCGATCGGCGTATTTGCCGGCAATGTATCACAATGGCCATGGGGGATTTTCTGGGTTGCGGGCGGGCCGCGAAGCATGGCTGTCGCGCGTTCGCGGCGCCGGTTTTCGTACGACCATTCTTTTTGCCGGCGCCGGGCAGGCGAGACGGTCCGATCGGACGTGGAATTGTCGCAAAGCGACGCGCGGTTTTTGCGGGTTGTCGCAAAACGCCGCCGCTCGCGCGTCGCGCTGCTGCGCACAAGTCCCGCCCGCGATGCCCGCCGTTGCTGGCTGTGCGCGTATTGCGTTGCCGCAATCGGGGGCCGCCGAGCGCCGCGCCCCGCGGGGCGGGGCTGCGGGGTGTGTCGTATTTGCGCAAGCGTTTGTCGTAATTCGTCGGCAGGTCGGGGTTTTTTCTGGCAACTATGTAGGCACGTTGAGTGACACGCGTGAGTCCCCCGCTACACGAGGAGAAGGTTTCGATGGATGCCCCCAAGGTCGTAGTCGAAGGTCTGTGCAAGGTATTTGGAAGCAACCCGCAGCAGGCGCTCGACATGCTCGCCGCCGGCGCGACGAAAGACGATGTGCTCAAGCGTACCGGTCAGGTCGTCGGTGTGCACAACGTATCGTTCGACGTGCAGGAAGGCGAAATATTCGTGCTGATGGGCCTGTCCGGCTCCGGCAAATCCACGCTGATCCGCCTCGTGAACCGGCTGGTCGATCCGAGCGCCGGCAAGGTGCTGATCGACGGGCTCGACGTT
>NZ_CAJPGZ010000036.1:0-19919 GCF_905339865.1 Burkholderia sp. BCC1993 | reverse complement strand
CGAGCCGGGGTTTGTCGTTTGTGCTGTGGAAACGCGATGCGCGTCCGGGCATCCACGCGGGTATCACATCCGCATCAAATAATTCGATATCCTTTGTTTTTCGATGAGGTGGAAACCACCTCGATGCGTTGAACCTTCCTGCTCTGTCCGTTCCATTCAGACGAATAGTAATCCTACGGAATGAAAAAAATCGTTGGATGAACGACGAGACGAAAGACGTTCATGCATGAGCAATACGCAGCGTCGCAACGGCGCCCGAAACCCGCACCGGCCGGGCGATCGTCGCTGACGTCCGGACTTGGTCAGCGCCGCACGTTCGCTGCCGACGCATTCCCCGTCACTTTCAGCCAGTCCTTGAACGCCCGCACGGTTTCGTCCTCCGCGCGTGCAGCCGCCACATAAGTGAAGTAGCGCCACGGCGGCAGTGCCGGTTCGCTGAACGGCTGCACCAGCCGGCCTTCGGCGATGTCGTCCGCGACGAGCGCGATCGGCCCCATCGCGACGCCGAGACCGTCGAGCGCGCCTTGCAGCGTCAGATAGAAATGCTCGAGCGTGAGCGAATGCCGCGGCACCAGATTCGCGTGCCCCGCTGCCGCGAGCCACTCGGGCCACATGCCGGGATAGGTCGCCGCATGCAGCAGCGTGAAGCCCGAGAGATCGGCCGGCGTACGCAACGGCCTGCCCTCGAGCAGCTTCGGCGCGCATACGGGCAGCCTGACTTCGGACAGGAATTCCTCGGCGACATAGCCGTCGATTGCCTGCGGGCCGCCGCGGACGATCAGGTCGACCTTGTCGCGCAACTTCTCGATCGGCTCGTTCGATGTCGACAGCCGCACTTCGACGGCCGGATGGGCGACCTGGAACGACGACAGCTTCGGCACGAGCCAGCGCAGCGAAAACGTCGCGGGCGCGCTGACGCGCAGCACGCGCTGCTGCCCCTGGCCGAAATGCTGCGCGGTGGCCAGCGCAATCCGGTCGAACGATGCACCGACCTCGGCGAGGTACGCGCGACCGGCATCGGTCAGGTCGACCCGCCGGTTGTGCCGCTCGAACAGCGGCCGGCCAAGCCACGCCTCCAGTTGCTGGACATGCCGGCTGATCGCGCCATGCGTCACGCACAGCTCGTCGGCGGCGAGCGTGAAACTGCCGAGCCGGGCCGCGGCTTCGAACGCGCGCAGCGAATTCAATGGAGGGAGTCGTCGGGCCATTCATCGTTTCGCGTGATGTTTACTCACACGAATGCTCAGATTTAATCGTTTGATCGGGCGATCATGCTTCGCCAATATGGCACACAAACGGCCGATGCGGCCGGAATATGTGTCTGAATTTCTCACATGGAGTATGGAGCATGCCGAACGTGGTGGTGGTAGGCGCCCAATGGGGCGACGAAGGCAAGGGGCGCGTCGTGGACTGGCTGGCGGCGCAGGCCGATCTCGTCGCACGCTACAACGGCGGCCACAACGCGGGCCATACATTGGTCGTCGGCGACAAGACGTACAAGCTCGCGCTGTTGCCGAGCGGCATCGTGCGCGGCAAGCGCGGCGTGATCGGCAACGGCGTGGCGCTCGATCCGGAGGCGCTGCTGGCCGAGATCGGGCGGATGGCCGAGCTCGGGCTGTCGGTGACGCCGGACAATCTGTCGATCGCGGAGAACGCCACGCTGGTCCTGCCGATTCACCGTGCGATCGATCAGGCGCAGGAGCGTCTGCGTCGCGAACCCATCGGCACCACGCTGCGCGGGATCGGGCCGGCCTACGAGGACAAGGTGGGGCGCCGCGGGCTGCGGGTTGCCGATCTGGCGGAGCCGGACCGGCTTGCCGACAAGCTCGACGTGCTGGTCGATCACCACAATGCATGGTTCCGCGGCCTGGGGCTCGAGCCATGCTCGCGCGACGCGATGCTGTCAATGCTGGTCGACATCGCACCGAAGATCCTGCCGTTCGTGCGTCCCGTGTGGGCCGACCTCAACGACGCGAACGAGCGCGGCGAGCGCATCCTGTTCGAGGGCTCGCAGGCCGTGATGCTCGACATCGACTGGGGCACGTATCCGTTCGTGACGTCGTCGGGCACCGTTGCATCGGCCGCGGCGGCCGGCACCGGCCTCGGCGCGTCGAAACTCGGCCACGTGCTGGGCGTGACCAAGGCGTACGCGACGCGCGTCGGCGGCGGCCCTTTCCTCACCGAACTGAACGACGCCACCGGCGAAACGCTGCGCGCACGCGGACAGGAATTCGGCGTCAACACGGGCCGGCCGCGCCGCTGCGGATGGCTCGATGCCGCGCAGTTGCGGCAGGCCGTCCGGATCTCGGGTATCGATTCGCTCGCGCTCACCAAGCTCGACGTGCTCGACGGCTTTGCGTCGATCGAGCTGTGTGTCGGCTATGAACTCGACGGCGCACGCGTCGACCATCTGCCCGCGAGCCTCGATGCGCAGGCGCGCGCAACGCCCGTCTATGAAACGTTCGCCGGGTGGGACGGGACCGTGAAGGGCGTGCGCGAGCGTGCGGCGCTGCCGCGTGCCGCACAGGATTTCATCGCACGCGTCGAGGCGGTCGCGGGCGTGCCTGTATCGATGATCACGACCGGCGCCGAGCGCGACGACACGATCGTGCTGAGCAATCCTTTCGACCCGGCCTGAGCGCGACGCGGCACGCGCAATGCGTGCCCGGCAGGCCGCCGCCATGCGGCCTGCATCGATCCGGTGCCGGTCGTCCTGCGGCATGGGTTGTCGCGTGAGCGACGGCCTGCCGCTGCGGCGCACGGCAAACTGGACACGCCTGCACCGCTGCGGTACTGTTCCGCACGATTCGCGCCAGACCGGCCTGTGCCGGGGCGGGCGCCGCTGCGAAGCGATTTCAATCCCGGGGACATGTCGATGGACACGTTACAGATGATGCGCATTTTCGTCCGGGTGGCGGAGGAGGGCAGCTTCACGAGCGCGGCCCAGCGCCTGGACATCACCACCGCCTACGCATCGCGTTCGGTCGCGCAACTCGAAACGCACCTGCGCACCCGTCTGCTCAACCGGAGCACGCGCCGCATCGCATTGACCGATGCCGGACAGCGCTATCTCGACCGATGCCAGCGCATCCTCGGCTATATCGACGAAGCGGAAGCCGAGGCGGCCGACGCGCAGGCGAAGCCGTCGGGGCGCCTGCATGTGCACGCGACGACCAGTTTCGGCCAGGCCTACCTGGTGCCCGCAGTGGTGCGATACCGGCAGCGCTATCCGTCGGTGGCCGTCGAGCTCACGCTGTCGCAGCACGTGCCCGACATCATCGACGAAGGCTACGACGTGTCGCTGCAACTGAGCACGACGGAGTTGCCCGACTCGGGGCTGGTGTCGCAGCGGCTTGGCGATGTGCACAGCGTGCTGTGCGCGTCGCCGGCGTACCTGAAGGAACGCGGGACACCGCGCACCGTGCGCGATCTCGAAGCGCATGCGTGCCTGCAGATCGTCACGCCGATCTTTCCGCGCGACCGCTGGCATCTTGACGGCCCCGACGGTCGCGAGACGTTCGAACTGCCGCTGGCGGATTTCCAGGTCAACATCGCCGACGCGCTCGGCGCCGCGCTGCGCGCCGGCCTCGGCATCGGTTCGTTGCCGATGTCGACCGCGGTGCCCGCACTGGCGAGCGGTGCGCTGGTTCGCGTGTTGCCCGAGTACCGACTGCAGAAACTGACGGTCTACGCGCTGTACGCGTCGCGCCAGTACCTCGACGCGAAGATCCGTACCTTCGTCGATTTCCTGCGCGAATGCGTCCCTGAAATGCTGTCCGCCGACGAGGCTGCGCTGCGCGGTTCCTGCGAGTCCTGAGCGAAGGCGGACGACGTGTGCCGGATCGAATGGCGCGGCCCACGCATCGTCCTGGAATCCAGGTTCGGCTGCGCAAGATACTTTGCACACCTAAATTGATGGTGAAAAAGACGCGGCACGACTTCACCGACCGGCTGCATCGCTCGATGCGCGCCGTTATGGAAACCCTGCTTTCGATATCGGAGATCGTCGGTGCGGTGCGAAGCGTCGACCGCCTGGCATCGATTCGACGCGTGCCCGCGCTTTCACTCGACCGTTTGCATGTCGCGCACCGGCCACGCGCAACCCGCTCCTCCGGTTCCTCCCGGTCGAACACAGGCTTCCGTCGCAGACCGACTATCCGGATCCCGTCGCCAGCCGATCGAGGCCGGTCTGGCGATCGCGGCAGGCGCCACCGCCGCTCGCGTAACGCAATCCTTCCCGCATACGACGACGCCACGGATGCAAGTCCGTGGCGTTTTGCCTGACGTGCATCGCTGCACGGCAGCGGCGGGTGCCTGCTGCGGTATTACTGCTGCTTGTCCCAGAGCGTGCGCCCGAAGAACGTGAGCGTGCGATCCCACGCGATCTGCGACCACACCGGATCGAACTGCGTGCCGCCGATGCGGCCGGGGCCGACGGCCGTTTCGTTCGCGAACGCGTGATGCGCGAGATAGCGGTGGAATTCGACGTCGACCTTTGCATCGGTCAGCTTCTTCTCCAGCGCATCGACCTGGTCGATCGCGAAGAACGCATCCTGCGTACTCCAGTGACCCATCAGCGGCACCTTGATCTTCGACGGGTCGAGGTAGTCGAGCGGAGGGAAGCCGTACCACGTGACGCCGGCGTCCGCCTCGGCGAACTGCAGCGACAGCAGCGTGAGCGCGCCACCCATGCAGAAGCCGGTGACCGCCACGCGCGACGCGCGCGTCTTCAGGTATTGAACCGCGCCGGGAATGTCCTGCGACGCGGCGTCGCCGAAATCGAGGCCCGTCATCAGGTGGTGCGCTTCTTCCTCCTCGACCGTCGACTTGCCGCGATACAGGTCGGGCACGAGCGCGAAGTAGCCGCAGCGCGCGAGGCGATCGGCGACGCCGCGGATCTGGTCATTCAGGCCCCACCACTCCTGGATGACGACGACCGCGGGTGCACCTTCGGTCTGTTCCGGCGTGGCGAGGTAGCCCTGCAGTTCCTGGCCGTCCGGACGGCGAAACGTGATCATGGAACCGGATGTTTGAGACATGAAACCGCTCCTTTTCGAAAAATGCGATGAGTGCGGCATCGGGTCGGCCAGCGAGTGCGGTATGCCCGGTGAGTCGAGGCCTCGCTCGCGTTCGCTTCGGCCGGCGCCGACCACGCGGCCATTCTATGCGCAAACGCCGGCGGTCTGCGTGAACGGCGCGATGCGGCGGCCGATCCGCGCTCGCGCATCGATCGGGCGTCGTGCGGCGCGCATGTCGCGTGCGCCGAAAACACAACACCCCGCCCCGATGGACGGGAGCGGGGTGTTGCGTCGGCAGCGGGCGTATCGCGGTATGCGTCGCGTGCGGCAGTCTTACTGACCGAAATAGACCGAGTCGCGAGCGTTCTGCTTGACCGCGATCGCGCGGCCGGCACGCACGCCGGCGGCGGACTGTGCGCCGTAACCCGTTGCGTCGCCGTTCGTCACGCGCGCCTGCGCGGTCTGCAGCGCATTCGGGTAGTGGACATCGGAGACTTCCGGCTTGTACCCGGCCTGTTCGAGCTGGACGAGCTCTGCGCGGACCTGGGCACGCGTCAGTTGGTCCGACGGGTTCGACTGAGCGAATGCGCCGAACGATGCGGACAGGGCGCTGGCAGCGGCGACTGCGTAGATGAACGACTTCATGATGACCTCCGGTTTTCGTAGATTTCGCGCTTCGCTTGTTGCGTCGAGCGGTTGATTGCATCGTAGCGATCGCGATACCGGTCGGAAATAGGCGTTCCAGCGAATAATTATTGCAACTGGGTAAACGATTCGCGGGAAAAACGGGTTTTGTCGGACGATTGTTGGCGTGCCTGATGGCGGGCACGGGTTGAGGCGGGGCATGATCGTCGCGGCGGCGGTGAGTCGAGCATGGCATGTCGACGCAAAAACGACGGGCCGGCGTGCTCCACCATGGGGGCGTATGACGACCGCACGCCGACCTTGGCCCCGACCTTGTCCGATAGAAAGCTCAATTGAATCGGATAACGAAGTATTGATGGTGGGCACGGAAATCCGCGCGTCCCATCGCGTTGAAATCGAGACCAGCCTTTCTTCGCGCATCGACGGGAATGCCCGTGCCGTCTCGTCGCGCGTACCGCATCACGCGTCGACGACCGCCTGCCGTTTCCGGTATTCGGCAGGCGTGATCCCGACATGCCGCGCGAACGACCGTCTGAGCGTATCGACATTCGCGAAGCCGCATTTCGCGGCGACCTGCTTCGGCGTGTCGTGTCCGTTTTCGAGCAACTGGCGAGCCGCCGCGACGCGGGTCGCTTCGACCCACGCGGCTGGCGTCATGCCGACCTCCGCGCGAAAGAGCCGTGCGAAGTGGCGCGGGCTCATGCCCGCATGCTTCGCGAGTTCCGCCACCGAATGTTCGAGTTCCGGATGGCTGGCGATCCAGCGCTGGACTTCCTGCAGCACCGAACGTCCCGCCGGGCGTGCCGCGCCGCTGCGGCTGAACTGGAGCTGCCCGCTCCAGCCGCGTGTACTACTTCGGTGCGCTCACGGGCCAGCGCCGCGGGTTGAGCTACGACCCCGAACTGCTCTATTGCGGCTGCATGTTCCATGACATGGGGCTCACGCATCGACACAGCAGCGCGTGTGAGCGATTCGAAGTGGACGGCGCCAATGCCGCCCGCGATTTCCTGAAGAGCAGGGGCATTTCGCAACAGGACATCGACGTCGTGTGGACCGCGATCGCACTGCACACCACCCCCGGCATTCCGCAGCACATGCATCCGGTCGTCGCGCTCGTCACCGCGGGTGTCGAGATGGACGTGCTGGGCCTCGCGTATCCGGAGTACAGCGACGTCGAGCGAGAAGCCGTCGTCCGCGCGCATCCGCGCACGCCGCGCTTCAAGGAGGACATCATCCAGGCGTTCTACGACGGCATCCGGCACAAGCCGGACACGACGTTCGGCAACGTAAAGGCCGATGTGCTGGCCGACAAGGATCCGCATTTCCATGCAGGCAATTTCTGCAGCGTGATCCGAGCGTCGGCGTGGGCCGGTTGATCGGTGTCGGTGGCGGGCAGGGAGGATGAAAGGCAACCGGTGCGGCGCATGTCGCATTCGGTGCCCAGACGGGGCGGGCTCCGTTTCGTCGATGGAATATTCATTAGAAAAGTTGTTACGTGACAACTTCATGACGTCAGCCACTGACTTCATATACGTGAATTTCACGATCTCACTCCAGGCGCGCATCTCCGGCCACGCGTGCCGGGGCGGCGAGCGGGAAGCCCCGTTTCGCCGACACCCGCAACTGCCCGCCGTCGACCGGCTGACGACCGAATCCGCCCGTCTTCGGCAAAACGCCTATAATGGTTGGGCAAATTGCCGGAGAAGAGTCATGAGTACGATCGCGTTTCACCCTTCGGGCGTCGCGCACCCGCGCCAGGCCGAGTTCACGATCCTCGAGCAACTGCTCGCGATTCGCGTGCGCTCGGGCGCCGATCTCGCCGAGCTGGCGAGCGCGCGCGTCGACGTCGCGGTGATCGACCGGCTGTCGGAGCGCGGCCTGAAGTCGGACGAACTCGCCTTCATCATCCCGCGGCGCACGCTGAGCCATCGCCGCCAGGCGCACGAGCGGCTGTCGCAGGAGGAGTCCGACAAGGCGATCCGGCTGGCGCGCATCGTCGCGCAGGCGACGGCCACGTTCGGCGACCAGGACAAGGCGATGGCGTGGCTGCGCAACGGGCTCCAGCGCTTCGGCGGACGCACGTCGCTCGACATGGCGAGTACCGAGCATGGCGCGCGGCTCGTCGAGGAAGCCCTCACGCAGATCGACGAGGGGTACTTCGCTTGACGACGCTGTGGCGCATCAGCAATTACGCGGACCTGAAAGGCATCGGCGGATTGCGGGCCGGCGGGCGCTGGCATTTTGCCGGGCAGCCCGTCGTCTACCTCGCCGAGCATCCGGCGCTCGCGCTGCTCGAGACGCTCGTTCACTTCGAAATCGCCACCGTTGCGCAATTGCCGAGCGGCTACCAACTGCTTCGGGTCGAGGTGCCTGAATCGGTGGATGTTGCCGAGATCGCGGATGGCGATGCGCCGGCCGACTGGCGAGAGGACGTCGACTGGACCCGCAGCGCCGGCACCGAGTGGCTGCACACGCAGCCGAGTGCCTTGTTGCGCGTACCGAGCGTCGTCGTGCCGCACGCGCACAACTTCCTGTTGAATCCACTGCACCCTGCCGCATCCGACATCCGCATCGCCGAAGTCATGCAGTCGCCGTACGACAGCCGGATTCTGCGGCTGATCCAGTCGAACAAGAGCGAATAGGGCTGATTGCGCATCGTCGCGCGCACAGTGCCGATCAGCGCTCGCGCGCGGCGCGGCGCGGTCCGCGGCCGCAGCGGGCGCCGGCGTCTGCCGGATCCGCGTGACCGTTCGTGAACTGGCGAGGTCAAGCATCGCGCTGATGTCGGCATGCGGATGGCCGTCGAGCAACTGGCGGCGCGCGGACGTGCTGCGCAGCACGCGCGAACTCAGGTCCGGGGGCGTGAAAGCCGGTCGCGGTCAGTGCGTCGTGCACGACGAACGGCAGGCACATGTCGTTCATTGCACTGCCGCTGCGCGGTGCGGGAAACAGCCGCGCCGAAGTCGACGCATCCGTCGACATCGATCGCCACGCAGCGAGCGGCGCCCGCGCAAACGAAGCGAGTCCGATCGTCCGCGCCGGCGATCAGGCCGTCAATGCGCGGCATGCGCCTCGTCATGTCCATCGAGCGGATCGCGAGCGGGTTCAGCGACGTTGCACGCTCGACGGCCGGTCACACCGCTCCGTTCCCTTCTTGCACAAAAAAATCCGTTCGTGGGACTATCGATCGCGTTGCCCGGCCGCCGAGGAGGCAGGCAGCATGACGAACATCGCAACGGTCGACAAGAATCTCGAGAGACAATGAACCGAACAGCAATTTTCCCGTCCGCGTCCGCGTTGGTCGCAGCCGTCCTGATGACGGCGTGCGGTGGTGGCGATATCGAAAACAATGCAGGCGCCACGTCGCCGCCCGCATCCGACGCGAGCTGCCTCGCGCTCGACAGCAGCGGCTCGACGGTCGTCGTGGGCTCGAACCAGCCGGGCGATCCTTCGCTGCCGGAAGCCTCGTCGGGTTATCGCACCGGCATGAAACCCGTCCATGCGAAGACGTACCTGGTGGCGACCTCGAACGCGTATGCCAGTGCGGCCGGCTGTGCGGTGCTGAAGCGGGGCGGCACGGCCGCCGATGCGGCAGTCGCCGTGCAGGCCGTGCTCGGCCTGACGGTGCCCGAGGCGACCGGCCTCGGCTCGGGTGGCGTGCTGCTCTACTACGATGCGCGCGGCAAGACACTGCAGGCGTACGACGGACGGGAAACGGCACCGGCCGCGGCAACCGAGAACGACCTGCGCTACGTCGACGACCGGACCGACCAGTCGGCACCGCAACCGAACGCGCGCGCAAGCGGCCGTTCGATCGGCACGATCGGCGTGCCGAGGCTCATCGAGGCGCTGCAGCAGGATCATGGCAAGCTGCCGTGGCAGGGGCTGTTCGGCGACGCGATCACGCTCGCGACCAACGGCTTCCCGATCGGCGGCCGGCTCGCTGATGCGATCGCGTTGAATGCCGCCAACCTGAAGCGCGATCCCGAGGCCGCCGCGTATTTCCTGAACGCGGACGGCACGCCGAAAACGCTCGGCACCGTACTGAAGAACCCGGCTTACGCGCACACGTTGACGCTGATGGCGCAGTCCGGCGCGAGCGCGCTGTACACGGGGCAGATCGCGCAGGACATCGTCGCGAAGATCGCGACGACGCAGGGCGCCGACGGCTCGACGATCACGCCGGGCAAGACGACCGTCGCCGATCTGGCCGCCTACCAGGCGAAGCGTCGCGAGCCCGTGTGCACGACCTATCGCAGCTACTGGGTGTGCGGGATGCCGCCGCCGTCGTCGGGCGGTATCGCGGTCGCGTCGGCGCTGGGCATGCTCGAGAACTTCGACCTGAAGCCGCTGAAGCCGACGGCGATCGATTTCGAAGGCGGCAAGCCGACCGTCGCCGGCGTGCACCTGATCACCGAAGCCGAGCGTCTCGCGTATGCCGATCGCGACAAGTACGTGGCCGATACGGATTTCGTGCCGCTGCCGGGCGGCACATGGGACACGCTGCTGAACAAGCCGTACCTGAAGTCGCGTGCCGCGTTGATCGACACGAGCCGCAGCATGGGCACCGCGCAGCCCGGCAATCTCGGCGCGGTGCCGCTCGGCGTCGACACGACGCTGATCGAGCACGGCACGAACCAGTTCACGATCGTCGACGGCGACGGCAACGTGCTGAGCGCGACGACGACCGTCGAGTCGAGCATGGGCTCGTTTCACATGACCCACGGCTTCCTGCTGAACAACCAGCTGACCGATTTCTCCGCGAACCCGGTCGACAGCGCCGGCAATCCGGTGGCGAACCGCTTGCAGCCGGGCAAGCGACCGCGCAGCTCGATGGCGCCGACGATCGTGTTCGGCAAGGCCGCGGATGGCTCGCGCGGCGATTTCGTGATGGCGACCGGTTCGCCGGGCGGCGGCACGATTCCGCAATACGTGGTGAAGACGCTCGTCGGCGCGCTCGACTGGGGGCTCGACGCGCAGCAGTCCGCGGGCCTCGTCGACTTCGGCGCGAGCAACAGCCCGACGACGAACATCGGCGGCGAGCATCCGAACGTCGATGCATCGAACCAAGGCGCGAACGATCCGCTGATCGCGGGGCTCGTCGCGCTCGGGCACAAGGTCTCGACGTCCGCGCAGGCGAGCGGCGTCAACACCGTGATGCGCGTGACGGTCGGCCAGTCGCCCGCGCTGCAGGGCGGTACCGATCCGCGTCGAGAAGGCGTCGTGCTGGGTGACACGTTCAGGCCGTAAGCTGGCGGCATCGGAGGACAGCGTGCGGCTCAGCTCTGCCGGTCGCGGCGGGTAGGGTGCTGCACGTCACCGATGCGGAACATGAAGGCGGCACACGGCAGCTATGATCGACGAACAGAACGGCCACGCATCGTGGCAAGGGGGCGCCGTGACGAACGCGCATCTGCTTGAAATGGACGCCATCCTGTCGGGCCCGGGGTTTTTCGATTTTCTCGGCGACGTCGATTGCGATCGCGCGCTGGCCAGCCGCGAGGCGGAGCCGTTCGACGCCGGCTGGATGACGGCATTCGATGAAATCGACGGCGACCCTGGCGCCGTGCTGGACAAGCCGGCCGTGGATGCCCTCAGGGAAAAGGCGTTCAGGCTCGCGTTCCGCGCATCGGGGAATGCCGACATCGCGGCGTGCGTGTCGGACGACATCGAGCTGATCGCGCGAAGCCGGCTGTCGGGCCGCACCGACGGCTGGCCGTCACGCGTTCTTTGGGATGCCTACAGGAACGGCCGGTTTCCCTGCTAGCCGATGCGGCGTACCGGATGCGCCGATGCATGCGATCGGACGATGTCAATCACGTGCCTGCCGCAATGATTGTCAAACAGTGTGAGTCAATCGTCAGCATTTGCAACGGAAGTAACAGTCCCCGCAATTCGGTGGTTTTGGGCGTGGGTGCGGCTACATTGGCTCCACCTGCCGCACGTCGCGGTGAGGCATGCGACAAGCCGCACGAAGGCGGCCCGCAGCAACAACGTCTTTGGGGAGAATGACCATGAACAAGATTCGCACGATTCTGCTTGGCGCCGCGCTGACGGCAATCGCATCGGCCGCTTTCGCACAAACGGCCCAGACGGGCGCAGAAGGTTCCGCCGGCGTCGGCGCACAAGTCCAGACGCCGCTGCTCGGCGGCGGCGTGGGCGTGCAGGCGGGTGCAGGCGCGAATGCCGCGGGCTCGGGTTCGGGCGCAGGCAACCTGGTCGGCGGTGCGCTGAACGGCGTGGGCAAGACGGTCGGCGGCGTCGGCTCGGCAGCGGGCAACGCGGTTGGCGGTGCGACGCAGGCGGTCGGTTCGGCTGCAGGCGCGGCGAAGGATGCCGCGGCATCGGCCGTGCACACGACGAAGTCGCACGTGAAGCACGTTGCATCCTCGGCAAAGAGCCACGCGCAAGGCGCGGTGTCGACGGCGGGTGATGTCGCAGGCGGCGCGAAGGCGAAGGCCGGCGAAGCACTCGAGGGTGCGGCGAACTCGGTGCAGGGCGGCGCATCGGTTGGCGTGAAGGGTTCGGCGTCGGCACAAGGCGGCGCGCTGTAAGCGATACGCTTTTAGCCAAGGCCCGGCCCGCTTCGATGCGGGCCGGGTTTTTTTTGTTGGCGCGAGCCGCGCGTCGTGGCCGCGTCCGTGTGCCGCGAACCGGAACCGGCGTGCCGCGCACCCTCTGCCCATTGCCTGCCCGCCATGCTTAAATAGCGGGGCTCCCGGTCGCCGGTCGCCCTTGCGCGGCACCGGTCGATGCAGGCAAGCATGTCCGATCGGCATCGTGACGACAGACGACTCCAAAGTGCCGCCCCGGCCCGCCCGGCGTGGTCCGATAACATTCCGAGGCATCACGACCATGACCATCCCGTTCCGTCTTCTTGCGCTTGCCTGCGTGCTGTGGCTCGCGGCTTGCGCGTCACCGCCCATGCCGCGCGGCGAGTGACGCGTGCGGGGTGAGCACGGCGGGCGCCAGGCCGGACGAATTCGCGGCGCCCGCTTTCAGGTACCATCCCGACCCGCTGGCGACGGGCGGCACGATCGGTGCGGACGAGCGCCGCCACCCGCGACGG
Organism: Burkholderia sp. BCC1993; assembly: GCF_905339865.1. NCBI lineage: Bacteria > Pseudomonadati > Pseudomonadota > Betaproteobacteria > Burkholderiales > Burkholderiaceae > Burkholderia > Burkholderia sp. BCC1993. The sequence continues at coordinate 7,187 of NZ_CAJPGZ010000036.1, read as the reverse complement.
CGCACCCGGCGGCGGTCCGGATTGCGACCGGCGGCCGCGCGCGTCGTTCGACGGCGCACAATGCAATGCCGGTCGACATCGCCCTTTCGTCATGAACCAGAGGAATCTTCGTGAAGTTCATCCACGCCGCAGACATTCACCTTGATAGCCCGCTGCACGGCCTGAGCGCGTATCCGGATGCGCCGGCCGCGCAGTTGCGCAACGCGTCGCGCGAGGCGCTGCGGCAGCTCGTGGATCGTGCGATCGAAGAGGAAGTCGCGTTCCTCGTGATCGCCGGCGACCTGTACGACGGCGACTGGAAGGACCACAACACCGGCATTTTCTTCGGCCAGCAAATGGGCCGCCTGCGCAAGGCCGGCATTCGCGCGTTCGTGCTCGGCGGCAATCACGATGCCGAAAGCGAGATGACGAAGAAGCTGACCTTGCCCGACAACGTCACCGTGTTCGGCCACCGCAAGCCGGAAACCTTCAAGCTGCCGGAATTCGACGTCGCGCTGCACGGGCAGAGCTTCAAGGACAAGGCCGTCGTCGACAATCTCGCGATCGCCTATCCGGATCCCGTGCCGGGCCATTACAACATCGGCGTGCTGCACACCGCGCTCGAAGGCTATGCGGCGCATGCGAACTATGCGCCGTGCACGCTGGCGGAACTGCATGCGAAAGGCTACGACTACTGGGCGCTCGGCCACGTGCACGAGTTCCAGCATTGGCCGGGGCCGTCGACCGTCGTGTTTCCCGGCAACCTGCAGGGGCGCCATATCCGCGAGACGGGCCGCCGCGGCGCGGTGCTCGTGACGGTCGAGCAGGGGCGTACGCACGTCGAGCGCCTGTACCTCGACGTGCTGCGATGGGAAGCGTTGTCGGTCGACGCGTCCGACTGCCTGACGGTCGTCGACCTGTCGAGAAAGATCGGCCAGTCGCTGGAGGCGCTGTTGAGCGTCGATGGCCACGTGCCGCGCGCGGTGCGCGTGACGGTCACGGGGCGCACGCCCGCGCACGGTCTCTTCTTCGGCCGTGCGCCGCAATTGCGTGCGGAGGTGCTGAACCAGATCGGCATCATCGGCAACGAACGGCTGTGGCTGGAGAAGGTCCGGCTCGCGACGTCCGCGCCTGAGCAGCCGCAGGGCGAGAGCGAGCAACTCGAGGCGCTGGAGGATCTGAAACAGATCCTGGCCGACGCCGCACACGATCCGGATTTTCTCGCGCTGCTCGAACGCGACCTGAAGCCGTTCGTCGGCAAGGTGCGCAGCGACGTGAAGGAAGAGGTGCCGCTGCTGACGATGGCGCGCGCCGGCGAACTTACGGCGCTGGTCGAGCAGGTCGGTCCCGCGTTGCTCGCGCGGCTGGCGAGGGGGGAATAAGCGATGCGCATCAGCCAGCTCGACCTGATCAAGTACGGCAAGTTCACCGACGAGACGCTGCGCTTTCCGTCGGCCGGCCAGGATTTCCACGTGATCGTGGGGCCGAACGAGGCCGGCAAGTCGACGATCCGGACGGCCGTGTCGGAACTGCTGTTCGGGATGAAACTGCAGACGCCGCTCGACTTCCTGCATGCGACGCCCGAACTGCGGATCGGCGGTGTGCTGGAGGGCGGCGCGGGCGCGCTCGCCTTTCATCGCGCCCGCGGGCGCAGTTCGCTGCGCACGCCCGCCGACGACAAGCTGCCGGACGACTATCTCAACGCCATCCTCGACGGCGCGACGCGCGAGTTCTTCGAGCAGATGTTCGGGCTCGATCACGGGCGGCTCGTCGACGGCGGCCGGAGCATTCTCGACGCGTCCGACAAGCTCGGCCAGGTGCTGTTCGAATCGGCGGCGGGCGTCGGCACGCTCGGCCCCGTGCGCGAGGAACTCGATGCGCGCGCGGGCGAGCTGTGGGCGCCGCGGCGCAGCGGCAGCGCATTCGCGCAGGCCGAGACGTCGTTCAACGAAGCAGTTGGCGAACTGAAGGCGGTCCAGGTGCGCACGCGCGACTGGGTCGATCGCAAGGAGGCGCGCGACGCGGTCGAGCAGGAGATCGAGCAGGCGCGCGTGGAGCAGCGTCGCCTTGAAGCGCTGCGCTCGAAGCTCGAGCGCGTGCGGCGGCTGGCGCCGTACCTGAAGGAACTGACGATCAAGGAAGCGGCGCTGGCCGAACTGGGGGCCGTCGTCGAGCTGCCGCCGACCGCGTATGCCGACTTGCTGAAAGCGCAAGGTGATCTCGCGGCCGAACAGAAGGTGCTCGAGGAACGGCGTGTGGATCTGCTCGCGAAACGGCAGGCACGTGATGCGATCGATCCGGATGCCGATGCGCTGGCGCTCGAAGCCGATATCGAAGCGCTCGACCGGCTGCGCGGCGCATGCATGAATCATGCACAGGATCTGCTGTTGCTCGGCGCGGACGTCGAGCGGCATCTGTCCGCCGCGGGTTCGGCCGCCGCGCAGCTCGGCTGGCCGACCGACGAGACGTCGCTGCGCGCGGCCCTGCCGACCGCGCTGTCGCTGAAGACGGTCGCGAACCTGCTGCGCGACCACGGCGCGCTGCATCAGGCGCTGGCCGGCGCGCGCGAGTCGTTCGACGAGCGCACGCAGGAACTCGCGCAGGCACAGGAACAACTGGCGCGCCTGTCGACCGTCGATGTGCCTGAAGCGCTTCGTGCGGCGCTCGCCGATGCGCAGGGCTTTCGCAATAGCGGGCAGCGTGAACAGGCACTCGAACGCGACATCGCGGCCGCCGAGCACACGCTGTCCGACGCGCTCGATGCGCTCGGCCAGTGGCGCAAGCCGGTCGACGCGCTGCGTGCGCTCGACGTGCCGTCGGCGGCGCGGCTCGGTGTGCTGCTGACCGAAGCAAGCGAGCGCGCGAGCGCGGCCGCCGCCGCACGCGATGCACGGGACGGCGCGCAGGAAGAACACGAGCGGCTCGAACTGCAGGAGAAGCATTTCGCTCAGACCCACAAGGTCGTCACGACCGCCGACGTGCTGGCGGCGCGCGCTCGCCGCGATTGCGCCTGGGGCGACGTTCGCAGTGGCGCGGTGGATCTCGCAACCGGCGCACCAGCCGTCGACGATGCGATTCGCCTTGCCGACGAACTCGTCGATGCGCAGCTCGGCGCCACGCAAGCGGCGGCGACACTGCAATCGCTGCGTCAGCAGGTCGAATCCGCGCACGTCGTGTTGACGCGCCGGCAGGCGACCGTGGACGAGCGCGAACGCGAGCTGGCGGCACATCGCGACGCGTGGGCCGAACTGGCGACGACGGCCGGCGTGCCCGGCATGCCGCTGGCGGCGATGGGCGACTGGCTCGCGAAGCGCGACACGGTGTTTGCCGCGCAGCTGGAACTCGACCGCCTGCGCCGCGAATTCGCGACGATCCGCGATGCACGCGCCGGCGCGGAAGCCGCGTTGCGTTCGGCGCTGCGCGTGGTATCGCGCGGCGGCGACGCCGACGGCCTGACGGCACTCATCGCGATCGCCGGGACGTTCGTGCAGTCGGCGGAGAAGACGCTCGCACAAAAGGACAGCCTGGAGGACCGCGCGCGCGAAGCCGAACGCGGATGCGCGACGGCTCGTTCGCGCGCCGGCCAGGCCCAGACCGCCTACGATGCGTGGCATGCGCAATGGCGCGACGCGCTTGCCGACGCGAAGCTGTCCGCACATGCGGTGACGCTGGCTGCCGCGGAAGGTGCGCTCGCGCTCGCGAATACGGTGACCGCCGAACTGGCCGACGCCGATGCGCCGCGCAACCGGATGACCGCGATCCGTGCGGAGCTGGTCGCGCTCGAGGCCGGCGCACGGCGGCTGGCCGAAGCGCTCGAGCCCGCGTGGCTGGCGAGCGGCGACTGGCTGGACGTTGCGCGCCGGTTGACGATGCGCGTTGCGGCCGCACGGGAAACCGCGCGTGCGGTCGGTCGTGCCGACGACGCGGTGCGGCAGGCTGACGGCAAGGTCGCCGATGCCGCCGCCGCGGTGGCAGGCGCGGATGCACGCATTCAGCCGTTGCTGCAACTGGCCGGCGTCGCGTCGATCGACGCGGCGCTGCCACTGGCCGAGCAATCGGATCGGCAGCGCCAGCTTCGACAGGCCGTCGATGCCGCGAAGGAGGCGCTGGTGCGCGACGGCGACGGGTTGTCCCAGCCGGCCGTCGAGGCCGAGGTCGCGGAACAGGACATCGCCGACGTGCCCGCGCATCTCGAAGCGGTGAAGCAGTCGCTGGGCGACGTCGGCACGCGCCTGAACGCGCTCGCGCAGCAGCAGGTCGTGGCCCGGCAGGCATTCGGCGCGATCGACGGCCAGGCGAACGCGGCCGTGGCCGAAGCCAAGCGGCAGGAAGCGCTCGCGGCGATGGGCGATGCAGCGGAACAGTATCTGGAAGCGGCGACCGCGAGTCGCTTGCTGAAGTGGGCGACCGATCGTTATCGCGACCAGAAGCAGGGGCCGATGCTGCGCCGGGCGGGCGAGATTTTCGCGGGACTCACGCTGGGCGAATTCGCGCGGCTGACCGTCGACACCGAACGGACGCCGCCCGCGCTGTATGCGCGGCGCACGAAGGGCGCGTCGGTCGAGGTCGCCGGCCTGAGCGAAGGGACGCGCGACCAGTTGTTCCTCGCGCTGCGGATCGCGGCGCTCGAACTGCAGCTCGCCAGCAGGACCGGGCTGCCGTTCGTTGCCGACGACCTGTTCATCAACTTCGACGATGCACGTGCGAAGGCGGGGCTCGAGGCGCTGCGCGATCTGTCGACGCGAACCCAGGTGCTGTTCCTGACGCACCACGATCATCTGCTGCCGCTCGTGCGGGACGTGTTCGGCGCGCAGGTCAACGTGGTCGCGCTGCAACGCGAGGCAGCCGGCGCATGACGCCGGGCGGCCCGATGTCCCGATACGTGGGAATGGTCATCGCGTACAGGTAGTATGTGCGGTTCCGAAACGCACGCGACCGGTTCTGCCGGTCACGGGTCCGGCCACACGAGGGGTCAACATGAACAAGCTGGTAGCTGCCATTGCGTTCGCGGCGGACAAGCATCGCAATCAGCGGCGCAAGGACGACGAGGCGTCGCCATACATCAACCATCCGATTGCGCTGGCCGCTGTGCTGGCCAACGAAGCCGGCATCGAGGACGAGCGCGTGATCGTCGCGGCGGTGTTGCACGACACGATCGAGGACACGGAGACCACCGAGCAGGAACTGCTGCGGCTGTTCGGCAAGGACGTCGCGGACATCGTGATGGAAGTCACCGACGACAAGTCGTTGCCGAAGGACGAGCGCAAGCGCCTGCAGGTCGAGCATGCGGCGACGATCAGCCGCCGCGCGAAGCTCGTGAAGCTCGCGGACAAGATCTGCAACCTGCGCGACATCGCCCGGCATCCGCCCGCAGACTGGCCGCTCGAGCGCAAGCAGGCGTACTTCGACTGGGCGAAGTCGGTCGTCGACCGGATGCGCGGCGTACATCCGGGCCTGGAAGGGATCTTCGACGCCGCGTACGACGCGCGGCCGGCCGACTGACGCGCGGCCATGCAGGCGGCCCGATCCCGATCCGTCGCGCGGTCACTGCCTGCGGTGGCGGGCGTCGACGTGGGCGGCGACAGGAAGCAGTGCGACCTCGTGATCCTGCGCGGCTCGACGATCGTCTGGCGCGAGGCGCGGATCGCGCCCGAAGCGCTGCCTTCGCTGTGTATCGAGCATGACGTGGTGGCGGTCGGCGTCGACGCGCCGAGCCTGTGGTGGACCGGAAGCGGACGCCGGGCGGCCGAGCAGGCGCTCGCGCGTGAACGGATCTCATGTTTCCCGACGCCGTCGCGCGAGCAGGCCGTGGCCAGCACGTCGGGCTTTTTCGACTGGATGTTCATGGGGGAGCGCGTCTACCGCGCGCTGGCCGGCGCCTATCCGCTGCTGACCGACGCCCGATATGCCGGCGGGCGTGTGAGCTTCGAGACTTATCCGTACGCGATTACCTGCGCGTTGCTCGGCAAGGCGATTGCGTCGGCGAAGCAGAAACGCAACCAGCGGCGGCAATTGCTCGCGCAACTCGGAATCGACGTGTCGACGTTGCGATCGGTCGACGCGCGGGACGCCACGCTGTGCGCATTGACCGCGCAATACGTGATCGACGGCAGCGCGCACGCGTATGGCGATGCTCAGGGCGGGTATATCCGTGTACCGGTCGTCGGCGAGACGATCGTTCTCGATACGCTCCAGTCACGGGCCGCGGCTCGCTGATACCCGTGAACCCGTGGCAGCAGGGTGAGCTTTTTCGGGACGCGCATCGGACTGTCGACGTCACGGTGTCGAGCAGGGACAGCCGGTCGGCATGTGAGGAGCAGGTGGCGTGCGCGTCAACATAGGCAGTCGACGCACCGTATGCCTCACGGCCGTGATGCTCAGTCTTCGAGAATGGACTTCGGCACGCTGGAGAGATCGCAGGCATCTGCCTGCTCGAAGTAGCCTTGCGCATCGTCGATCATCACGACCGCGACGTCGATCAGTTCGTCGAGCCGCTGCAGCAGCGATTCGCGCCACTCGATGTCCTCGTCGCGCTCGGGCGTCTTGTCGAGCTGCTCGATGATCGAGTCGGCGGTCTGCAGGAACGGGATCGCCTGTTGATAGTTTTCGATCGAGACCATCGCTGCGTTGCGCGCGCCGACGAGCCGTTCACGATGCTCGTCCGCCAGTTCGGACTCGCCGCTGATGCGCGGCAGGACATCCGAGATGCGTTGCAGGAGCGGCGGGACCTGTTCTTCGAGCATGACGGCGCGCTCGCGCAGCGCGGCGTATTCATCGCGGAGATCGGCGTCGCCGGATTGTGTGGTGCTGTCCATCGTCGGTGTGAGTGCGTTGTTCGATCGCGGCATGATACTCGACGGCGTGCGCCCCTTCGTTTGTTCCGCAGCCGGATGACGAGAGCGCGACGCCAATACGGAGCGCGGCGGAACAGAGGATGTCGTCGACCGCCTATATATAGATAAGAGGAAAGAAGGAGGCGCCCCGGATCCGTCGTGGACTTCTCGCGCTGCAGTATGTGCTGAGCGTGACACTCCAGCCCCGTGCGCGGCAGCGCACGGGGCTTTTTCAAAATATTTTCACAAAGGGGTTGCGGAGATGAGGGCAGGTGCTTAGAATCACGCCTCTTTCGCGCTAACGGAAACACGGCGCGGGAGAAGAAGGGAAGCGGTGCGGTTGAGGGCGGGTGGTAGGAGCCCCGGCGCACACGA
>NZ_CAJPGZ010000035.1:0-22793 GCF_905339865.1 Burkholderia sp. BCC1993 | reverse complement strand
GGTTGACCTCCTGCGATTCGGTGCGGGCGCCCTTGAGGATGCCGGCCCGTGGAGAGAAATTGAAGAACATCGGCAGCGTCGCGGCGCCGATCGCACCGGCGTCGGCGCCGAACGAGCCGCGCACGAGCGTGGGCGTGCCGCGCGCTTCCGGCGCGGTGGCGACGAGCGCCGCGCGCAGGCGGGTCGTCACCGCATCGAGCAGGCCGGCGTCGGTATCGGCGTCGAGCACGACCACCGGCGCATCGACGACGCACAGCACCGCGCGCAATGCCGGCGCGAGCGCGTCAACACAGTCGTCGATCCATTCGTCGACCGCCGGCAGGCCACGCGCGATGCAGGCCTCGAGGTCGGCGCGGTTCTCGACCGTCTCGCCGTGATGGCGCAGATGACGCACGAGCGCGTGCAGCGACGCGCGGGCGAGCAGGATGTCCCACGGGCCGCGGGGTGGCGGCGCGGACGCCAGCCGGCTCGGCGGCACCGGAATCACGGCGATGTCGCCGGCATTGCCGGTCACGCCGCGCAGGCAGTCGCCGTCGATCGCGATGCCGCCGCCGATCGCGGGACCGATGAACAGGTACACGAAATCGTCGCACTGCCGGCCGTACCCGTAGAACAGTTCGGCGATCGCGGCCGCGTTGCCGTCGTTTTCGCCGAACACGGGCAGCGACAGCGTGCGCCCGAGGTCGCTCGCGAAGTCGACGTTTTCCCACGCGCGGAACGTGTCGGGTGCGAGGCCGAGTTCGCGCATCCACGCGCCGAGGTCGTACGGCTGGGCGACGCCGACGCCCGTCAGGCGCGCGCGCTCATGCGTGGGGAGCAGATCCTGCATCGCATCGATGTCGCGCCGCACGATGTCGAGCACGTCGGCGGGCGGGGGGAGCAGGCAGTCGTGGGAGCGGCGGCCGAGCACGTCGCCCGCGAAATTGACGAGCGCCGTCTCGATGCGCATCCGGTCGAGATGGACGCCGATGCCGAACGCGCCGCGCGGATCGAGGCGGATCAGCGACGCCGGCTGGCCGCGCTGGCCTTCGGTGCGGCCAGCGGATTCGATCAGCTTCGCGTCGGCGAGCGACGCGATGATGCCGCCGACAGCCGCGCTCGTCATGTTCGCGAGACGCGCGAGGTCGGCCTTCGACGCGCTGCCCACGCGGCGCAGCGTCTTCAGCAGCAGGCGCTCGTTGTAACGGCGCACGTTAGCCGAATTGCTGCCCTGGCCGAAGTGCGGGCTTCGCATGGCGTCTCCTTCCATGTTGCGTCGAACACCGACGCATTAAATAAATCATGTTGATTTATTTAACCGCGTGAGCGGTGGCATGTCAGCCTAGGGAAATCCCGGTTTTGTTCCGGGATGAGGGTGGGGCTCGGGTTTCCGGGGAGGACGGGTGGGCGACCGCGGCGTGCAGCGGGACCGGCGATTTCGAATTCGTGCAATGCTTGGCCGGACGCGCGCTCGACGGACTGCCGGTCGGACTGGCTCGTCGCGCAGGCCGGGGCGATTTGTCCTGATGCGCAGGTGGCGAAGGAAGGATGGCACGTCATGCGCGTCACCCGGACGGTATGGGCGCGGCGTGAAGCTGGTATCGATTCGGTGCCGGAAATGAAAAAAGGTCGGCTAAAAGCCGACCTTTTTTAGAAAAACAGATGGTGCCCAGGAGAGGACTCGAACCTCCACGATGTTGCCACCGCTAGGACCTGAACCTAGTGCGTCTACCAATTCCGCCACCTGGGCACGTTTCGCTTACTGCGATGCGAAGACCGCTATTCTAGCGTGTCTGAAGGATCTGTCAACAGAATTTGAGGTTGCGAACGAAAATAATTTGGCGGGCTGCTTGCGATGCTGGAGGGGAGCGTGCGCGGCAACGATCGGCGTGTATCGTCGATGCGTCGTGATGGTCAGGTGCGAAGATCGTGCCGCGGCGAGCGTATCGATTCGGCGCCGGAAATGAAAAAAGGCCGGCTAAAAGCCGACCTTTTTAGAAAACAGATGGTGCCCAGGAGAGGACTCGAACCTCCACGATGTTGCCACCGCTAGGACCTGAACCTAGTGCGTCTACCAATTCCGCCACCTGGGCACGTTTCGCTTGCTGCGATGCGAAGACCGCTATTCTAGCGTGTCTGGAGCGTCTGTCAACACAATTTTTCGATGGCGATCAAAATTATCGCGCGTTGCATGTTCCGGGCATCAGGCGCCGATCGGCTCCGCACGCTTTGCCGCGAAATTCCAGCGCAGCGCTTCACCCGTGTCGACGCGGGCAGGCAGCAAACCGGCCGCGAGGAACGTATCGGCGATCTTCTGCTGCTCACCGAAGTTCTGCGTGGCCACGGTGCGCACGAGATAGCTGCGTCGCGCGTTCGCGCGCTCGATCGTCTTCGCGTCGAGTCCCCAGATCGGTGCGAGGGTATTGGCGGCCTCCTGCTGATGTTCGCGCAGCCAGGTGCCGGCTTGCGACAACTGGTCGAACACGATCTGGATGACGTCGGGGCGCGCGGCGGCAAAGCTGCTCGACGCAAGGTAATAGCGTTGGTACGACGCGAGCCCGTCGCCGTCGGCCAGAATCCGCACGTCGGGACTCGCGTCGACCGATGCGACATACGGATCCCACGTGATCCATGCATCGACGCTGCCGCGCTCGAACGCCGCGCGGCCGTCGGCCGGCGTCAGGTAGTGGATTGCGGCGTCGGCGGGGGTGAGCTTTGCGCGTGCGAGTGCGGCAAGCAGCAGGTAGTGGCTGCCGGCTGCCTTCGTGACGGCGATGCGCTTGCCCTTGAGATCGGCGAGCGTGCGCAGCGCGCTGTCGCGCTTGACGATGATGGCCTGCGCTTTCGGTGACGGCGCTTCCTGCGCGACGTATACGAAGCGCGCATGCGCGGCCTGCGCGAAGACGGGAACGGTGTCGGCCACGTCGGCGCTGAAATCGACCGCGCCGACGTTGAGCGCTTCGGTCAGCGGCAAGCCGCTCGCGAATTCATGCCACGACACGCGCAGGCCGAGCGGCGCAAGTGACTGCTCCAGCGTGCCGCGCGTCTTGAGCAGCGTAATGAGCGTCGACGATTTCTGGTATCCGATGCGCAACGTGGAGGGCGTGTTCTCGGCGTGCGTCCGGATGCCGGCGACGCTCAGGCCGGCGGCCAGCATCGCGCGCGCGAACGTGCGGCGGTTCATCGACGTCATGGGGTGGGTTCCTCGTCGGGTTCGTTGAAGGCGAGGCGGCTAACGTACCAACGGGGAGGGCAATCGATAACTGATTAATTCTGCTATCGATCGGCGTGGCGGGCATATGGCGCGGCCAGTATGCGCAATGTGCGGCCGAAAATGAAAAAAGGCCGGCTAAAAGCCGACCTTTTCAAAAACAGATGGTGCCCAGGAGAGGACTCGAACCTCCACGATGTTGCCACCGCTAGGACCTGAACCTAGTGCGTCTACCAATTCCGCCACCTGGGCACGTTTTGCAGTAGCTGCTTGCTGCAAAGAAGCGAAATTATAGCGCCCCAATTAATCGTGTCAACACTTTTTTACGATGCACCGCAAACCGGTCGCCGCGGCGCCTGCACGCGGCATTCGCGTCATTTGGCGGCACAGGCGGGTGATAGAATGGTCCGCCGCCGTCACTATAGAACTGTCTGACGGACACTTCTATGTTGATGCCGTGCACCATCAGTCAACGCAACGAGAACAATCATCGACAAACCCTTGAGCAAATATCCGTACCCCATTCCGAGCCGTGAAGAGATTCTCGGCGTGCTGCGTACGAGCGACGCGCCGCTGGCAGCCAACGACATCGCCGAAGCGCTGTCGATCAAGCGTCAGGAGCGCGAGGGGTTCTTCCGGCGTGTCGCCGCGATGGAACGCGACGGCCAGATCCGCCTCGACAAGCGCGGCCACTACCAGCTCACCCATCCGTCGAACTTCGTTGCCGGCCGCGTGCAGGGGCATCGCGACGGCTACGGGTTCGTGATCCGCGACGACGGCCAGGACGACCTGTTCTTGCCGAACGGCGAAATGCAGAAGGTCATGCACAACGACCGCGTGCTCGCGCGGATCGTCGGCTACGATCGCCGCGGCCGGCCGGAAGGGCACGTCGTCGAAGTCACCGAGCGCGCGAACAAGCGCGTGATCGGCCGCCTGCTCAACGAGAACGGCGCGCTGATCGTCGCCCCCGAAGACAAGCGCATCGGCCACGACATCCTGATCACGCAGAACGTGAAGAAGGCGAAGGTCGGGCAGGTCGTCGTCGTCGAACTGACCGACTTCCCGAGCCGCCATTCGCAGCCGCTCGGCCGCGTCGTCGAAGTGCTCGGCGACATCGACGATCCGGGCATGGAAATCGAGATCGCCGTGCGCAAGTACGGCGTGCCGCACGAATTCAGCCAGCCGGCGCTCGACGAAGCCGCCGCGCTGCCGGACAAGGTGCGGCCGGCCGACCTGCGCTTCCGCGTCGACTTGCGCGACGTGCCGCTCGTGACGATCGACGGCGAGGATGCCCGCGACTTCGACGATGCCGTCTACTGCGAGCCGACCAAGGTCGGCCGCGGCGACGGCTTCCGCCTGATCGTCGCGATCGCCGACGTGTCGCACTACGTGCAGCCGGGTAGCGGGCTCGATGCCGACGCGCTCGAGCGCAGTACGTCGGTCTACTTCCCGCGCCGCGTGATCCCGATGCTGCCGGAGAAGCTGTCGAACGGCCTCTGTTCGCTGAATCCGCAGGTCGATCGCTGCGTGCTCGCGTGCGACATGGTGATTACCGCGCGCGGCGAGATCAAGGCGTACCAGTTCTATCCGGCCGTGATCCATTCGGCCGCGCGCCTCACGTACACCGAAGTCGCGGCCGTGCTGTCGAACACGAAGGGGCCGGAGGCCGCGCGCCGCGCGGACCTGCTGCCGCACCTGCAGGATCTGTACGGCGTCTACAAGGCGCTGTTCGCCGCACGCCAGAAGCGCGGCGCGATCGACTTCGACACGACCGAGACCTACATCGTCTGCAACTCGCAAGGCAAGATCGAGCAGATCGTCCCGCGTCAGCGCAACGATGCGCACAAGCTGATCGAGGAATGCATGCTGGCCGCGAACGTGTGCGCGGCCGATTTCCTGAAGCGCCACAAGCACCCGGGCCTGTACCGCGTGCACGCGGGGCCGACGCCGGAGAAGCTCGAGAACCTGCGCGCGTTCCTGCGCGGCATGGGCCTCTCGCTCGGCGGCGGCGACAAGCCGCATGCGAGCGACTACGCGGCGCTGATGGCGCAGATCCGCGACCGGCCCGACGCGCAGATGCTGCAGCCGATGCTGCTGCGCTCGATGCAGCAGGCCGTCTACAGCCCGGACAACATCGGTCACTTCGGTCTCGCGTACGAGGCGTACGCGCACTTCACGAGCCCGATCCGCCGCTATCCCGACCTGCTCACGCACCGCGCGATCTACGCGATCCTGTCCGGCAAGAAGTACATGCCGAAGGCACCGGACGGCTTCGAGCTGAACACCGCGCTGTCGCCGCGCGCCCGCGCGATGCAGCAGGCCGATGACGAAGCGCGCAGCCGTTCGCGCTCGAACACGGCGATCTGGGAAGAACTCGGCTTGCACTGCTCGGCGAACGAGCGTCGTGCCGACGAAGCGTCGCGCGACGTCGAGGCCTGGCTCAAGTGCTACTTCATGCGCGACAAGCTCGGTGAGGAGTACGGCGGGATGGTGAACGGCGTCACGTCGTTCGGCATCTTCGTGCAACTCGATACGCTGTTCATCGAGGGGCTTGTGCACGTTACGGAACTCGGCTCGGACTACTTCCAGTACGACGAGATCAAGAACGAGCTGCGCGGCGAGCGCACGGGCATCCGTTATCGCCTGTCGGATCGCGTGCGCGTGCAGGTGAGCCGCGTCGATCTCGACGCGCGCAAGATCGACTTCCGCCTCGTGCGCGACACGCCGGTGAAGGCGCCGCGTCCGGCACCGGCGCCGGCTGTCGCCGGCAACGGTAACGATCGCGGCGGCCCGCGCGTGCGCGCGTTGCCGCCGGTGGAGGACGCCGCGCCGCGCCGCAAGAAGGCGGCCAGCGCACCGACCGTTGCGGTGAAGGAGGCGCGTGCCGCGCGTGCCGCGAAGAAGAAGGGCGGTGTGGCGGCGAAGACGGCCGCGAAGAAGGTGCACGCCCGCAAGAAGTATTGAGCGTTCGGGGTGGCGCACGCGCGCGCCCTTGCAGTATCGAGAGACGCCGCGCTTGACCGGTCACCGGCCGGCAACGCGGCGCTTTCCTTTTCCATGGATCGCGGCTGCGCACGTCGCGCGGCCGCACGTTTGATCGAAGGTTGTTCCAGTCATGTCTCGTCTGAAGGTTCTTTACGGTTTTCATGCGGTGACCGCACGTTTGCGGCACGATGCGTCGACGGTTGCGGAGGTGCTGTACGACCAGACGCGCCGCGACCGCCGCATGCAGGACTTCCTGCACACCGCGAAGGAAGCGGGCGTGCGGCTGATTGCGGCCGATGAAACCCGCCTGTGGGGCCTCGCGCATACCGAGCGCCACCAGGGCGTCGTTGCGCGCGTCGAAGACGTCCCGCTCGCACAGAACCTGTCCGAGCTGCTCGACGGCATCCAGGGCCCGGCGCTGCTGCTGGTGCTCGACGGCGTCACCGATCCGCACAACCTCGGCGCATGCCTGCGTGTCGCCGATTCGGCCGGCGCGCATGCGGTGATCGCGCCGCGCGACCGCGCGGTCGGCCTGAACGCGACCGCGGCGAAGGTCGCGAGCGGCGCGGCCGACACGGTGCCGTACATCACGGTCACGAACCTCGCCCGCGCGCTGCGCGAGCTGAAGGACGCGGGCGTGTGGATCATCGGTACGTCGGACGAGGCGTCGGGCACGCTGTACGACACGAAGCTCGACGGTCCCGTCGCCATCGTGATGGGTGCGGAAGGCGAAGGCATGCGCCGGCTCACGCGCGACACCTGCGACGAAGTGATGAGCATCCCGATGGCCGGCAGCGTGGAAAGCCTGAACGTGTCGGTCGCGAGCGGCGTGTGCCTGTATGAAGCGGTGCGGCAGCGGCGCGTGAAGGGCTGATACACGGGCTGACGCGCGCGGTCTCGCGCGATGCGCGGGCCGTCACGACCCGCACGACGCGTGCCGCGACTGCGCGCGGCACGCGCCTCCCGGAACTCGCGAACATGACCCTGTTTCGCCTCGGCGCATCGTGCGCGATCCTCGGCCTGCTGGCCGCCTGCACGTCGCCGTCACTGGTCGGGCGTGGCACTTACTACGCCGACACGAGCCTGCATGCACGCGGCGCCGATTCGCGGATCCGCTTTCTCGTGATGCATTACACCGAAAGCGACGAAGCGCAATCGCTGCGCACGCTGACGGGCGATTCGGTCAGCGCGCACTACGTCGTGCCGCCGCAACCGCGCATCGAACACGGGATGCCGGTGGTCTACCAGCTCGTGCCTGAATCGGAACGCGCATGGCAGGCGGGCATCAGCGAATGGCAGGGCACGACCGAGCTCAACGCAGCGTCGATCGGCATCGAGAACGTGAATCGCGGCCCGCTCGATCCGCAAAACCGTACGTGGCAGCCGTATCCGCCCGAACAGGTCGATGCGCTGATCCGTCTGTCGAAAGATGTCGTCGCGCGCTACCGGATTCCGCCGACGCGCGTGGTCGGGCACAGTGACATCGCGCCCCAACGCAAGATCGATCCGGGGCCGCTGTTCCCGTGGCATGCGCTTGCGCAAGCCGGTGTCGGCGCGTGGCCGGACGATGCGGCCGTGGCCGCCCGGCTCGGCGGCCGCGATCCGCACGCGCTCGTCGACGTCCGCGAACTGCAGCTGAAGCTCGCGCGCTACGGCTACGACGTGCCGACCGACGGCGTGCTCGACACACGCACGCGACGCGTATTCGCGGCGTTCCAGATGCATTTCCGGCCGGCCGACTATGCGGGCAATCCGGACGCCGGAACCGATGCGATCGCGAAGGCGCTGCTCGACAAGTATTTCTCCGACATGCCGCCGGCGGGCGACGCATCCGCCACCGGCGCGCCGTGATCGCCGGCGTGCCCGGCGCCGATCGCAGCGCCGGCACCCGCACCGAAAATGCCCGGGTCGTCTCCCGAGTCCGGTAAACTGGCGGTTTTCCGCAATCCCGCTGTATTCCCACCCCCATGACTCAAGACGAACTCAAACGCCTGGTCGGCCAGGCGGCCGCCGATTATGTGATCCAGAACGTGCCGGAAGGCGCCGTGATCGGCGTCGGCACCGGCTCGACCGCCAACTGTTTCATCGACGCGCTCGCGACCGTCAAGTCGCGCTATCGCGGCGCCGTGTCGAGCTCCATCGCGACGACCGAACGCCTGAAATCGCACGGCATCAAGGTGTTCGACCTCAACGAGGTCGAATCGCTGCAGGTGTACGTCGACGGTGCCGACGAGATCGACGCAAGCGGTGCAATGATCAAGGGTGGCGGCGGCGCATTGACGCGCGAGAAGATCGTCGCGTCGGTCGCCGATACGTTCGTCTGCATCGCGGACGGCAGCAAGCGCGTGCCGGTGCTCGGCGCATTCCCGCTGCCGATCGAGGTCGTGCCGATGGCACGCACGGCGATCGGCCGGCGCGTGACCGCGCTGGGCGGCGTGCCGGTGCTGCGCGTGACGCAGGACGGCGCGCCGTACATCACCGACAACGGCAACGAAATCATTGACGTCAAGGGGCTGCAAATCACCGATCCGCGCGGTTTCGAGGCGCAGGTCAACGCATGGCCGGGCGTCGTGACGGTCGGCCTGTTCGCCGCGCGCGGCGCGAATCTGTGCCTGCTCGGCACGGCAAACGGCGTTGAAACGATCGTTTATCCCGATTAATCGAAACTGAATGAGAAGCAGTCCGTAATGGCGTCCGGATGCCGTAATGGAATTGCATGTTCAAAGTTCGTGGAAAGCCCGGCCCGGCAAGCGCAGCGCGCTTTCCGGGCTTTTTTTGAAGCCTTATAAATCAACCGCATCAAAAAGAGGGATAACCCTGTCAGGTGTTTACCAGATAGCGAAATATCCCCGAACTCATCAACTTATAGATCATAAGAACAGTCGTAACCAGGGCCGGCGGAACTGCGGAGCAGGTGTTCGCAAATCGACGCACGGGGAGGTGTCATGGAGCAGGGCAAAGACCGGTCACTGGTCGCCAAAGTGATGGATGGGCTTGTCGCGGGTATCGTCGAGGACAAGTACGGCGGCATTCTGCCGCCGCAGGACGTGCTGTCGAAAGAGTTCGACGTGAGTCGCACGGTGATGCGCGAAGCATTGTCGATGTTGCTCGCGCGCGACATGCTCGACGTGCGTCCGAAAGTCGGTACGCGCGTTCGGCCGATGCGCGACTGGCGCATGATCGATGAAGACGTGGTGAGCTGGCGGTTTCGCGCGAAGCCGGATCCGCAGTTCATGCGCGACGTCATCGAATTCAGGATGCTGATCGAACCGCGCGCGACCGCGCAGGCGGCGGTTCGTGCGACGGCGGCCGACATCGCGGGCATCCGCGAGGCGTTCGAGGCGTTCAAGGTGTTGCAACCGGGCGACCCCGGTTACGACACGGCGGACGAACTGCTGCACACGCGAATCGTCCAGGCGAGCGGCAATCAGTTCTTCCAGCAGATGGCGGCGATCGTGCGCGGCGCAGTGCGGCTCGTGAATCCGCGCGTCGCGCAGAAGGACGGTGCGCACGACATCGCGGTGAAGGCGCATGCGCGCGTCGTCGATGCGATCGAACGACGCGATCCGCGCGAAGCCGAGGCGGCGTCGCTTGCCCTGATCGATTTCAGCGCCGACGAGATCTCGCGCGATTTCTCCGTCGACGTGCCCGTGCGCGCCTGAATCGGCGCGCGTCGCTTATCCTTGTGCCGGCGAGCCGTTTATCATGACGGCCGGCCGGCAGCGTGCCGGCCACCGTCATACGACCGACACGGAAGATCCGGATGAACGAATTCGACAACCGCCCGGTGCGCTTCGGCATCGTCGGCGCAGGCAGCATCGCACGCCGTTTCGCGCAAAGCCTCGCGCACGTGCCGGGGGCCACGCTCGCCGGTGTGTGGGCACGCCGCGCCGATGCGGCAACCGCTTTCTGCGACAGCTGCGGCGGCACGCCTGCCGCCAGCCTCGACGCGCTCCTCGCGAGCGACATCGACGCGATCTATATCGCGACCCTCCACGACAGTCACGCGCACTACGCGCAAGCGGCGCTCGCCGCCGGCAAGGCCGTGCTGTGCGAAAAACCCGCGACGCTGAACGCGACGCAGCTCGATGCCGTGCTGGATGCGGCACGCACGGCCGGCCGGCTCTTCATGGAAGCGATGAAGCCGCCGTTCTTTCCGTTGTATCGTCAGTTGCGCGCGCATCTGCATGACGATCCGATCGGCGAGATCCGGCTCGTGCGCGCGGGCTGCGCGTCGTCGTCGGTGCCGGACGATCATTCCGTCTATCGGCTCGACCGCGCCGGCGGCGCGCTGCTCGACATCGGGATCTACGAAGCGTTTCTCGCGGTCGACTGGCTCGGCGCGGCAGTCGACGTGCAGACGCTCGGCCGCATCGGTGCGACGGGCGTCGACGTGTTCGCGAGCCTGAACAGCCGTCACGCGAACGGCGGCATTGCGCAGCTCTTTTGTGGCCTCGACGTGATGGGACGCGGCGATGCGCTGATCGCAGCAGCAGGCGGGCACGTGACGATTCACGAGAAGTGGTGGAACCCCGCGCGGGCGACGATCCGCTATGCCGACGGGCGCACCGTCGAACTCGACGCACCGGTCGACGGTGGCGGCCTGAACTACGAGATCGCGCACTTCTGCGACCTGCTGTGCGCGGGCGAACGCGAGAGCCCGATCATGACGCACGACCATTCGCGGCGAATGATCGCGATGACCGATGCGGCACGCGCGGCGCTCGGCGTGCGCTATTCGGGCGAGTAGGCGGGAAGGGCGGGAAGGCGGGAAGGCGGGAAGGCGGGAAGGACGGGAAGGGTGCCGGGCGCGCATCCGCGGCCCGGCGGGAGCGGCGACGTGCTCAGTGCCGCGCGGGCAGCGACAGGCGCTTTTCGTACCAGCGCTGGACCCATTCGAGGATCTGGCACAGCACCCAGTAGACCGCGGCGGCGGCCAGGTACAGCGGCAACGGCTGGTAGGTCGCCGCGATCACTTCCTGCGCGCTGCGCAGCAGTTCGGTCACGGTGATCACCGATACGAGCGACGTGTCCTTGATCAGGCTGATCAGGCTGTTCGACAGGCTCGGCACCGCGATGCGCAGCGCCTGCGGGCCGATCACGTAGCGCAGCGTCTGCCCCCACGACAGCCCGAGGCTGTAGGCGGCCAGCCATTGGCCGCGCGCGATCCCGTTGATCGCGCCGCGCATGCTTTCGGACATGTAAGCGGCGACGTTCGCGGAGAGCGCGATCACGCCGGCCGGCGTCGGGTCGAGCGAGATGCCGAGGCTCGGCAGTCCGTAATAGATGACGAAGATCTGCACGAGCAGCGGCGTGCCGCGCATCAGGCTCACGTAGGCGCGCGCGAGCCCCGCGAGCGCGTTGACCCAGATGCGTTCGAAGCCGTCGAGCGGTTCGCTTTGCCGGATGCCCATCATCGCGAGCACGACGGCGCCGAACAGGCCGAACACCATCGACAGCACGGCGAACTTGACGGTCAGTACGGCACCCTGGGCGAGCACCGGCAGCGATTGGACGAGCAGGGACGTTGTCGACATGGAATACGAATCGAATGCGTGCGCGAAAGCGCAATCATAAACCGGACCGATAAAACAAAGGGCGGCATCGTTTCGGATGCCGCCCTTTCCGGCCCGCCGTCAGGCGGGAAGCAGAGGCGTGCTTACTTGATCGGCTTCGTCACGTCGATGCCGAACCACTTGTCCGAGATCTTCGTGAACGTGCCGTCGGCTTCGAGTTGCGCCATCGCATCGTCGATCGCCTTCTGGAACTTCGGGTTGCCCTTCTTGAACGGGATACCCGACGGATTCGCCGAGCCGACGTTCGCGCCCGGGCGCAGCGGCAGCTGCGAGTTCTTCGTCAGGTACGCGAGCATCAGGCGGTCGTTGAGCGCCGCGTCGAGACGGCCGGCCGCGAGGTCACGCAGATACTCGGGCGCGCCCGGGTACGTCTTCACGTCGATGCCGGGCACCGACTTCGCCATGTCCATGTAGTTCGTGCCGAGCGCGACGCCGAGCTTCTTGCCCTTCAGGTCGTCGAGCGACTTGAACTGGCGCGTGTCGTCCTTGCGCTGGATCAGCTGGGCGGACGAGTAGGTGTACGCGGGCGAGAAGTCGAGCGTTTCCTTGCGCTTGTCGGTGATGCCGACCTGGTTGGCGATCACGTCGAACTTGCCGGCCTGCAGGCCCGCGATGATGCCGCTCCATTCGGTCGTGACGAACTCGGCCTTCACGCCGAGCTTCGCGGCGACGGCCTTCGCGATGTCGACGTCGAAGCCGACGAGTTCGCCTTGCGGGTTCTTCGAGTTGAACGGCGGGAACGTGCCTTCGAGGCCGACGCGCAGCGTGCCGCGTTGTTTCACCTGGTCGAGGAGGTCGGCCGCCTGCGCGGTGGCGGCGGCGAACGACGTGCCGATCAGGCCGGCGACCAGCAGCTTCTTCAGCAGCGAAATTTTCATTGTGTGAGCTTCCTTGCCCCAGCGGGGCGCTTGATTCTGACTGTGGGGGCGATCATAGCAAAAATGCAATCGACCACTAAATATCGTTTGTTTATGGCTATATTACGCGGCGCGTTCGTGTGCGATCGCCTTCACGCATTCGGCGACGAGCGCGGGGCCGCGATAGATGAAGCCCGTGTACAGCTGGACGAGCGACGCGCCGGCCGCGAGCTTCGCGCGTGCGTCCTCGCCCGAGAAGATGCCGCCGACGCCGATGATCGGCACCGTGCTGCCGACTTCGGCGTGCAGCTTGCGGATCACTTCGTTGGACGCATCGAACACCGGACGGCCCGACAGGCCGCCGGCCTCGTCCGCGTGCGGCAGGCCCTGCACGGCCGCACGCGACAGCGTGGTGTTGGTGGCGATGACCGCTTCGATCTTGTGGCGCAGCAGCGTGTCGGCGATTTCCTTGACCTGTCCGTCGTCGAGATCGGGCGCGATCTTCAGCGCGAGCGGCACGAGCTTGCCGTGCAGGTCGGCGAGGCGTTGCTGCTTGTCCTTCAGCGCGGCGAGCAGCGCGTCGAGTTCGCCCGCGCCCTGCAGCTGGCGCAGGTTCTTCGTGTTCGGCGACGAAATGTTGATCGTCACGTAGCTCGCGAACGGATACACGCGCTCGAGGCAGTAGAGATAGTCTTCCGCGGCGCGTTCGATCGGCGTGTCGGCGTTCTTGCCGATGTTCAGGCCGAGGATGCCGCGATAGCGGGCCGCCTGGACGTTCTTCACGAACTGATCGACGCCGTGGTTGTTGAAGCCCATCCGGTTGATCAGCGCTTCCGCCTGCGGCAGGCGGAACATCCGCGGGCGCGGATTGCCCGGCTGCGGGCGCGGCGTGACCGTGCCGACCTCGATGAAGCCGAAGCCGAGCGCCGCGAGGCCGTCGATGGCCGCACCGTCCTTGTCGAGGCCGGCGGCGAGGCCGACCGGGTTGCGGAACGTGAGCCCCATCACGGTGCGCGGCGCATCGGGCACGCGGGCCGACAGCGCGCAGGCGAGGCCCGTGCGGCCGGCCGCGCCGAGCGCGCGCAGCGTGAGGTGGTGAGCGTCTTCCGCATCCATCTTGAACAGGGATGCGCGGGCCAGCGGATAGAGGGAACTGAACACGGGAATTGGGCGGACGGCCGGAATGAATGACAACCCGCTATTTTACCGGGAGTTGCGCGGCAAGGGCGGGCTTCGCTTCGCATGCGCCGCCGGTGGCGCCGCTCGTGCTGCGCGGCAACGCGTGCACGGGCCGGCAAGGTGCCGTTGCAGGCGCGCCGCCGCGCTGCGGGATGGCCTGTCAGCCCGACCCGGAATGTCCGCCCGGCAGCGGCGCGCGGGCGAGTGCCGCGTCGACCGGCGGCAGGTCGACGCGATCCGGATCGAGTATTTTCCAGCGGCCGTCGAGCAACCCTTCGAGCGGATGGAAGTTGGCCTTGTAGGCCATTTTCGGGCTCTCGCGGATCCAGTAGCCGAGATACACGTACGGCAGGCCGAGGCTCTTCGCCTGCTCGATCTGCCACAGGATGTTGTACGTGCCGTAGCTCGTGTGCTGGTCGTCCGGCTCGAAGAACGTATAGACCGACGACAGTCCGTCACCGAGGATGTCGATCATGCTGACCATGCGCAGCTTGCCGGGCTCGCCGCCGGGCGCGTCGAGGTCGCGGAATTCGACGAGGCGCGAATTGATCCGGCTCTGCAGCAGGAACTGTTCGTACTGGTCGCGGCTGTCGCGATCCATGCCGCCGCCCGCGTGGCGCGCCGACTGGTAGCGCATGTAGAGCGCGTAGTGCTCCTCGTCGTAGTGCAGCGGCGAGACCGTCGCGACGAGCGTGCGGTGCCGCTTCCACATCCGGCGTTGCGTGCGCGACGGCGTGAACGCGCCGACCGGCACGCGCACCGGCACGCAGGCACGGCAGCCGTCGCAGTACGGGCGATAGGTGAACACGCCCGAGCGCCGGAAGCCGGCCTTCACGAGTTCGGTATAGATGTCGGAATTGATCAGGTGGCTCGGCGTCGCGACTTGCGAGCGCGCGACGCGGCCGTCCAGATAGCTGCACGGATAGGGCGCCGTTGCATAGAATTGCAGCGCCGAAAGCGGTGAAAGCGGCAGCTCAGTCGGGTGAGTCATGGGCAGCTCTCGATGCAGGGAGGGAGTGCCGCGCTAGCGCTCGATCCCGGAGGGGGCGGCCGGTTCGGCAGGGCCCGTCAGCATGGCGAGCACACGCTTGTCGAACTGCCACGGAATCGGCGGTTCGGCTACCGCGCGGCGCACGTGAGCGACAAAGGCCTTGCGTGCGATCTCGCGGCCACCGAGCGACGCTAGATGCGACGTATTCTGCTGGCAGTCTATCATCTCCAGCCCCTGCTCGCGAAGGTGGGCGACGAGCGTCGCCAGCGCGATCTTCGACGCATCGGTGACATCCGCGTACATCGATTCGCCGAAGAACATCCGCCCGAACGCGACGCCGTAGAGGCCGCCCACGCGTCGCCCGTCGTGCCACGCCTCGATGCTGTGCGCGTTGCCGGAACGGTAGAGCGACGTATACGCGTCGATGATCTCGGCCGTGATCCAGGTGCCGCGCTGCCCACGGCGCGGCGCTTGCGCGCACGCGCGCATCACGCCCGGAAAGTCATGGTCGACGCGCACTTCCCACGCGGGGTCGCGCAGCACGCGCTTGAGCGTCTTGCGCAGCGACGGGGACACCTTGAATTCGGCCGGCGCGAGGATCATCCGCGGGTCGGGGCTCCACCACAGCACGGGCTGGCCGTCCGAATACCACGGGAAGATGCCGCGCAGGTAGGCCTCGATCAGGCGGGACGGCAGCAGGTCGGCGCTCGCGGCGAGCAGCCCCGGCGCGCCGGTCGCGGGGCCGAGCGCGCGTTCGACGGGCGGAAACGGATCGTCCGGGCCGAGCCAGGGGACCATGGGGCGCGGGCTCAGCCGTTGCGCAGCGAGCGGAAAATATCGCCGGTATGGACGCCGTAGTCGCCGGCGGCGCGATCGGCGAAGAAGAAGCGCAGCGTCTGGCTGACGGTCGGGAACGCAATCTCGTCCCACGGAATGTCGGCTTCGTCGAACAGCTTGACTTCGAGGCTTTCCTCGCCGGCCTCGTAAGCCGGATCGACGAGCCGCGCCAGATAGAACAGGTGGACCTGGTGCACGTGCGGCACGTTGAGCAGCGTGAACAGGTTCTGAACCTCGACGCGTGCGCCGGCTTCCTCGAGCGTTTCGCGCGCGGCGGCCTCGGCCGTCGTCTCGCCCATTTCCATGAAGCCCGCCGGCAGCGTCCAGAAACCGTAGCGCGGTTCGATCGCGCGGCGGCACAGCAGGACCTGATCGCCCCAGACCGGCACCGTGCCGACCACGTTACGCGGATTCTGGTAATGGATCGTGCCGCAGTGATCGCAAATGAAGCGCTCGCGGTTGTCGCCCGGAGGAATGCGCGCGATGACTTCGTGACCGCAGACGGAGCAGAATTTCATGTCGAGTGGATGGGACGAGGTGATGCGAGTGTATCACCGGGGCGGGGCATTCTCGAACGCGAGCGCATCTGCGCGGCGTGCGGCGCGAAGCGCAACGCGCGATGTGCGCAATCGCGCGCCGAAAAACAAAAAGCCCGGCATGGAGCCGGGCTTTTTGCATGAATCGGGACGTTGGTTGCGGGGGTAGGATTTGAACCTACGACCTTCGGGTTATGAGCCCGACGAGCTGCCAGACTGCTCCACCCCGCGTCCGTCGAAGAATTGAATTATATGGACTAACCCGAATGCTTGCAAGCGCTTTCTGACAATCGCGCTTCAGTCGCCGGCGTGACGCCGGCAGGGCCGGTACGGCAGGCGCGTGCGCTAGAATCGAGCGGTTTGCTTGTGTCGTTCATTCCTGCAGCGGCGTCGCGCGCGATCGCGTCGGTGCCGTTGCAACACTCACTACTGTATCGACGGATTCATGGACATCGCTCACGATCTGCAATCGATCGGCGCGCAGGAACAGGCGCTCGTGTTTCCCCATTTCGACCCGGCTCGCGCCTGGGCGCTCGGCAACCGGATGCATGCGCTCGCGACGTCGCGCGGCCATGCGATCGCGATCGACATCGTCACGTTCGGCCAGCCGCTGTTCTATGCGGCGCTCGCCGGCGCGACGCCCGACAACGTCGACTGGGTACGCCGCAAGCGCAACGTCGTCGCGCACTTCCGCCGCAGTTCGTATGCGATCGGCCTGCGCATGCAGCAGGCCGGCGCCACGCTCGCCGACAAGCACGGGCTGCCGATCTCCGACTATTCGCCGCACGGCGGCGCGTTTCCGCTGACCGTCGCGGGGGCCGGCGTGATCGGCTCGATCACCGCATCGGGGCTGCCGCAGCGCGCGGATCACGAGTTCGTCGTCGAAGCCCTGTGCGCCGAGCTCGGGCAGGACTATGCCGTGCTGGCACTTGCAAGGAGCTGAGCGATGCAGATTCCGGGTTACGCATGGCTCGCGATCGCGATCGTCGCGGAAGTGGTCGGCACGTCCGCGCTGCGCGCGGCGGACGGCTTCACGCGCTTCTGGCCGTCGGCGCTCGTCGTGGCCGGTTACGGCATCGCGTTCTACTGTCTGTCGCTCACGCTGCGCACGATGCCCGTCGGCATCATCTATGCGGTGTGGTCGGGGGCCGGCATCGTACTGATCACGCTCGTCGCGATGCTGCTCTATCGCCAGGTGCCGGACCTGCCGGCCGTGATCGGCCTCGGGCTGATCGTCTCGGGCGTCGTGGTGCTGAACCTGTTCTCGAAGATGCAGGCGCACTGAGCGTGCGCCCGCGATACGCCGGATGGCTCACATGACCGATTCCACTGCCGCTTCCGCCGAAGCCGCCCAGCCCGACGTGCGCGCGTATGTCGCGAACCGCATCGGCTATCTCGAACTGAACCGGCCGAAGGCGCTGAATGCGCTGTCGGTGGGGATGATCCGACTGATGCAGCAGGCGCTCGATGCATGGTGCGACGACACGGAGGTGGCGGCCGTCGTCGTGCACAGCCCGCATCCGCGCGCGTTCTGCGCGGGCGGCGACGTGCGCTTCTTCCACGATGCGTGGCAGCGCGGCGATCGCGATGCGGTCGACACGTTCTTCATCGAGGAATACACGCTCAACCATACGATCTTCACCTATCCGAAACCGTACATCGCGTTGATGCACGGCGTCGTGATGGGCGGCGGCATGGGCATTTCGCAGGCGGCGCGGCATACGGGCGGCCTGCGTGTGGTCACCGATTCGACGAAGATGGCGATGCCCGAAACGCGCATCGGCCTGTTCCCGGACGTCGGGATGAGCTGGTTCCTCGCGCGCACGCCGGGCGCGCTCGGCCGCTATCTCGCGGTGACCGGCGCGACGCTCGACGCGGCCGGCGCACTGTATGCGCAACTCGCCGACGTGTACCTGCCCGACGCCGCGCTGCCGGCGCTGCTCGATACGCTGCACGGCGCGCGGATCGACAGCGGCGCGCAGGCCGTCGCGTGCGTGGCCGACGCGGCTGCCGCGCACAAGGTCGTGCCGACGCCCGACACGTCGGCGCTGGCCGACGCGCGCGCCGGGATCGACCGCCATTTCGCGCAAGCCGATATCGGTGCGATCCTGGCGTCGCTCGACGCCGAGCAGGATTGCGCCGCAGTCGACGGATGGGTCGAGAAGGCGACCCACGCGATGCGCAGCCAGTTGTCGCCGTTGTCGATGGCCGTGTCGCTCGAAACCGTCGAACGGGCGCGCGGTGCGACGATGGCCGATTGCCTGCGGCGCGATCTCGACCTCACGCGTTCGACGTTCGCGCACGGCGACGTGATCGAAGGCGTGCGCGCGCTGATCGTCGACAAGGATCAACAGCCGGTGTGGCGCTTCAAGTCGACGGCCGATATCGACCGGGCCGACGTGCTCGCGATGTTCGACAGCCCGTGGACGCCCGATACGCATCCGCTGCGCAACCTGAAGGACTGACGCGCGCGGTATCGAACCGAAAAGCAAAAAGGCCGCCTGCATTGTGTGCAGGCGGCCTTTGCGTTTGCGGATGCCGATCCGGCTCGGCTGCAGGGCCGGGGCCTCGCCACAAGCCGTGCGTTATTCGTCGCCGGCGTCGTCCGACATGAACGCGCGCATGAACACCAGCGCACCGAAACCCCACACCGCGTTCGCGGCGAAACCGGCGGCGAGCACCGGCATCATGTTGCCCGACGGCCAGATCCCGCGCAGCGGATCGATCGCGAACACGCGGGCGGCCGTCAGCACGATGCCGCCGAACACCAGCGCGCCGATCCACGGCGCTTCGCGCTCCGGCGACACGCGCAGCAGCCACGCCATCGGGATCGCGCAGCACGCGCTGATCAGCGCGTTCGCGACAAATTCAGGAATGCCGAGCGGCGCGAACGGTTGCGTGGAGAACCCGGCTGCGGCGATCAGGTCGGCCGTATGCAGCAGCGCGAGCGTCGCTTCGCGAAAGAAGAGGGCGGCCAGGAAGCCGGACAGGAACGGCAGGATGACTTTCTGCATCGATGAGTGCATTGCAGGCGCGGGCAGCCGGGGCTGTCCGCGCGTAGTTATTCGGATAGGTGCGTCATTATAGGGCCCGGCCGACACGATATTCGCTGGAGCGTCGTGCTAATCACGAAAGCGGAAAACCTAAGCTCAAAAAAATCGTTCCAAAGCCCTGCACCGATCCATAGACTGATTTCCCAGAAACAGCCGTGCAATCGCGTACTCGCCCGCGGCACGGCCTGACCGGCGAGCCATCCCGATTCGAATGCACACCATGCATGCGTCGCTGATTCGCGACGCGAGCAGGGCCTCGTTTTATCCAGATTCCGGCAAGGACAGTCAAGCAGGAGCAGCAGATGAATGTTTTCTGGTTTATTCCCACGCACGGCGATAGCCGTTATCTCGGCACCGCCGAAGGCGCGCGCGCCGCGGATTACGATTATTTCAAGCAGATCGCCGTCGCGGCCGATACGCTCGGCTACGAAGGCGTGCTGCTGCCGACCGGCCGTTCCTGCGAGGACGCGTGGGTCGTTGCGTCGAGCCTGATTCCGGCGACGCAGCGTCTGAAGTTCCTGGTCGCCGTGCGTCCCGGCATCGCATCGCCCGGTCTCGCGGCGCGGATGGCCGCGACGTTCGACCGCCTGTCGGGCGGCCGCCTGCTGATCAACGTCGTGACCGGGGGCGACGCCGCCGAGCTCGAAGGCGACGGGCTGTTCGCGGATCACGATACGCGCTACGAAATCACCGACGACTTCCTGAACATCTGGCGCGGACTGCTGTCCGCATCGCACGATAACGGCGGCTTCGACTACATCGGCAAGCACCTTCAGTCGAAGGGCGGCAAGGCGCTGTATCCGCCCGTGCAGCGCCCGCATCCGCCGCTGTGGTTCGGCGGATCGTCGCCGGCCGCGCACACGATCGCCGCGGATCACATCGACACCTATCTGACCTGGGGCGAGCCGCCCGAGGCCGTCGCGAAGAAGATCGCCGACATCCGCGCCCGCGCCGAGGCGCGCGGCCGCAAGATCAGGTTCGGCATCCGCCTGCACGTGATCGTGCGCGAGACCGAGGACGAGGCGTGGCGCGATGCCGAGCGCCTGATCAGCCGTCTCGACGACGAGACGATCGCCCGCGCGCAGAAGGCATTCGCGAACATGGATTCGGAAGGCCAGCGCCGGATGGCCGCGCTGCACGGCGGCAAGCGCGGCGGCCGCGAGGCGCTCGAGGTGTATCCGAACCTGTGGGCCGGCGTCGGTCTCGTGCGCGGCGGCGCGGGTACCGCGCTCGTCGGCAACCCCGAGCAGGTCGCGGAACGCATGCGTGAATACGCGGATCTCGGCATCGAGACGTTCATCCTGTCCGGCTATCCGCACCTCGAGGAGTCGTACCGCTTCGCCGAGCTCGTGTTCCCGCTGATCAAGGGCAAGAGCGCGGCGCGGCCGTCCGGCCCGCTGTCGGGGCCGTTCGGCGAGATCGTCGGCAACAACTACCTGCCGAAGGCGAGCCAGAGCTGAACGAAGGAGGCCTGCGATGACAACGAAAACGTCGACGACGGGCGCCGCCGTGGCCGCCCGCGCGTGGCGCGGCATCGCGCCGTGGCTCGTGCCGCTCGCGCTGCTGGCCGCATGGGAGGTCGGCGCGCGCGTCGGCTGGCTGTCGACCCGCGTGCTGCCCGAACCGGTGGCGGTCGTGCGTGCCGCGTGGTCGCTCGTGACGTCGGGCGAGATGTGGGCGAACGTGAAGGTCAGTACCTGGCGCGCGCTGTTCGGCTTCGCGATCGGCGGCGGCGTGGGTCTCGCGCTCGGGCTCGCGACCGGCCTGTCGAAAGCGGCGGAGGTCGCGCTCGATTCGACGATCCAGATGATCCGCAACATCCCCGCGCTCGCGATGATTCCGCTCGTGATCCTGTGGTTCGGCATCGACGAGAAGGCGAAGCTGTTCCTCGTTTCGCTCGGCGTGTTCTTCCCGGTTTATATCAACACGTATCACGGGATCCGCTCGGTCGACGCGAACCTGATCGAGATGGCGAAGAGCTATGGCGTGCGCGGCTTCGCGCTGTATCGCGACGTGATCCTGCCCGGCGCATTGCCGTCGATTCTCGTCGGCGTGCGCTTCGCGCTCGGGCTGATGTGGGTGATGCTGATCGTCGCGGAAACGATCTCCGCGCAATCGGGCATCGGCTACATGACGATGAACGCGCGCGAATTCCTGCAAACCGATGTGGTGGTGGTCGGCATCCTGCTGTATGCGGTGCTCGGCAAGCTGGCCGATGTGCTGGCGAAATGGATCGAGCGCGTGACGCTGCGCTGGCACCCCGCTTATCAATCAGGAGCAAAGGCATGAATGCGACGACTTCGGCGGCCGCCTACGGCCCGCTCGCCGGCGCAGACCTCGAGGCCGAACTGGCGCAGGCGCGCGTGACGGACGACGACGCACGCGATGCGGCGATCGTCGATCGGGACGGCGGTGCATCCGTCGTTCCGCTCGCGCGACGGCGCACGGGCAGCCCGGTACAGGACGACGCGGTGACGCTGTCGGGCGTCAGCAAGCGCTTCGGCACGCGCACCGTGCTCGACGACGTCGAACTCGGCATCGCGCGCGGCAGCTTCGTCGCGATCGTCGGCCGCAGCGGCTGCGGGAAATCCACACTGCTGCGTCTCGTCGCGGGGCTCGAGGCGCCGAGCAGCGGTGCGCTCGTGACGCGCGGCGAGGGCGGTGGCGTGCTCGATACGCGGATCATGTACCAGGATGCGCGACTGCTGCCGTGGAAGACCGTGCTGCAGAACGTGATGTTGGGCCTGGGCCGCGGGGCACGCGATCAGGCGCGCGCGGTGCTCGACGAAGTCGGGCTGCTCGAGCGCGCGAACGACTGGCCCGCCCAGCTGTCGGGCGGCCAGCGGCAGCGCGTCGCGCTCGCCCGCGCGCTCGTGCACCGGCCGCAACTGCTGCTGCTCGACGAGCCGCTCGGTGCGCTCGACGCGCTGACCCGCATCGAGATGCATGCACTGATCGAGCGGTTGTGGCGCGAGCATCGGTTCACCGCGCTGCTCGTCACGCACGACGTGCAGGAAGCCGTCGCGCTCGGCGACCGGATCCTGCTGATCGAGCAAGGGCGCGTCGCCCTCGATCAGTCCGTTCCGCTCGACCGGCCGCGTGCGCGCGCGTCGGCCGCATTCGCGGCGCTGGAAGACCGTGTGCTGCAACGCGTACTCGCCGGCGGGCCGGGCGGGGGCGAGCAGGGCGCGGCACCTGAGGTGGAGCACGTACGACCGGTCGGGCAGATTCGCTGGGCCGTTTAAATCCGGGCGGCACCGGCCGCCCGTTCTCAGACTTTTTTCTTCGGAGCGATCAACCCGATGAGCATCACTGCAATCAACGTGCGTAACCAGTTCAAAGGCAAGGTGAAGGAGATCATTCGCGGGCCCGTGGTGTCCGAGGTCGACGTCGAGACGCCGTTCGGCATCGTCACGTCGGTGATCACGACGCGCTCGGTCGACGAACTCGAACTGAAGGTCGGCGCGGAAGTCGTCGCGCTCGTGAAATCCACCGAGGTGTCGATCGCGCGCCTTTGAGCGCGTTTCCGGTGCCGGGGGGGGGGGGGGGGGGGGGGGGGGGGGGCCCCCCGCCCCGGGGGGGGGGGGGG
>NZ_CAJPGZ010000034.1:0-36834 GCF_905339865.1 Burkholderia sp. BCC1993 | reverse complement strand
GTGGCCGCCGCAAAGCAAAGCGCCCGGAATCCATCGGAAACCGGGCGCTCAGGATGGGAGGGAACGCGCTCCCGCGCGATCCCGAAACCCCTGTCTACAGAGGCGAGGGCGCTGCCCTCGATGCGGCTCCCGCCGCTAGGCCTTGGTGCGCTGCTCGCGGCGCAGCGCGCCCCGGTAGAACAGCCACACGAGCACGGCGTAAGCGAGGATTGCAGGGCCGAGCCAGTAGTTAGCCCCCATCAGTCCGCGGCGGATGGTGCCATTGACGATGGGGAACCCGATAGCCCATAGGCCCCACGTGAGCACGACATTGACGGCGGTGCCGCCCAACAGCGCAAACAGGTAGCGTAGCCCCTGCGTGCCGAGCGTCTTACCCGGCTCGCAGCGGCCGAGCAGAAAGAACAGGCTCGCCACGCCGAACACGAACATCGCGAGTGCGTTGATTTCGCCGATGATGGCCCCGCCGCGCCAGTACGGCGCGATGGCGAGCAGGCCGAACCCCTCCATTGCACACACGAAAGACAGGCCGTACCAGAGGCGGCCGCCGCGCATGATCCGTTGCCAGCGCCCTCCGGCATTAGCCTTGCCCATGACCGCCCTCATCGCGTTGGAGATAGTTGAGCATGGCGGTCGCTCCCGGCCCCAGCTCGTGCGCGAATCGCGCGCGCTGGATGTCGACCTGCCGCTTCTGCACGACCGCCTCTCTCTCGGCCCGCTCGGCGATCTGACTGAGGGCTTCGGCGCTCACATAACCGTGCTCCTCGATCTCGCGCGCGAGGCTTACCTTGGCCGACTGAGGGATATGCGGGTTCTGGACAATCGCCACGAGCAAATCGTCCGTTGCCTTGCCATCCCGCACGGCGGCCCATCTTTCTGTGAGCGCTGTCGTTTCATACACAACAGCAGCGACCAACAGGCACGCGATCAGCCACAAGAACAACTGCGCAGACGGGATGAACGGCTTGTCCTGATGCGACAGCAGCGCCCAAAGCGCCCCGACAATCTCCCCTCCGTGATTCCAGCAGAGATAGATGATTGCGCAAACCAAGGCGAGCACCGCCCACCCCGCGAGCGCCCTCATCCTCTGATTGCCCCGGTATTGTGGCGAGGCGACACAAACCGCCTGAATCGTTTCCTCGATGGTTTTCGCCGAATTCATCGCCCTACCCTCCGCTCAGCGGTTCGCCACAAGCGTGACGAGCTTGACCGACTTGACCATTTCGGAAAAACCCCCGAGCTTGAATCGCGCCGACTCGCCGGGGTCAAGATGGTTGACGCTGCCGCTTGCCCCGCCTTGGCTCACATGACCGTCTGCCGCGTAGCCCTTGAATTCAAGCCACACGTTGATGGTGTGGTCGGTGTTGTTCGTGACTTGCCCGACAACGGAATTGCTGTCGCCCACTTGATAGGTAATCGGCAAGCCTCGCGCGCCGTCGCCCTGATAGTTGGTTTCCGCACGCGCTGACAGGCTGAATGTCATCGCGACTGCGAGCAGGCCGCAAGCGAGCGTCGAACGGTTGATTTTCATGATGTCCTCTCAGATTGATAGTGTGGTTTCGCGGGCGAAACTGGCCCGCTCTACGGGTAACTCGGCTCGCGGAGTTTGCGAAACACCACGACATTCGCACCGAACGGCACGTAATCGAGACTTGCCGCATCCTCGCCATAGATCTGCCGGAGCGCGGCACCGGCCGCTTCCGCCGATGGATTGGGGTCGTTGGCAACTAGGTAGGGGAGTCGTCCGACCACATACGCCACGCCATGCTCATTGACCTCGACGACCTCACCATCGCGTGCGCCGATTGAGGCAAGGGTTTTCAGGATGACATCGTTGAGCGGCGTCCGTCCCTTGCGCACCGGATCGGGGAACCCGTAGCCGATCATGAGTGTGCCCGGCTGCTCCGGCCTGCCTAACAGCCGCTTCGCCCAATTCAGTATCGAACCCATAAGCGTCAAACCGGTTCGCGTTTGCCACACCAGCGGCAACGCATGTGGTCGAAACTACGCCCGCGCCACTCCGGCTCCATCGCGTGCTCTGTTCGACCGCCTACGCACTCACCCGGAACACGATGGTCAAGCGGCGCTGTGTCGAACGTCACACCGCCGTCCCACTCTAGCGTTACGGCCGAGCCGCACGCAGAACATGAGGATGCTTCGCCGTCGTGTGCGTCATCCGCGTGGTGTTGCTCGCCACGGTGATTGCACTTAGGACAACGGTACACGTACAACACGCCGGAATCTCTAGACATAACAACCCCTCGCCGTCTTAGTTGTCCTCGCCGCGCCACATACCATGAGCGCGCTCGAAATACTCGCGAGCCATCATGCGCTCGTCGCTCCCGTTGCTGCCGTAGCCGTCCGCTCGCGGGCAGTTCACGTAGCTATCCAACGCTGCCACGTCGGCGATAAAGCCGCGCAGCACGTCCTCGGGTTGCTGCTTGACTTCCGCGCAAAGGTCGCAAAACTCGGGCGGCACGGCAATGGTGATATTTCGCGTTTCGTCCGCGATGAAGCCATTCGCGCCGGGAACGATCCCGCGCGGCGCGAGAAAGCCCTCGGGCTGCGTCTCACTGCGCCAACCGATCGCCTCCCCGTTGTAGCCGTCATAGCCGATCCCGGCCCGCTCGGGCCGCTCAAACACGTCCAGTTCGAACGCGCGGCGCAGGGTCTGGTCGCCGTAGGGTTCGAAGCGGTAAAACGCGGCGTGGTGCTCCGTCGCCGGGGCGAACGTAGCGACGCCGATCTGGCCGATCTTCTTCGTGGTGAATTCGTCGGGCTTGCCGTCAGTGCGCGGGTATCCGGGCAAGCTGAGTGTGCCGCCTTGATACTCGATCACCAGTTCACCGGCCGCACTGA
This sequence comes from Burkholderia sp. BCC1993, assembly GCF_905339865.1. NCBI lineage: Bacteria > Pseudomonadati > Pseudomonadota > Betaproteobacteria > Burkholderiales > Burkholderiaceae > Burkholderia > Burkholderia sp. BCC1993. The sequence continues at coordinate 33,978 of NZ_CAJPGZ010000034.1, read as the reverse complement.
CCTCGACCAGGCGCGCGTCGAAATATTGGGTTGCCTGCATTAGGTGGTTCTCCATCATGGCCCGCCATAGCGAGCGATTGTTAGCAGTAGCAGAGCGCGTTCGGTTTGCCGCACGCTCTGCAAATATCGCCGGTCGCCTCCTGCTCGTCCACGAGTGCGCCCATGCACGGCTGGCACATATGTGGAACAAACAAGCCGACGAGAGCACCGGGTTCTACCTCGCCCCCGCACTTGGCGCACACGTGCCGCCACGTTGCGCCGTCAAACATACCGCCGCACCGCTGGCAAAGGTCGGTCGCGCCCTCCACGCGAGGCACGCTCGCGGGACAGACATCGTGGTAGTGCTCGCCCCACTTGGCGATGTCAGCAACGCATCGCGGCGTCGCGCATCGCCGTGCCGATTTTTCGCTCATGTGTACCTCTATTGAATGGCCCGCCGAAGCGGGCGCGGGTGTCAGTAGCCTTGCTTGGCGAGTTCGGCGGTCAGCGTGCGCGCCATGATCGCACGCTGGTCATCGTTCAGCGTGGACATGATGGCCTTCAACGCCTCGGCCGAAGCGAAGGCGCGCGCGACGTCAGAGCGCATGCCACGGATCGCCTTCACTTCCTGCGACTCGGCGAGACGCACATAGAGCGCCCCGATGTTGCCCCACGTGGGCGTGATGTCGATGGTTTCGGTTGCCATGTTGGTGTACTCCGGTGTTATGGCCCGCCGAAGCGGGCAGGGGTTATCGGGTGGTCAGGAGCATGTAGTCGATGAGCGTGTCCTCGGCCTTGTCGAGGATTTCGCCTGCGGCCTCGTGCGAGTTGCGGCCGTTCGGGTAGACAACGGCCGGGGCCGACAGGACACCATCGGCCCACTGCGCCAGTTCGGCCGCCTCCGCGCTCTCGTCGGTGAACCGGAAGAACCGGCCGCCGCGCACGATCACTTTCAACTGTCCGATATAGGTCGTTTCCATCGCGCACATCCCTTCGTCGTGGCCCGCCGAAGCGGGCGCGGTTGTCACTTCGGCGCGTACCGCTTGCGCTCGATCCACTCGGCTTTGCCAAGGTCTACGGTGCGATTCGCCCATGTGAACGCCTCGCCAAGCTGGCGAAAGCCGCCTACCTCGTCGCCGCTGCTCAGGTGAACGCGGTAATCCATCGCTCCGGCGTGAACGATGGCCGCGCCGAAGTCGTCGGCCTTGCCGATCCGGGCCTTGGTGCGCCCCGCGACGCGCTCGGCCGTCTTGTACGCGCCGAACGACTCGGGCAGGTTCGCTTGCCATGCCCCGGCCGCGCGGCTGGCACAAAAGCCGACGCCCTGCACGATGGCGTAGTGGAAATGCGTGCCGAGCACGCGGCGGGCGACTTCTTCGCTCATTTCGTCGCGCCAGTAGTCGGGGCTGTTGGACATGGCTGGCTCCTGTTAGGCCGTCTGAACCTTGGCAAGCGCGGCGGCAAGCTGCTGTTCGTTGATGCTCTTGAATGCGCGGAACGTGCCGTCGTCGTTCAGCACGACCTCATCCCACACGCCCATCGTGTCGCGGTAGATCACGCGATGCGAGTCGAGCGGCACGCCCTCGCCCTTGATGTCGGCGAGCACGCGCTCGATGTCGTTGGTGACGCTCATGCCGTTGTCGTGGTCGATGATGCAAACGACGTTGCCGTGAAGCTCGTAGGTGTAGTCGGCCGTCGAAGTAAAGAGATTTCGCGTCATGTCCTTTGCCTCGTTGAATTTCAGGGTGATACGACAGACCGGGCCGATACCGAGATGCACCGACACCGGATCGGTCAGGGGCTTACCGCAAACACCGCATTTCCACGTCGTCATTTCCGCCACCTTCGTCTCGATCACCATGACTCAAGTATAGGCGACGTATATAGAAATGTATATAGAATTAATAAAAAAGTTTTTTATTGTTGGCGCGCAGCGATACCCGAAACCAATCGGGTGCGGGGCAAGTTTCGCCCCGCGAAACCGCCCTTACGCGCCCTGCTTGGCCGGTTGAAACGACAGCCGCAATCCGAGCGCGGCCGCGATCTTCATCACGGTTGCGAAGCTCGGATTGCCTTCGCCGGACAGCGCCCCGTAAATGCCCTCGCGACTCATACCGGTATCACGCGCGAGCTTGCTGATGTTCCGCGCGCGCGCCACGTCGCCGAGCGCTGCCGCGACCAGTGCCGGGTCGCCGTCCTCCATGACTGCATCCAGATAGGCCGCAATATCTTCCTCGGTCTTGAGGTAGTCGGCCGTGTCGTATCGGCTGAATTTGACTGCATCCATGCTTACTCCTTCCACTGCGCCGCGATAGCCTTCGCCATGACAATATCCTTGTCCTGGCTGCGCTTGTCGCCGCCGCAGAGCAGCACAACCACAACCGGGCCGCGCTTGAGGTAATAGACCCGATATCCGGGGCCGTAGTCGATCCTCATTTCCGAAACACCCTCGCCGACCGGCTTCACGTCGCCGGGATTCCCGAGACTCAAGCGGCGGATGCGGGCCTCGATGCGAGCACGCGCGCGAGTGTCGCGAAGCTCGGCGAGCCAATGGTCGAATAGGTCGGTTTTGATGAGTTCGATCATGTGTCAACTATACCTGACACCCTCCGACCCGTCAACCATGCCTGACAATTATTCTTTGCCGCCGACGTTGCGCCGACCACCCTCCTGCAAGCCAAACAGGGCCTTCGCATACCGCCCGAGCTATCCCCGCGTGCTGCTGGCCCTCGCCCTGCCCGCACGGGCAGGGTGCGGCGGTAGGGGCCGGGTCGGTAGACCTCGCGCGCAGCGCGACCCCGTAGCCCGCCGCAGGACAGCACGCGGCCACGGACTCACGCGCACCGACAGCCCGCCGTGCAGTGCAACAAAACATGCTCGAGCTCGAGCGCCGGCAGCTGCTCGATCGTCGCCCGGAAACCCGCGTCGAATCTAGGTTTTGCGCTGCGCCGTTACATTTTGTGCGGCGCACAAAAAAAGCGGGCGCACGCCCGCTATCAAAACCAACATCATTGTCCTGCAACGAATTACCCGACCCTACTGCCCGCCGCGTCTCGCAGTGGCCGCAAATTCCGCCATCCCTCGACCGGGAAGGTGCGATCCGGATTGAACAGCATGGCCGCCACGTCTAGCAGGCTGGCGACGGCCATCGCCGGATCGTCCGGCAGTTCGAAACCGTGCGTTGCCGCGATCTGCCGCGCGGTCGATATGTGCTCGGCCGCCATGTCAGGTATCGCAGGATCGTCCCAATGCCTGCGCCCGGAGAGAACGTAGGGCAAAACATGGCCGATGCCTCCAATCGTTTCGGCGTCGGTCGCGCGCCCTGCGTATCCCGCAACTTCGAGCACATAGCGCATCTGCTCGACAAGCCGGTGCGCGTCGCGCTCCGCTTTCACGGCACGCGCCACAAGGTCGTTGATGCGCTGATCGCGCTCCGCGAGTTCGGCGCGCAACTGTTTGACATCGGCAAGGTGTTTCGACTGAGAAAACATCATGCGCTCCTGTGTCAGGGTTGGACTACGAGTTGACCGTTCGGCCGGGTCAGGCTCACGGGCTGGCCGTCCGTACTCAACGTCACCGCCCATCGCTCCGTGACGCCGCTACGCAGACGCACATCGACAGACTTCCGGCCGGTGATGGCGACACAGCGACGGGAGCCGTCAGGGCAAGCATCCGATCCCTCGACCACCTGCTTTACGCCGTCGATCAGAACAGGGGTGTTCGGCCCGAGTTCGGTTGCGGGGATGGCCGGTATGGCGATGTCGTGCGTCGCGACAACATCGAGCGGGCTGTATTCGCCGGTCGGGCCGAGCGCTGCCGCGAGCACTGGCTCGCCTGCCCTCGGGAGTTGGATGCTATACCCGGCCGGTGTAGACCATGTTCGGCAAGCGACATCGCCTTGTCGCTTGACGCAGACCATCCGGCTCAACTTCGGGATGAGCACGACAGCAGAGTTGGCGGCCCGCACGTCCTCGGCGACCAGACATACGATAAGCGAGCCGTCAGGCGATTCGGCGAGCGAGGATTGTCGCGTCGTCGGCACGCATGGAAACGAGCGGCCTTTCGCAAGCAAGCGGTCGGCCGGGGCCGCCGCGTGAACGGGCGAGGCGAGCGCCGCGCCGAGCGCCGCGAGAATGCAGAGTGTCTTTTTCATGATGGCGTCGTCAGTCGGTCGTGCCGCCAGTTTCGCGGGGCGAAACCGGGTCGAATTTGCCGCTCGGCCCCGTGGGGTCGATCAGGTATAGCTCGCGATCCTTGTCGCGAAGCCAGAGCGGCGGATTCCCGCGCCCGCTCCATGTCTCCCCGCTCGCCGGATCACGATAGCGCGGCTGCAACGCCTGCTTGCGATACTTGCCGCGCGTACCCCATCCGCGCATCAGTTCCTTGTGCTGGATGCCGTAGGTATCCATGAGGCGATGAATCTCCGTCATCGCGTCCTGCTTCTCGCGCTCGCGCGCCTCTTGAATACGAGCCTCAAGCTCGGCAAGCTCGGCGCGAAGCTCCGGGTAGGTCTTGGGTGCCATCTGCTCTATATCCTCTCAGTGATGACCGCTTATAATCGACACATGGACTAACATCCATGTTGGTATTCCGCCCGCCGAGTCATCGCGCGGGCTTTTTTTTGTCCTCGCGCACCTGGCGAACGACCGTCACGGGCGCGCCCTTGGCCGCGCTCAACGCGACGCGCACGAGCGCGGCGACAACAGCATCGGGCGCATCGTCGGGCAGGACTACAACGCCCGTGCCGCACGCACCCCCCGGCGCGGCAAATGCAGGGGCATACGCGCCCTCTACGGGCTTCTCAGGCCCCTCGGTCGCCTGCCCCTTGGCCTGCGCCTCGTGAAACTCCCACACACGCCTGACGGTGTTGCTGACGGCCTGCTTAGTCCATCCCTGCTCACGCGCGACGGCGACGATTGACTTGCCGTCCACCATCACGGCGCGAGCCGCCTCGATCCGTGGTTCGGCGATCTTCATCAGGATCAGGGTAGGGCGCACGGCGGCAAACTCCGCCGCCGTGATTCGCCGCATGACTTTCGACATAGCGGCTTCACCCATCACCAGTCCGCCATTTCGTTCTCAGCGGCGGCCAGCGTAACGCGCAACGAAAAGTCGCTGTCGCCCTTCGCCTTCGTGCCGAGCAGGTACGCGATGAAGCGCAACACATCGGCCCCGGTCACGTCGTGCAGGTTGCTCCGGAAACACAACAGCGCGTGTTGCGTGATGTTCTTGTAGTCCACATCCATCCCGATCTTGAACTGCTCGCGCAGCAGCTTTTCCGCACGGCGCGCTACGTTTGACTCGCAAACCATCGCCGTGCTCGAACGGTTCAGCATGTCGGCGACCGCACCAAGAAACTCATCGTCTCTCATCGCGTCCGTGTCCTCGACACCGGGCAGGGTCATCGTGGCCTCGGCCGCCGTCGCCGGTTTTTGCGGCTTCTGCGGCTTCGCGGGTTGCGGTGCGGCCTTGCCCTTGGCCTTGCCGTCCGTGGCCGCGTCGTCGGCCTTCTTGTCCTTCTTGACGCCGTGCCGCACGAGCGCATCGGAGACGATTTCGCGCTTGTCGCCGCCACGCTTGGCCGCGAGTTCATCGACCACCTCTTGCGCGGCCTCCGGGCCTGCCTGCTTTTCGAGGCGTCGCACGCTGTTGATCGTCTCAAGGTCGGACGTGATGTTTTCGTTCAACAGGCGTTGCCCCTGCTCTTGCAGGTCGAGCACGGCGAGGATTTTCGACACGTAGCTCTTGGTGAGGTTGTGCTTGGCGCACAACGCGGCACGGTCGCCGCCGAGCTTTTGGAGGTCGCGCGCGAGCTTCTTTGCTTCCTCGGCCTGCGTGAGGTTCTTGCGGTGGACGTTCTCCGCATACTGGATGTCCTCGGCTTCCTCGTCCGTCATCTGGCGAATCCGCGCCCTGATCTGCGTCCAGTTCAGCAGCTTCGCCCCACGATAGCGGCGCTCACCTGCGACAAGCTCATAGCCCCCGTCCGGCATCGGGCGAACGAGAATCGCCTGAATCTGCCCGTGGGCCGTCATGCTGTCGGCCATCTGCTGAATCGAGTGCTCGCCGTCCTCGAATTCCGTCCGAACCTGCTCTTTGACGTGGATCTCGGTGAGATCCAGCATCACGTCCTGTTCGTCCGACTCTGCGTAGAACTGGTCGAGGCCGCCGAGCATCGCGGCTGCGTTACCGAAAGCGTTCTTTGCCATGTTTCAGCCCTCCCTTACGCCTTGTCGCCGAGAATCGCGCGGCAGGCGCTGCGCCATTCGCGTGCGGCCGACAGGTGGCCCTCGCCCTTCGTGCCTTGCCAAACCGGCTTGCCTTGCGCGATGGCCTTCTTGACCGCCGTGCGCTCGTTGATCGTCACGGGCAGGATCACGTTCGGGTAAGCCTCGCGAAGCTGCGCAAGCTGCGCAAGCTCGTCCTTGCTGCGCGTGTTCACCTTGCTCGGCAGGATGCCGATGTGACGCAGGCCCGGATTGAGGCCCTTCGTCTTGATCGTGTGGATGGTCATCATCAGTTCGCGCACGCCCGCGAGTTCGTACAGGCCGACCGACACCGGCGTGAGAACCTTCGATGCGGCGGCCAAGGCCGCGGTGAGATACCAGCCCTGTCCGGGCGGGGTGTCGATCAGGCAGAGGTCGTAGCCTGCGGCCAGTGCGCGCACGTTGCGCGCGAAAATCTTCGCTTCCTCCGGCCCCTTGCCTTCGAATGCGAGCAGGCCGCGATCAGCCGACACGACCGAGATATTCGGGCTGTAGACCCCCGGCGCCTTCGTTGCGCCGACATAGATTTCCGATGCCATGAGGCCGCCTTGCTCCACCGGAAACGACATGCTCAGGCTTCCCTGTTTGTCCATGTCGAGCAGCAGAACGCGCTGGCCCAATTCTTCGGCCGCGTAGTGGGCCAAGTGAACCGTCGTGGTGGTCTTGGCGATGCCGCCTTTCTGATTCGCAACCGCGATGATGTCAACCATGATGGATAACTCCGATGTTGGTAAGTGCTGCATAGGTGTTGTTGTGTACTGCAACTACAGAATACCTTGGCCCGCCCTCATGGTCAACCTAAATGAGTTGACCGAATAAAAAAGTTTTTTATTGCGCGCCGGATGCGATACGTTCCGTCAATTGCCCCGCGAGCGCTGCGCCGACCACCCTCTTGCAATCCAAACAGGGCCTTCGCATACCGCCCGAGCTATCTCCGCGTGCTGCCGTCCCTCGCCCTGCCCGCACGGGCAGGGTGCGGCGGTAGGGGCCGGGTCGGTAGACCTCGCGCGCAGCGCGACCCCGTAGCCCGCCGCAGGACAGCACGCGGCCACGGACTCACGCAGACCAATGTAAGGCGGTTTCGCCCGCGAAACTGGCTTAGTACGGATTTCGTGTTGTTTGATACAGCCCCGGCGCGGGCCGCCGCAAGGGCGTCGAATGTCCGTGGAACATTGCCGCTCAATTCGGCGGCTCGCCTTGTCAGAGTAGGTGCGGCACGATGCCGAAGATTTTCGCCGGGTGTTTCACGACGGCCCCCGGCGCGCGGTTTCGCCCCGCGAAACTTCGCTGCGCACGGCTCGGCAGAGAGAGGTTAATCGCGGCTCCCGCCGCGTCGGCCTTGAGTTTCCTCGGCGCGGTCGTAGTCCTCAACCCAATCGACAAGCGCGCGCAGCTCGTCTTTGTCGGTCTGCGCGTCAAGTACGCGCAACACGTCGCCGTAAAAATCGCCTGACTTCGGGAAGTCGATGCCGCGCGAGCGCAGGAGGCCCGCCGCGATCTTGAGGCGCTTCTTGGCGCGGTCGCTAAATGCCTGCATGGCCGGTTACTTGGGCTGGAACTGCCACGGCCGGGAAACGTCGAGCAGGCCGAGCAGCTTGTCGCCGCTGATGATGGAGACGTGCGCGCTCTGGCGCGCGAGCGTCTTGCTCGCCTCGCCAGTGCGGCCGGTGTGGATGAAGATGCCTTTGCACCCGGTGCGTTCAACGATGTCGATGAACTCGTCTACGTGCGCCCGGTTGATGTGGCTGCCGTAGCGCTTGGCCTGAACGAAATACCACTCCCGGCCGATATGCACCTTTCCGTCGATTCCACCGTCGCCCGTATAGCGGTCGTTGCGCTCGATGGGACAGCCGCGAAGCTCAAACGCTTCGAGCAAGACTTCCTCGAACACGAGCGGCGGGATTTTGCGCAGGTACGCGAGCCGTTGCGCCGCGTGCTCGATGCTCGGCAGCTTGTGGAGCACCGCGCGCGCTTGGGCCTGAAAGCGGCGGTGCCGCTTCGCGCGATGGCTGAATCGACGGCGGATACTCGCGGCCACGAACCGGGCCAGCACGACCAGGAGCACGACGAGCGCAAGGGCGGCGATCTGCCCGGACGGCGACAGGTCGGTGAGGTGGTTGAGGATCAGGGCCATGACCGTCTGAATAAAACTTTGATTTAGCGATTGTAGGCGCAGCACCGGGGGAAGTCATCGACCGCCTTCCTGCAAAGCCGCTTTTCTCCGGCGCGTCTGTTCCCGTTGCGTTGTGGCCGGAGCGGTTGGTGGAAGGTTTTCTATCTCATTGGGGCAAGCCCGTAGGGCGCGTCAGGCCGTAGGCAAAGCTCGCGGGGAGCCGGTGGTTAACTCGGGAACCCCGGTAGGGGCTATACCCACCCTTGCGGTGGGGATAGCCGAGTTATCCACAGGCGGGCGCGGGAACTGCTGGGAGCCGGGGTTTTGCGAGGACTGAAAAATAAACGGCTGATAAAGGGCCGTCAGCTAAATCTCCGGGCGACCGACACTTAAAACCGCGCGGGCGGCCGAATGTGGACAAGTCCACGTGCGGAAATGGATTGCGCGGCCCAAAATCCGGGCTTTCTGGCCGCTCGCGCGGCTTGGTGAGGGTCAAGGGTGCGGGAAAGTCGCCGCGAGGGCGTAGAGGGGCCTCGCGTGAGGCGATGCAGGGGTTACGAGCGGTCGGTGTTGCCGGGTGGCGGGTCGGATGGCGGTGGAGGCTCTGGCGCGGCCGTAGCGGGCGCGGTGGCCGCCTCGTGGCGGCCCTTGCGGTTCGCCGCGCCGTTGGCGGCCGGAACGCGCAGGAATGCCTTGAGCGAGGCCAGCGCGCCGGGGGCTTCGGCCCTGCCGCGCGCGACGGCCTTATCCTCGGCCGCCTTCCGGCGCTCGGCCTCGTGGCGCTGTCGGCGCAGGCGGGCTTTGCTGCGCTCGTCGGCGAGGCGCTTCGCCATGCCAAGCGCCTCAAATACCTCGGCGGCCACGGCCTTGAGCGCGACGGCGCTGCGCCACGTGCGCGTGTCGAGGTCGAGGCGGCGATTGCGCTGCTCGATCTGGATCAGTCCGGCCGCCTTGAGGTCGTGTAGCGCGCGCTCGGCGCGGCGCTCGGGCAGTCCGGCTTGCTTCGCGAGCCACGACACGCGCAGGTTGAGCATCGAGCCGTTCGGTTGCGGCACGCCGACCCGCATCGAAACGAGGTCGAGGTATTTGAGGCAGGCGGCCAGCATCTGCATGCACGCGGCGCTGCGCTCCGAGCGCTGTTGCCGTGCCGAGCCGTTGATCGCGTTGAGGATCGGGAAGAAGCGGCTCGGCGCGGTCATGTAGCCGGACAGGGCCGCGATTGCATCGGTCAGGATCGCGGGCAGGCCGCCTTTGCCGGTGCGCGGTGGCTCCGGCATGGCAGAGGGCAGCAGGGGCAAAGCCTGCTGTCGGCGCAAACGTTGGAGGCGCGCGGCCATGATCGCGAGCGGGCGCGGTCAGTAGGCGGGCCGGGGAATGAACTGAGGAATTGAGGGGTACGTTTCTTGGTCGTAACGCTTCATGTTGTAGCCTATAGATGTGCGATGTGACTTGACATCGAGGCACGAAGCATTAGAATCGCGTTGTCCAGACGACGATTCGAGCGCTTTGCGTGCCTCGATAGTTTTCGGTAGAAAGCCCCGGTTAGCAGCCGGGGCTTTTTGCCTTTCGGGGCCGGAATTCTTCGGCTCCCTCAGACTCTCTACCGCCCATTACTTCCCATCTGCTGCGTTGCGCCGATTCATGCGGTTTTGATGAATCAGACGCAAAATTTGCCTGATTTTAGGCTATTCCGCGCACTTTTCAAAGCCCCCTAAAAAACCTGTTTACTTTGACAGGTGAGCGGTGAGGTTTTACGGGGCTCACCAGCCACGCCGACGCACGCCCGATACGGTTTCGAGATTGCGCAGCAGCGCGGCAAGCTCGGCGTCAGTCGTCGGGTAATTTCCGACCTGACGAAGCTCACGCAAGCGGTCATGTTCCAGCAGGAAACAAACGCTATTCACCATCGCCGGAAAATCGGCCGGATTTTCTGCGATGGTGCGCGCCTGTTGAATGCAGAGGCGCTTGGTGCGCGCCGATACGATTTCCGGGTAATCGTCGGCGTGCTCGGCCGCGCAGACTAGCTCGCGGATCACGCCCAACGCGAAGCGCTCGGGCGTCATGCTGCGGCCCGTCTGGATCGAGCGCGCTTGCCGGTCATAATGCGCTGCTCGATGGTGCTGCGATCCTCGTCACGGACAAGCGGCGCGATGCTCTCGAAAGAGTACAGGCCGGGTTTCACGTCCGGCGTTCGCTGGACGTGAACGGTCGCCCACTCCGGCGACGCGGCCGATTGGCCCTCGATCTGGACAACCAGACAACCATTCATCACGAAGATGCGGTGTCGTAGGTAACTCGGTGTGCTCGGCGTCATTGGGCGGAATCTCTAGTGAAAACCGGCCGCACGCGGCGGCCGAAGTGAGGCAGTTACGCTTTGCGAGCCGCACGACGTGCTCGGTTTCGTGTACGAAGCCAGCCGAGCATGTCCGGCTCGTAGAAGTGCATCGTGCCGTCTGCGAGCCGGGAAATCGACATACGGCCGGTCGCCGAAATCTTGAGATAGCGGCGAAGGACGTATTCAATCTCGTCACGGTAGACATTGCGCAGGCCATAGGTGGAGCCGGTGAACATCCAGTTCGCGGCGAATGCAATCACCCCGACGCTCAACAGCATGTAGATCATGGCTGAGACGCCTTGGTGAATCTGATTCGGTGTCGCGTGGCGGATGGCCGTGAACGTCTGCATAAGCGCATCAGGCGCGAACAGGGCGCTCGCGAGGATCAGCCAAAAAGCGATAGCCGGTATCACGATAAGGAACTGGTCGAACATGCGCCACGGGACGCCGAGCACGTTGAACGCCTGCGCCCAAAAATGGCGCCAGTCGTCGGCCACTTGGCCTTGGAACGCCGCAAGCTTGTCATCGGGGATTGTGGCGACACGTACATCGTTCATGTACACGTCCCACACCACATTAGCCGCATCGGTTGCCGGACGCTCGGCCCGCTCGGCGAGCGATCCCCGGTAGTCTGCGATGCTGCGGTTCGTGAACAGAAAGGTGGGGATGCTAAGTACGGCCGCCACGACGGCGGAGCCAGCATTCGCGCCACTGAGGACAAACAGACCAAAGACGATGAACGCGGTGGCTGCTGCCGCGATCAGTGCCACATTGCGATTGTCGAACATAGATGCCTCCGGGGAAAAAGCCGACCGCGCGCGGCGGCCGGTCAAAGCACTCCGGCAAAATCCGAGGGCCGAGCCGAAGTGAAAAAGGCGGTTTCGCGGGGCGAAACTGGCCGCCGCGTTACTTGAACGTCGCCGATCCGATCCCGGCGCTGCCGCTCGTCATGGGGGTCCAGCGCAGCGGATCGCTACGCTGACCGGCAACGTCTACGCCCGAGTTCTCGCACCTGTAGCCGTCGCGCAGCGCGCCGAGCGAATACGCCTGCCCGTTGTAGTAGCAAAGGCGGGTGGAGTCTTGTGCGGCGGCCTGCTTGGCGTTCTGCTCGATCAGCACGCGCATGTTGGTGTTCAGTTGCGCGACCTCCCGCTGCAACACGGTCGCGTCTCCGGCCGTGACTTCAGCCGTCCCGGCGAAAGCGGTGTGTGCGGCTGCGAGCGCGGCGCACGTGGCGATGATTTTCTTCATGTTGTTGCCTCTCTCAGTAGGTGGACGTGTACGGCTGTCCTTGGTTGTAGACCGTCATCCAGTTTGCGATGTACTCCTTCGCGAGGTCCGGCCGGTTCCAGATAACGAGGGCGTTCTCGGAGTTGCGCCGAGCAGCCGCGCTGTAGTTGAAACTGCCCGTCTCGATGTGCTCGCCGTCGATCACCATGTATTTCGAATGTTGCATGGGATACGCGGCGACGATGCGGGTCGGGATACCGGCGTTGACGATGAGATTAAGCGCCTGCTTTCCGGCGCGCGAGCGGTCCTCCGCGAGGTTCTGCTTCTCGTCCACGGCCACGCCGACATCCACGCCCCGGCGCTTGGCCGCGATCAGCGCCCGCGCGACGGTGGGCGAGGTGAACGCGTAGGCCATCACGCGGATGGACGAGCGGGCGCTGTCGATCGCGCGGATGACAAGCGCCTCGGCCGTGCCGTCCGGCGAAAAGCCGACGCTGATCGCCGTGGGCGCGGCGGGCAGCGTGTCGGCCATCGACGGCGCGGCGACGAGCGCCGCGACCGTGAGGGCAAGGGCAGGGAGCAGGCGCTTCATGCGCGCGACTCGTTGGCGGCGGCCGGAACGCGCGTATGCTGCACCACGCCGTCGGCCGCGATGGTGAACTCGAAGTCCGACGCGTGATACTGCTCGGCCGTCACGCCGCAGTAGATCGAGTCGAACAGCCACGCGGCCATGACCATGCTGATGGTCGCGCGGCTGAGGTCGTCGTCGGTGCCTTCCTCTACGGCCTTGAGCACTTCGCCCGCCCAAAACGGGATCGCGCCAGCCGTCCAGTCCGCGCCCTTGTCGCGACAGTTCTGCACCCTGTCCTCGGCGATCTTGAGCAGGTTGGCGGTGTCGAAGTGTTCTTCGCTGCGGAAATGCGGATCTCCGGCCGGGTTGAGCACGAGCGTTGTTACCTTCATTGCGCGGCCCTCCCGATCACTTGACGGGCGTAGCAACGGCCGGGGCGCTCGCATCAGCGGCCGACGCTTGCGCGACGGTGGCCGCCGCGTTGCCGCGCTGGCTGTTGGACGCCTCGATGATGCCGTGCAGGCCGCCCGCATCGACGGAGAAACGACGCTCGACGCCATCGAGCTTGTAGTACGGCCCCGCCTGCACGGCCGTCCACGGCGCACCGCTCGCGTGCTGGAATACCGGCGCGCCTGCGCCCGGTTTCAGCACGACATAGGTACGCTGGCCGTCATCGAATACGGAACTGACGGCGGAATTCGACACCGCGTAACCGAAGTTGTAGCGGGTATCGGATGCGCTTACTTGCGGGCCTTGCGCGGCGCACGCGGCGAGCGCGAGGGCGGATGCTGCGAGGATCAGTTTCAGTCGCATGATGCTCTCCTATCAGGCTTTGGCCTTGTCTTTGAGCCACGTTTTGAACGTCGAGTCGCTGGCGAAAAAGCGCTTCAGGATCGCCTGCACGACATCGTTATCGGTCACGGTTTGCTTGTTCCGGTCGGCGTACATGGCGATGTACTGCTCGATGCTATCGGCCACTTCCGGCTCAAGCTGATACGTTTTCTTGACCGGCGGCTTTGCCGGATTCAGGTCAAGGTAAGTCGGTGCGGTGGGCTTGCGTGCCATGTTTCAGTCCTTTTTAAAACGGTGGAAAACAGCGCTATATCCAACAGTCGCGATCTTCACGTGGTGCGCCTTCGCGTAGGCGTCGATCTGGTTCTCTAGTGGCCTGTCGATCCAGAGTCGGATACGTTGCTTGTCAGGCCCGACCCAGCTAGGAACTAGCTGAGTCGGGGAGCCGTGCTCTAGAAATTCCTCGATCAGGCGGATGTAAAACTCGCGTTTCGTGACATACGCATTCCCGGTCTGTTCGATCTGCTCAAGCACGTATTGCTCGTAGCCAGCCTCGATGTCGTCTTTCATTTCGGGGCTGACGCAGAACGTTAGTAGGTATCGGTCGGTGGCATTCATCAAGGGCCGGTTCGGTAGGGTTTAACGATCACATCCTGAGAAAGCAGGATGTTAAACCGTGAACCCGGCGCGACCGTAATCGTGGGCTGGATTTGCAGTTGTTTTTGCATAATCTGCGACCCTGCCTGCGAAAGCTGATCGGCTGCGGCCTGCGCTGCCGCCTGCTTCGGCGACAGGTATCCGTAGCCGCCATTGCCGCCGCCTGCGGCCCAATTGGTGAGGAACGCGAACGCGCCGGTAATACCGGCGACGGCCCCGATTCGATCCCAATGGTTGTCCACGCTGCCGGTCAGGCCCGCGTAGCCCTGCTGATCAACGAACGCCATCTTGCCGAGCGGCACCGTCGCACCATCGGGCAGGCTGACGCTCACGGTGACAGCCTGAACGCGGCTTTGACCGTAGGTAATCACGCTGTCGTAGTCGGCCATGATGGTCGCGCCCTGCGGGATAAGCAGATAGTGACCCGTCACGGTGTCGTACACCGGCTCGGTCACGCGGCCGACGATCTTCCCCGGCAGGTCGGAGTTGATGCCCGTCACGAGTGCGCCGGGGATCGGCGTCCCGGCTTTGATCGTGTACGGCGACAGCAGCGGTTGCGGCAGAGACACTTTCGTGTCGAGCTGCGCGCTGCGATCCTGCGCGAGGAACGCCTGCTTGTCGTCCTGCCGATTGTCGGTATCGCGCGCTGACCGGGCCATCGCGAGGCTGCTGTCGCCTTGCGTCCCTGCGCGCTGCGACGCGAGCCATTGCTGCATCGGATCGGTGCCGCTCCCTTGCGTCGGCGTGCCACCGCCGTCCGTCTTGGCGAACAGTGACGACGTGCGCGCCTTCGCGGCCCGCTCAAGTTCCTCGGCGCGCAGCTTGTCGAGTTCCTGCTGATACGGGTCTTGCTGGCCGCCGTTCCCGTTCGCCATGCCGTGCTGGCGCTCGTAGTCCAGTTGCGTTTGGGCGAATTCGCCCGGACGCGGCTGGCCGAGCTTCGGCACGTCGGCCGGAACCTGACTGTAGTTCGTGGCGAGGCCGTTGATCGTGTCAGGCGTGATGGCCGACGACGTTTGCTGCGCTTTCTTGTCGTCGTCCTTCGGCTTCGGCGGTTGGAGTGCGCTGTACAGCGCCCCGCCGGCGACGAGTGCGGCGACGGTGCTCACGGCAATGACAGCGCCCTTTTTGAGGCGCTTCGCCTTGGGCGGGGCGTTGCGCAGCGTGATCGGCGTCGGTGGTGCGGACGGTACGTAGTGCTCGTCCTTGTCCGCGCCGGATTGGTTTTGCGTATCGCTCATGTCCGGGCCTCGCTTAGTTACGCGTGATCTTCACGACATCCGTTTGACCGACGCGCATTTCTGCGCCGCGCAGCACGCGATCCACCTCGTAGGTGTTCGTGCCGGGTTTGACGCGGTATGCGACCAGGTGCGGCACGCCGTCCGATTCGACGGCGAACAGTACCGGGGCCTCGGTGTTCTTGAGGTCGGTCGGCATCTGGATATAGGTCTTGTTGCCGTCATCGAACACGCGCATCGGCTTCCACGGCACGTCAGGCCCCGCAACCGTCCAGTTCGTGTAGAGCTTGGACGGGTCGAACGTCGCGGCCGGGGCCGCGTTCCCGCCGAGCGCGGCTTGCTGGTACGCCATCGCGCGCTGCGCGGCTTCGTCGTCCGGGTAACGGAAGGTGGCCGCCGACAGGAAGAAGTCCGAGCGCGACACGAGCTTGAACTGATAGAAGCGGCGGTTCGTGGCAATCCCCATCGTCGTGCTGAGGTCTTCCTCGTCCGGGCGCACGATGATGATCGTGCGCTGCTGCGCGCCGTCGCCGGTAATCTGCGCGTCCGCCGTCCAGCGCTCCGAATCGCCCAAAATCGGCTTCTTGTTGCCGGTCAGGTATTCGCCCGGTTGCAGGTAGATGTAGGTGATGTGCTCCGGCGACGCGAACACGGTGTAGATGTCGTAGTCGCGATACGTGAACAGCGTCGCCGAGCCGACCGATGCGCGGTCGGCCGAGCTTTGCGTCGAGCGGTCGGTCGCCTTCATGATTTCGATCTTCGAGCGCAGCGCCTGATTCTCACGGGCGAGGTTGCCGACCGGATCGTGATACTTGCGCGCGACCTTCGGAAGCGGTCGCGGCGTCGTCGGTGCGTTCGCGGGCTGCTGCGCGTTGTTGATGCCAACAGACGGCGTGGCCGCGCTCGTCGCAGTGGTGCCGCCCGCCGCGTTCGCGGTCTTGGTGGCATTCGCCTGTGCCTGCACGGCGGCGATGCGCTGCGCGAGCGCTTGCGATTCAGCAGGCGTCACGGACGAGCCGGGAAGTTGGGGAACGACCTCCGCGTGCGCGAAGGTTGCGAACAGGGCGGCCACGGCCACGGCGGTTTTCTTGGAATTCATTTCTAACCTCAATAAAGAAAAGTTTTATTGGTCCGCGACGAAATTAGCTGGCGTTGGGGAGCGCGGCCTGACGCATCTGGTTGAAGTCGGGGAAGTAGATGCCGAACGGGTTGATCGACGTCGCCGGTTCCTTCGAGGGCGGATCGCCGAGCAGAACCGTAATGGTCATGTTTTCCCGGTACTTGTCCACGACCGCGCCATCGCGGTTGTAGACCGTCTCATCCCATGAGGCCGTCCACGAGGCCGAGCCGGGGATGCGCTGCACATTGATGTTGTCCACCTGTACGGGAAGCTGGCCGACCTTCTGCAACGGTTCCCACTGCTGCTGAATCAGGTTGAGCTTGTTGATCGACTCCTTGAGCAGAAACGCCCGCGCCTTGACGTTGTTTTGCTTCACGACAACCGGGTCGATGGACACCGAACGCGTCCACTCGATCCAGTTGTGGATCGCCGACGACACGTTTTGATCGGTCGCGGTGTAGTGGAAGTTGGTGATCGGGCCGAGCGATTGCGAGTCGCCGGTCACACGATCCACGAGGATCGGAACAGGCACGTCGCGATGCTGCGCCGTCTGGTACAAAGCCCAACCGACCGACATGAACGTGAGAGGCAACAGCCCGAAGAATGCGAGCCGCCAGTTCTTCGCCTGCATGACGACGGAGCCGAGCCGGTCATCCCAAATGCGCTGACCGCGCGAGTACGGCGTTTCGACCTCGGGCGAGAGTTTGACCCGGTTCTGGCCGGGGTTTTGCAGATCATCAGCTTGCGACATTTTTCTTACTCCGTTTCTTTTTCAGCCAGAGAAGCCAGCAGAGGAAGGCCCCGAAACCGACTTGGATAAGTGGGTGGTCAACCGGGATGCGGAAATACCGGAGCACGGTCAGCAGTACGACGGCGAGCACGAGACAAAGCACATGAAAGCCGACGATCAGGAACACCGTTGCGGGACTATCGGAATCTGGCCGCAAGGTGCGATTCAGGTACGCGGCGATCCGCTTCATGCCTCACCTCCGTTCAAGCTAGGGCTTGCGCCTTGCGACGGGGATTCCTCGCGCATGCCCGTCTCGATGGCCTTCTGGAGCGTGGACCCTGCTTTGGAGCTTTGGCGGTCGGGGCGCTGCGGCGTGTCAGACGGCTCGCGCGAGTTCCAGCCGTTGCCGGGATCGCGAGTCGTGGCAGTTTCGCCCGCGAAACTGCTCGGCGACGATTGCGAACCGTTCGCACCACCAGCCGCATCGCCCTCGCCCGCCGCGCCTGCGGCTCCTGCTGTGCCATCGGACCCGCCCGAACCAGCAGCGCCAGCAGAGCCGGAACCCCCATCGGCTCCCGCCGATCCGGAGCTACCGGATACGCCCGAGCCGCCTGCGGCTCCGGTTGAGCCAGATGCTCCGGCCGATCCTGCGGTTCCAGTGGTTCCGGCTGTGCCCTCGGCCCCGGCCACGCCTGCGGCGCCTGCTGCACCGGCTGCGCCTGCATTGCTCCCGCCCGCGGACTGGCCGCCGCTGGCGTTAAAGCTCTGCTCCATGCGTGACCGCAAGGCGGCTGCGTCCGGCGCTCCACCGCCCGCGCCTGCCGCACCAGGCGCACCGCCTCCGGCCGGGCTTGCTGCCGCAATGGTTGATGCAGCGCCACCGCCACCGCTGCCGCCCTTCGCCGCCGAGAAGATCTGATTCGCCATCGCGGCCCCGCCCTCGGCAACCATACGTGCGGCCTGCACGGTGCCGACAGCGGCCAGCCCTGCGGCCATGCCTGCCGCGCCGACCGTACCGGCGGACAGCGAAGGCCCGCCGCTCATCATCGAGGCTGCAACGCTCGGGCCGTGCCACGACAGGAAGCCGACAGCGGCTGCGCCGAGCACGAGAAACATTGCTTGGTCGATGGTGGGGTTGGGAGGCAGATTCGCCGTTGATAGCACGGTAAAAGAAGCACCGAGGATGAAGGCCAGAGTCATCACGCGCACTCCGAATCCGATCACCACGCCGAAAGACTTCTCGGCGAGGAAAGCCATCGGTCGGAAAACACCGAACGGAACCAGAATGACGGCGAGCGTCGAGACGATGCCGAATTCGAGGCCGGTGACGAACACCTGAATCGCGATGATGCCGAACGCGATGAACACGAGGTCATACGCCAAATCGAACAGCAGGATTTGACCGAAGTTGGTCAACACCCCCGCCCCTTTCGATAGCAGGATGATCTCGTCGTTGATCGCACTTAGCGGCTGGCCTGCCATGTCGATGATTGAGCTAGGGTCAGTGAAAGCCTTGGTAACAGACCCGCTTCCACCGGCATGCGCTCCCGTATAGACGAAGCCCTTGAGAACCACGTCGATAAGCCACGACCAGCGCGTGACGAACCATCCGAACAGGCCGATGCGAACGATTTTCCAGACCAGTTGAGGGATGAATTCATTGCCGGACGCGGCCCAATACAGGCCCGCGATGACTAGCTCAAGGCCGACCAACAGGCCCAACAGGCCCGTTGCGTCTGACACGATCCCCGCACCAGCGGCCTTGAAAACGGCGTTGAACTGGTTAAGGAGATTGGTCAGGATTGCTGATGTCGGTTCCATAGCCGCTCCTAGTGCTTCTCAACAAAGCTCACGGACGGCGCTGGCTTCCTCGGCGCATTCCAGCCCTTGTGCTGCATGGCGGCCACACCAGCAGCAACCGTCTCCGACGAGGGGCAAAGACCGCTTGCCGCGCAGTCAATAACCACGGCCGGAGCACTCGCGGCGCTCGCCGCGCTCTCGGTCGAGGGCGGCGTTTGCTGCGGGGCAGGTTTGCATGCCGACAGGAGCACAGCGACGGCGATTGCAGAGAACAGGTATTTCATACGTCCCTCGCGGGTTATTGGCTGACGAAGCTCACGCCATTCGCGGGCGCGCGCGACGTGTTCCAGCCGGTGTGTTGCATGGCCTGCGTGCCGACCGCCGTAGCGAGGTCTTGATCGGCCTGTTGCTTTTGCAGGTATTGCAGGTGCGCTTGCTCATACGCGGCCATCTGCACGTTCATCGTCTGCAACTGCGTGCCGATGGCCCCGGCGAGTTGGTTGCCCGCCTGAATCGCCTGCACCGCGCCGACCGCGCCCTGCGAGGACGACAACATGCCCTGCATGGCCTGCCCGTTCGACGCGACCTGCGAAAGCTGCTGCGCCACGAGCTTGAGCGTGGACATCGTGTTGCCGTTGAGCATGTTCGACCAGCCCTGCGTCATGCTCAGGGCCTGCGCGCCGCTCATGGTCGGGCTGTAGCCGCCGAACTGCGGGAACATATTCTGATAGGCCGATTCAAGCGAACCGACGTTCGTAACCATCGACGACAGCCCGCTCACCGAGTTGTAGAGATTGCTGAAACTGCCGGAAAGCTGCTGAACGGTGCTCGCGGGCAACGTCGCGAGGTTGCGAGCCTCGTTCGCAAGCTGCGTGTACTGGTTGACGAGCTGCTGCGCGGTGTTGATCTGCGTCTGGATGGACTGCGCGGCGGTGACCGTGTTCTTAGCGAAGTTGGTCGGATCGAAAACGATGTCCCATGCCCGTGCCTGCGGCGTGACCATCGCGAGCATCGACGCTGCGGTGAAGACTGCGCCGAAGCGGCACAGCTTCCCGCTGAAACGTTTGCTTTGCTGAGTGTTTGCGTTCTTCTTCATGACTTCCTCTCAGGTTGCGTTGTGAGTGAGGCGGTTTCGCCTGCGAAACTCGGTAAGTGCCGCGCTATGCGGCCTGCAAGGTGGCGTGTCCGCGATGCTTCGCGAACAGGTCATCGAGCATGGGAACAGCCCAATCCAGCTTGCGATGCTGCAACAACAGACGGTTGAATTCCTGGGTGTTGCCGTGCGCCTGCTGCATCAGTTCGCCGAGGAAAACCCGGTCGCTCTGATCGTTGAGCGTGGTGTACGTGAGCGCGAGCGGGCCGAGGCCAAGCTCGTACTTCCGGTTGCCGACCTCGCTCGTGTAGTAGTACTCGCGCTTCTGCTCCATCTTGTGAATGATGTCGATTTGGCGGTCGTTGAGGCCGAAGCTCTTGTAGAGCGCATTGATGGCCGGATCGAGCGCGCGCGGGTTGGCGAGCCACGTGCGATTGGGGCAGCTTTCCTTGATGGTCGAAACGATGGGCGAGTCTGCAACGTGCGACAGCGATTGCGTTGCGAACACGACCTTGACGTTTTTGGAACGCAGCAGCAGCAGCCACGCGCCAAGCTGCGCGGCGAACATCGGGTGTGCGAGGTAGCTCCATGCCTCATCGAGCACGAGCAGCGTCGGCACGCCCATGTTGAACCGCGCATCGAGCCGATGGAAAAGGTAGGTCAACGTAGGCGCGACAGCCGCCTCGGTGTACATGAGCTTTTCCATTTCGAACGACTGCCAGCGGCCATATCGCAGGCTGTCGTGGCTCGAATCGAACAGGTGGCCGAGTTCACCTTGAACGGTGTAACGCTTGATGGCCGTCTTGGTTTCGGGGTGCTGCGCCCGCGTGAGGAACGTGCTCATCGTCAACTGGCGGTCGGGCGTACCGTTCGCCATTCGGCTCAACGTGTCCCACGTGTCGCCGCGATGCTCCGCGGTGACTTTGACGCCTTCGGCGATCAGAAGGCCCTCGATCCACTCGGCGGCCCATGCCCGCTCGCCATCCTCTTTGATGCCCGCGAGCGGCTGAAAGGCCAGCGCCGACTCCTTGTCGCCGAGGTCGTAGAAGTCGCCGCCCACGCCCAACGTGAGCGCGTAGGACGCCGCCTTGAAGTCGAACGAATAGACCTGAGCATCGGCATACCGAAGCCACGACAGCCGGTCGAAATTCAGCTTCGTGGACTTACCGCTCCCGGTCGGGCCAATAGCGAATTCGTGGCCTACGTCCTGCACATGGGGATCGTGGCGATACGGGATCGCGCCGTTCGTGACAGCCTGAAACAGCGGGGGCGCGTCACGGTTGAGGCCCTTGCGCCGGTAATACTTGGACAGGTGGCCTGCGCGCGCCGATCCCGACCATACGGCCGACGCCGGGAACAGGTGGCCGAGCGTGAGCGTATGCACCTGCGGCTTGCGGATGTTCTGCAAGCAATGGCCGGGGAGCGTACCGAGCCACGCCTCGAGCGCGTTGTTCTTTTCCAGTTCGTTGATAACGACGAACTTGGCATGATGCAGGGCCGATTCGAGCGCCTTGAGCTTGCGCTTGAGCGCCTCGATGTCCGGGTCTGTCACGATGATGGTCTGCGTGAACAGCCCCCAACCGACCGCGCCATCGGCGACGGCCGCAAGCGCCGCATCCGCGTCGCTTGCCTTACGCAGCGCGTCCGGGTCCTCCATGATCGACTGCGAGTTGAAGATGGTTTCCTTCAACATGGTCACGATGGACTTGCGCTTGGCGAACCAGCGGCGCTTGATGTCGGCAAGCCCTGCCTCGGCCTGATCCTTGTCGAGGAAAACAAAGCGCGTCACCCAACGGTAGGGGATCGCGAGCGAGTTGAGCATGTCGAGCATCCCCGGCGTGCTCGTGCGCGGGAACCCGGTGAACGTCAGCGCCCCGATGTACATATCGCCGATCTTCGGCTCGATGCCGGGGAGCACGGGCTTGTCGGCGAGGTACGTGTCGAGCCACGCGGGCATTTCAGGATCGGGCGCGGTGACTTCGTGGCGCACGCTCGAAATGCAGTTGTGGAGATACGTGCAAAGCTCGTCGTCGGACAGCTTGCGGACGAACTTGAAAACGCCCTGCAGGCGGCTCAAGATGCGATCCGTTTCGGTCACGAAATACTTGAGCATGTCGCTCGCGATGGGCGTCGCAGCTTCGGTGCGCTCGAAAAACCAGTTCGCCGCGTGCTTCTCGAAGTCGGGCGGCGGCATATAGACGAGCGTGATGTAGTAGTCGCTCTCGTAGTAAGTTTCGCCCGCGAAACTGGCACGCCGCTCCTGATCGACAAGCTCGGGAACCGGGTTGTCGAAGTCCGA
Organism: Burkholderia sp. BCC1993; assembly: GCF_905339865.1. Classification (NCBI taxonomy): domain Bacteria; kingdom Pseudomonadati; phylum Pseudomonadota; class Betaproteobacteria; order Burkholderiales; family Burkholderiaceae; genus Burkholderia; species Burkholderia sp. BCC1993. Next base: position 11,755 of record NZ_CAJPGZ010000034.1, on the reverse strand, counting down.
TTGCGGGTATTCCGTGGACACGAAATGGTCGGCCTCGGAGAAGATCGCCCATCCGCCACCCATCCGCCGCCACGTGTTATTGAGGCGGGAAATGTAGCTGACAAGCTCGCCCTTCGTCGCGCTGTCGAGGTCGGGGCCTCGATAGGCCAACGTGGTCATAAAGCTGCCGTTCTTGTTGAGCACGACACCGGGGCCAACAAGCATCGCCCACTGCATGATGTCGTGCAGCCGGTCGGGCTGCTTTTTGTACTCTCTCAGGTTAATCATGGACATCGCCTACCCCTACACGTCGTAGTAACGCTTCTGCTTGAACAGGCGGCGCAGCACGTCGAACACCCACGGGTCGCTCTTTGCTGCCCGCTTGGCGGCATAGAGCACAACGAGGGTGAACGGGATGCCGTACAGCGGTTCTTGCAGGCCGAACGAGATTGCCGCGCCAATCGTGCCGATAACAATCGCCAGTTTCTCGGGGATGCCCCCCTTCAAAATCGGCGAAATGGTCGATTGGTGAAGCGGCACCTCGTAGCCGGGAATCTCGTCATTTTGCAAATCGCTCATGCGACCGCTCCTTAAAATGGCTGCGATACGCGCCGCGATTAAATCGCGAGGCCGCCGCCATAACCGAGGAAGCTCAGCCAGAAGCTGACCGCCGTAAATGCGATCGACAGGCCGAACACGACCCACAACAGCTTGCGCATCCCTGCCCCGCCCTCGCCGAACGCGATGGTCAGGCCGGTCGCGATAATCACAATCGCGCCGATGACCTTCGCAACGGGGCCTGCGATGGAGTTCAGGATGCTTTGCAGCGGCCCCTCCCACGGCATGCCGGAGCCGGATGCGCGGGCTGCTGCGGTGTACATCATGCCGGTAAGCGCGGCGAGTTTGAGGGACGCGCGACGCTTCACGGCGTCCAGTTTGAGGCGAGACAGCAGGGCTTGTTTGTAACGCATGGTTTCCTCTCAGGTCTGAAGTGGCGGAACGGATAAAAAAGAGTTTTATTCGTCCGTCGAAATGTTACACCAGAACTCGCGCGCATACCGTACATATTGGGAGACGACAAGGCGGGCGTAACAATATTTAACAGTTGCATTTACAGGACGGGTTCGAGTAGATATTCGTCGCCTTTCACCCCTTTTACGGTAAGAATTTCGCTGATTTTGCGCCGACGGGTTTTCTCACCGGCAACTATTTCCGTCACCTGCTCAATGTAGATAATCAGGTCGATGGCCTTCGCGATGGTGCGGGGTACGGGTGTCACCCCGCCCTGCCGGATCAAATCCTCCACGCGCTCAAGCGCGTCATAGCCGCTGTTGGCGTGGATCGTGGCGAGGCCGCCGGGGTGGCCGGTGTTCCATCCGCCAAGCATGTCGATCACTTCCGGCCCGCGCACTTCGCCCACGATGATGCGGTCGGGCGTCATGCGCAGGCAGTCGCGCACGAGGTCTTGCATCGTGCGGATGCCGCGCACGGTGCGCAGCGGCACGTATTCCTCTGCGAGGCAAATCAGTTCAAGCGTGTCCTCGATGGTGACGATACGGTCGCCCGTCTTGCTCATCACGTCGAGGATCGCGTTCGCGAGGGTGGTCTTGCCGGAGTCGGTGCCGCCGACGATCAGCATGTTTTGCCGAGCGTGAACGGCCGCCACAATAGCGTCGTGTTGCGCCTGCGTCATGATATTGCTGCTGACGTACTCCGGCAGAGTAAAAACGCGCGCTGGCTTCTTCCGGATGACAAAGACGGGGCGCGGAACCTGCGGCGGCAGTACGCCGTGGAAACGAAAGCCGGAGCCGGGAAGCTCGGCCGGGAACGATGTTTCGTGCTGCGCCTTGTTGACTGCGTGCGCAACGATGTCGAGCACGGCCCGCGCGTCATGTACGCCCATCGTTTCGCCCGTATCCATGCGTCCGCGGCCGAGCGCGGTTTTCCAGATTCGGCCGTCCGGGTTCAAGCGGATCTCGGTCACGTGCGGATCTTCGAGCAGCGCCCCAATGGGAGTGCCGAGCGAGGTCATCAGGTGGTCAAGCAAGCGCTGCTCGGCAAGGCGCTCGCCAGCGATGCGGTTGCCTCGCGTCGAGCGCACGTCATCTAGCGCGCGCTCTTGGGTGGTGTCGTGCGGTTCGGTCATGGATCACTCCGTTGGTTTGTCGGTGGCATCGTGGGGGGCGGTCATCATGGACATTGCCCGCTGGTACAGCCCGCGCTTGTTGTGCAGGGCCTTCAAGCTGTTGTCGATGTGCTCTAGGTACTTCTTCATCGCGGCGGCCTGAATCGCCCGCAGCTCGGTTTCTGGCAGGTCGGCAGGCAGGCGAGGCGCGTTCACGAGCCAGTCCTTGACGAACGTGGCCATGAACTCAGTCGAAATCTCGTGCCGCTCGATCATGTCCTGTAGCTGCCGCTCGATCTGGTTGAGGCGACGCGCAATTACCTCCTCGAATTTCATGGCGCTGTCGGGGTCGTAGAAGCCCGCTAGAGCGGCTTCCACGATGGCGGCCGCCGTTACCCCCTCGCGCTCCATCTGCCGCTCTAGAAGCTCGCGTAGGCGCTGGTCTTGCAAGCGCACGAAAATGGGCTTGCCGGGTCGTTTGCTGCCGCGTGGGCTGGTTCCGCTGCTCATGGTCAATACATCTCAAGGTCGAGGCCGCCGTCGTGGTCGCGGCCCTTGTCTGCGTCAATGGAGCTATCCAGTTCGGCGATCTGCGCCGGAGTGAGGCGCTTGCTGTCGCGTTGCTGCTGCTCCTGCTCGGCATCTACTTCCGGCTCGCGGGCCTGCTCGGCGGCCTGCTCGCGATCCTGCTGCTTCTCTTGCTGCTGTTGCTTCTCCTGCTCGTCGTCAGCCTCATCGGTCGGCGCGACGGGCAAGCTCACGTCCTGGTGGCCCGCGTCTAGCGCTGGCGCCTGCGCCACCGCGACGCCTGCGGCCACGCTCGCAGCGGCGATAACACCGGGCGCAATCTCAGGTTCCTTGGTCACGGCTCGCTCGGGAGCATCGGCCGCCCCCTGCTCTTGTTCGGGCTGCGGTTGGGATGGGCGCTTGACCGGCAGGCCAAGCCAGTCGTTCGGGCGCTGCTTCGGCCGGAACGGGTACGGGCCGCTGGCCGGAATGACGGGCGGGGGCAACACGCGCGGCTTGAAATTCGGATCGTCGTAGTAGACAACCTTCTTGCACTGGATCGGGTATTGGCCGGAGATTTTGACGATGGCCTCGTCCTTCGGCAGACGCGTAACCTCGTCGGGTGTCATCAGGTCGCGCGCCTGCTCTTGGTCGCTAATCATGATGTGGCCGAGCCACGGGGCCAACCGGTGGCCCGCGTAGTTCTTCTGCTGCTTCGTCTCGGTCGTCCTGCCGAGCGACTTGCTGATGCGCTCGCCCGCCTCAATCGTTTCCGGCGCGTACCAGAGGTGAACCTTGCACGAAGCCGAGAGAATGCTATCCCGGCCGTAAATCTGGATGTGCTGCTGGTCGTTCTGCGACAGCAACGTGCAGCGGATTTTGTAGCCCGACGTATAGCCAAGCTGTTCCTCGAAGAATGCCAGCTTGCCGAGCGCCGGTAGCTCGTCAATCATCAGTTCGAGGCTGTGTTTGATGCTCTCCGGCTCCCACTTCTCCATGAGGCGCGTAGTGATCTGCGCGAGCATCAGGCGATACAGCGGCCGGAGACGGCTCTTGTCGCTCGGCGGCTGCACGAGATACAGCGACAGCGGATACTCCCCGCCCATCACGTCATCAATGCGGAAGTCACTGTAGGCAGTGGCCGCCGCAACGATAGGTTCCTTGTAGAGTTTGAGGAACGATTTGGCAGTCGAGTAGACGCCGGACATTTCATTGGGCGACTTCTTCATCATGCCGCCCGCGCCCATTGCCACGAACGAGTGCGGTTTGCCGTCCACGTGCGGGAACGTCGCCATTTCCGTGAGGATCGTCTTGGCGTCCTGCTCGGCATTCTCCAAGAACGCAACGACACCGTTGAGCGTCTTGTTTTCCTTGGCGTAGAGCACGTGCAGGATCACGGCCGCGAGGAAGTCATCGCCCTCCTTGTCCCAATGGGTCGGCTTGCCCTTGCCGTCCGGGTCGACAATCAGGTCGGTCATGTTCTGTACGTCCTTGACCTCGTTGATGCCGCGCCGGATTTCGAACATCGGATTGTAGTGAGCGGTTTCGAGTTGACTCGGCGCGAATAGCATCACGTTGGAAAAGGACGTTCGCCAGCCCGCCGTCTTGACCCACGCCTCACCCCGGATGTCGTTGACGATCACGCTGTTCTGGATCGTCAGCAGCGTGGGAATCAGGCAGCCGACACCCTTACCCGAACGGGCCGGTGCCGTGACTTCCGTATGCTCCGGCCCGTCGTGCGTGAGATAGCGACCGTCCTCAAGCTGGCCGAGCACAATGCCCTTGATCGAGTCGTGAACGAGGCCGGACTTCTGCACAATTTCGTCCTCGGTCTGCCATCGCGCGGAGCCGTGCGTATCTGATTGCAGAACGGCCCGTGAGCGCCACACGCTGATCGCAATCGCGACGCCGACCGAAGCAAAGGCGGTGACGTAGATGATGTACAGCCCGTGCGTGAAAACGTCAGGCGCATACGCGTTGTAGTAGTGGAGCCACACGAAGTATTGCCACGGCCGGTACAGCGGGTAGCCGATGTCGATCATCGGCTCGCCTAGCTGCGGCTGGTACGCGAGCGCGTGCGCGACATACTGCGTGGTAATCCAGAGGCCGATAAACACGGTGAGCAACACCGCGAATATGTGCGCGAAGATGATGCCGCCCGCGAACCGGGCCTTCTCTCGTTTTGCCATGATCGAATCCTAGAGTCCGAGTGAAACGTCCTTGTCGAGGTCGCGGTTCTTTGCGAGCACCATCCGCACGCGACCGAGTTGCTGATTGCGCTGAGTTTCGCGGGCGAAACTCGGCGCTTTCCCCATCGTCAATTCGAGGTCGCGCCCGACGTTCTTCGACATCGACGGGTGCATCGGGACGACCGTGAAAACCTCGCCCGCCTTCACGACCGCGTGCGGCCCGGATGGCAGGTGCTCCATCGCCACGAATTTCCCGGCGAACTGCTGCCCCGGTTGAAGCACGGCCGGGGTGCCGTGCTTGCGTGAGAGACGTTCAAGCGCGTCCTCCCGCTCCATTTCAGCGAGACGGAGCATCGTGTCTCGCCGATAGCGAATCTGGCCGTCTGGTGACGTGTCGGCGAGGTCGATCTGTCGCAGGTAGGCGCGACGACTCAGTGCGGCGGCCTGCACCTCGCGTTGCAGGTCAGTTTTGGCCGAGCCGGGAACGATGTCGCGCTTCGCCTGCTCGTCCAGCCACGTCGGCCCGCGTGCCGTAATCTGCTGTTCGATGGACAGGCGCGATTCCGGCTGAAGGCGGGTAAAGAACTTGTCGCGTCCCGCATTCTTGCCGATTTCCTCAAGCTTCTCCTTGAGGTCGGGCGGGATGCGCCACAGGTCGCCCTCGGCCTGCACGAGTCCACGCCCTGCATGGCCGCCGAGCCGGGTAACGTGCGACTCGATGAATTCCTCCGGCGTGATGTCGTTCGGCAGGCTCCGGCCGCTCGCTTTGAGTGAGTTCCTGACGTCCTCCACATGGGCGGCCGGATCGTAGATGCCGCCGTGTCCAGCGGCGAATTCGATGATGTTCTTGTCGGTCGTTCCAAGCGTCGGCCGCTCGCTCGTTTTCAGCGTAACGATGTCGCCCTCGCGAGCCTGCAAGCCCTCGGCTTCGGCGTAGCGCGACAGGCCGGTGTAGTACGTGTTGCCGTCCGTCGCCGACACGACAATATACGGCTCGTCGTACAGTTCGTTTTTCAGGCCGCGCCCGATCACCTTCCCGGTGATTTCCTTGTGCTCCGGGTTGGTCTTGTCGTAGGCGATGGCGTTCGGCATACGCTCGACGCCGCGCGCGTGCTCGTGGATCGTCTTGATGATGTCGCCCTGCTCCGACATCGCGCGCAATTCCTTCGTGAAGTCCTCGCGCAGTTTCCACACTCCGGGCTGGTGCTCGGCCGCCAGTCCGAGCGATTCAAGGTGCGCGAGACGGGCGAGCCGCATCGTGTTCGTGCGAGCCGCCCACGGGCTGTCATGATCCCAATTCCGAACCTCGACTTGCCCCTTGGCCTTCGCCTCGCCGTCAAGGTGCATGTCGATCCCGATCACGCGGTTTGCGGTCAGGTCGCGCTGCTGCTGCTGCTCGACTTCTAGCTCCGTCCGCTGGCCGAGTTCACGAGTCGCCAGTTCCTCAGCGCGCGACCGGATTCCACGCGAAATGTAGTCGCGGTCGATCACCAGATCGGCCCCGCGCTCGTCCACGCCGCGCACCATGATATGCACGTGCGGATTGTCGGTGTCGTAGTGCGGCACGGCGAGCCATTCGAGCTTTGTCCCAAGGTCGGATTCCATCTGCTGCATCAGGTCGCGCGTGTACTGCGTGAGGTCGATCTGTGCGCCGTGCTCCGGCGACACGATGAACCGGAAATGATGCCGGTCGCCCTTCGCCCGGTCGGCGAATTCGAACGTGTCCGCACCGCTTACCTTGCCGTCCGCGTCGAACAGTTCCGGCTGCTCGCCTTCGAGGTTCACCCCCTCCCGGCGCAGGTAGGAGATGTGATTCAGGATGCCGGTTTTCGTCTTGGCGACGTTGTTCGCCCTCGCCTTGACCACGCGCGCCTTGACCACCACGCGCTGATTGAGGCGGCTCGATCCGGCCCGCGCGACCGACCGATGCGCGGCAGCGCGCCCGCGATTCTGCGCGCGGCCTCCGGTCGATTGACGCGTGAGCGCGCCCACTCGACCGATCAGGACACGCGCCCGAGTCAACAGAGTCTGCGGGTTGCCGGAGACGGAATTGGCGCTCCGGCCTCGACCAGGGCGAATGTTGAGCTGGTGCTCCTTGCCCTCGGCGCTCGATCCCTTCGAACGTGCCATTTAGCCCTCGGAAATCAATTTCTCTCTTTAAAAACAGTATCTTACGTGATTGAGGATAGCCAAACAGGCTATGGAAATCACAAAATCCTCAATAAAATCAACACTGTAACAGGACGCGGATAGCGTACTTTTATCTTGCTCTGACGTTCCCGCCCCTCCGTCCTATTCTAGTCCCTCTGTCTGATGAATTCCAGCGGCCCGAATCGAAGCCGGAGCGGGAACGTCGGCCGCCGCAGGCGGCCGTCGCGCTGCCCGTCGCGATTGGATTGCACAATACAAAATCACGCCCGCCTGTCCACCGGCCGCGCGCACCTCTCCCCCCGGCAAAAGTGGATTGCACAATACAAAATCGTTGTATTGTGCAATCCACGAATTAGAACCGTCGGCCTCCTACCTCTCCGCCTGCCGACCGCGCTCCCGCGCTAGCGATTTTGGATTGCACAATACAGAGGCGTTGTGTTGTGCAATACAGGGGATGCGACGCTCCCGCGCCTTGTCCGTCCGGCCCTCGATGCCCTGTCGTTGTATTGTGCAATCCAGTATCATTGGATTGCACAATACAGGAGAGGGCCATGACGGACACGCCGACACGCACCGCATATCGCGATCTGGAACTCGCGTATCACTTCTTCAATGCGGCGCTATTTGAGAACAAACTGCCGCCGCTTCTCATCACCATGCAGCGGAAAAACAAGCGAATTTTCGGGTACTTCTGCCCGAATCAATTCGCGTCTGAGGACGGTAAAACGGACGAACTGGCGATGAATCCGATGCACTTTCGAAACCGCGATTTTCGGTTCATCGTGTCGGTTCTGGTGCATGAGCAAGTCCACGTTTGGCAGCAGCATTACGGCAAGCCGGGGCGCGGTCGATACCATAACAAAGAGTGGGGAGACAAGATGAAGGAGATCGGCCTTCACCCCTCGAATACCGGCGAACCGGGCGGGAAGGAAACGGGCGATCAGATGATGCACTACGTGCTAGATGACGGCCCGTTCGACCGCTCTTTCAAGCGCTTCGTGAGCAAGGGACACCGGCTCACGTGGGGCGATAACCTCGTGGTTGAAGCGGACGGGAACGGGAGCGATGAGGATGGAGACGGCGATGCGGAGAAGAAGAAACAGACGCGAGTTAAATTCACTTGCCCCAAGTGTGGCGACAACGCTTGGGGCAAACCGACGCTCGATCTGTCGTGCAATAAATGCACCGTGAAGCTCGTCAGGGCTGACGAGTCGGAGCCTGCTGCGGAGCCGGATTCGCAATCGGAGCCGCCTGCGGAGCCGGTTGCGAATCCGGCGCCTGTGGCGAACTAGCCGCGTCATCGGGCCATGCGCCGTACAATCCACGGGCCTTATCCGGGCTGGCATAAAGCGACGCGGCTTTGGGTCGCGGCGGGGTGCCTTGCGGTTCCGGCGCACTCGCATGTGCGCCGGAATCGCTACCCGCCACTCGCACGATCTTGCCGCCTGCGGCCGATCCGCGAACCATATCCACGTACTTTGAACCCGGCACGTATCGCCCTGACCAGTAGGCCGTCAGGGCGCAATCCATCGCCTTCTGGCCGACCAATCCTCGCATCTGGCATTCCTCGTAGTTCGTCTTGAGGATGTACGTTCCGACGCGGATATTCGTGCATGGCTCGAAAAGCTGAGACACCTTCAATCCGAGCCGCGACAGCCACTGCGTATGTACCTGCATGAACCCGACCGCGAGCTTGTTCCCCTTCGCGAGGAAGTCACTCGCCATCGTTTCGGCCTCGGGCCGCGTGGCCGGAAAGTAGCTCCGGCCGAGCGTGTTGTTATTGATCGCCAGCGGATTGAATCCCGATTCGATCCGCATGATTGCGGCCGTTGTGTACGGATTCACGTCCGCTCCGCACTGCTGCATGTAGGCTAGTACGTCCATAGTGTTCTCGCTTTTCCGACGATGTAGGAGTCCGGCACTTGGCCGAAATATCGCCCGTCAAATGAGCGCGCGATATGGTTATTGAGCGGCACAACGTACCCTGATTTTACCGTGTAACACCCGGTCGAATAGGGCAGGTTTCGCCCCGCGAAATCCTGCCCGAATACCGTGCCGTAGCGCGTGCCGTTGACGGCGATTTCGGCGTCGAATGACGACGGAATCGCCGTCACGCAAACGCGATCCCCCGGCATCGCCCCGGCACGTTTCAGCAGCGGCTCGCCGCGTGCTGCATAGCCACGCGCATAAACAAGCGCCGCATAATCCTTCGGCATTTCAATCAGGATGTAGTCTCCGCGCCCGATCCCACGCGCGTTCATGTCCAGCCAGTAGAAGCCGATAGGCGCGCTCTGCGTCACGTTCGCTATCACCTGATAGCCGCACGCCTTCAATGCAGCAAGCGTCGCGGCCCCGGCCGCGATCACACCAAAAGCAGCAGCCATTACGATAAGCGGCGCTTTTCTAGGTACGCGTCGCACGGCGTCGCCCTCCCATAAGTGTCCGGCCCGGCGTGGTCGGATATGCGTTTATCTTGGTCGACAAAACCTCGAATTCGCCCTCTGTCAGGCTCGACAATGGACGACTCTGCTCGATGTCTCGGAACGCTGCGAGCGCCTTCTTTGCCCTCGCCTGCCCCGTCACGTCGAACAAAATCACCGCCCCCGGTCGCACGAGCGGCACGGTATAAACGCGCTCGCCTGCGCGAGCGCATCGGCACACGAGCACGCGCCACGAGCGCGTACCGTAGTCGTTCTTGAGCCAGCAATCGAGCGCGAAAACCTGCCCTTCCTCGAAAATGTTGAGGGTCTTGGTGTACCCCTTCCGTTCTTCGAGCTTGCGGGTTTCGGCCGGATCACCGAACAGTAGGCGAAGGTTTCCCCTGCGTTCGTCGTAGAGCGTGATTACCTGCGTTTGCATAAAACCCTGTCTATAGAGGGAGGGGGTGAACCCCTCAAGCGCCTCCCGGCGCTTTGGTTCTTATCCTGCGTTCCGTGTGCTCGTCGCCTCGTGCGTGCGAGGGCTATCGGAACTTGATCCGGCCCGATCCAACGACACGCTTTCTACGAACTGGCGGGTTGCCATGAATCACGATATCGCCAGAACCAACCACCGTGGCGTCGGCTTCCTCACGAGCCATCGCCTTGATATCGCCCGATCCCGTCACGGACAGGTCGGCGCGATCTGCGATGAGTTCTCGCGTGTCGATGTCGCCCGATCCGCTGATTTCGGCGTACAGCGTGCCGACTTCCCCGTTGGCCGCGATGTCACCGGAACCGCTGATTTCGAGGGACAGTGACTCTTGCTGAATGTCGATCAACTGCACATCGCCGCTACCTTTGATCTTGATATTGGCGACTTGAGGCAAGGTGATCGTGACGACGATACGCGGCGCTGTGGCGATGACGTTTCGGCCCGAGATAACGGTGTTATTACCGCAAACAAGGTCGCCGCTGACGATGACAGCCGACCCGACGCCTTTGTGAAAAATCTGCACGCTCCCGTTCCTACTCACCATCGTAAAAGGCTCACCGATGCGAACGGTGCCGCCGCTTATGAGCAAGTTCGTACCGACGTTCTCGATGATGAGTTTGTCACCTTGGATGGTAGTTTTGACGGACTCGACGCCCTCGGTCGTGTCGCTCGACACGACCATCGAAGGCGTATCGGATCGCCGAATTATCACGTCCACGCTACCTTTGACGACGATCTTGCGCACCGGCTGAATCGGCCGATTTTCTTTGATGGTGGTATCAGCGTTCATAAACCCTTCCTCAGCTATTCAGTTTGCTCCGGGTGGCGGGCCTGATTTGACCGACCCGCTCTACTCGTCAGAGTACGTCCGCGAGTGCGTCAGCCAGCTTGGTCGAACCTTCCAGCATCGACTCGACACTCAGGCTGTTATTGGCGATCACGTCCCATCCATCGTTACCGTAAATCAGGTTAATACTCCCGATGTACGTCGATGCGCGGTCGGCGTGCGGGCGGCGCACGATAAGCGCGTCCTCGTCGGTAGACATGAGCGCGTCCATGATCTTCGCGAGGTCGCGCGAGTTCTTCAATACCGTCTCTTCGCCGTCGTGGACACTGATCCCGTAAGCGGGGCCGTCCTCTGCCTGAATCGCGAGAATCGAGGTCACAGCGCAGCGGATCACGGCGCGCTCGATGAGTTGACGCTCGATCACTTCCGGGTGTTTGATGCGAGCCTTGCCGAAGTATTCGGCGTCGTCGGCCTCGGTGAATTGCCCCGTGCGAACCTGCGCGCGGATGTTTTCGAGGATTGCAGCGGCGTTGATTTCGATGGTCGTCATGGTCGTTTGCTCCGGGTATTGGTTGGTCGATCTGGCCCGCCGTGGCGGGCCGATTGTCAGGCCGCGCGCAGCATTCCGCTGTCGTGGTCTTTGCCTTTAATCATCCAGAAAATCAGGTATTGCGCGACTTCTTCATCTTCGATGACGTTGAATTTCGCCTTGCCTTGCCAGCGCACGGCGAGCCTTCCATCGTCCAGCTTCTTCACCTCGGCCGGCTGCGGCGCGGCGGGCCTGCGGTCGGCACGCACACTTTCCACGGCGTCCGACACAATCCATTCTTCGGCTTCGAGATAGCCTTGCGCGGTCGCCGCGTCAACGCCGGTTGCGTCCTGCACGCGCTTGATTTTTTCGGGCTTTGTCATGGTCACTCCGGGTTGTTGCAGCCCGCCGAAGCGGGCCGGGTTGCCTTACTCGACCTTCACATTGATCCACTGGCCGCCGATGAATTTCATCGTGATTCGGCAACCGTTCAGCGTGACGACGCGGATATCGCCTTCGCGCGGGGCCGGTGCTTTGGCTGGTTGATTCGTCGTGTTAGCGGTCATGGTTCGCTA
>NZ_CAJPGZ010000033.1:0-44562 GCF_905339865.1 Burkholderia sp. BCC1993 | reverse complement strand
TTCGGAGGGGAAAGGTCAGAAGCCCCTAGGGTATAGTGGAAAAGCAGCCTTAACCCGTGAGCGTTCCACTAGGGTGTGTGGTTCCCTAGTGAATCGCCGCCGTGAGGCCAGCGAGCAGACGACGAAGCCGTGCTTGCTACTTCCCTGTCAGTAGACCAGCGGCATTAGCTTTCGAGATGAGATAGTTCATAAATGCCGAGCAAGCCACAATCATGTATTTGGCTTCATCGAAACCGACGTTTGCGGCTTCATCGCCTAGTGAGTGCCGCACCCCCTCCTCGTTACTCGCGTACCCATAGAGCTTGACGAACGCATTACGCAACGACGGATGAATCTCCACCTTCTTGTTCAGGTCGGCCAGCGCACCCGAAAGCCCCTGCGCTGATGACGTGCCAAGAATTTTAGCGACCGATTCAATCGCGCTAATCGCTTCTTTCGTGGCGTTTCGGTAGTCCGGTTCCGGCTTTTTGCCTACCAGGGCCAGGGCGGTCTGTAGATGTTCGTTTGCTCCTGCAAGCGCTGCCCTTTCTGTCGAGCGGATTGCATCCTCAACCGCACCAACCTCTTCTTTGTTCGTTATCGGCGTGAGTACGCCGGCCACGAATCGATAGCCTGAGCGCTCACGCTCCAATACGTTGTTGAACAAGCTGATAACCTTTGTGCTTGGGCCACCCGTACCGTACAGAATCGAATAGGCAGATTCCGCTAGGAACTCGATGAGGTTGTACACCTCATACCATTCCATCTCGTCATACTGGTCCCGCACCCATTGCTTTTGCCTGTATGGGCCGTGCGGCAAGTCATCGACCGGAGTTTTCGTGATACTGACAGACAGCGCGCGCGCCATGCTGACCCATTTCGAGAAGTCATGCGATTCAAATAGCGCATAGATGACGTTCCATAGAGACGACCTGAGCGGAAGGTCCATCTCATTGACTTGTAGCAACTGGGGCGTATGGGTCACGCCGATACGGTCGGAAAATCGTGGTCTCATTGGTCCCGCTTCTTTTTATCAATAAGCCGGTGGTTTAGCCAACAGCCTTACCTAGCCACTCGCGCTTGATGGGAAGGCTGTACCCCTTGCCGTACCCCGCAGCTTCATCCTTGGTTGCCCATCCGCCAATTGAATGGCGAACTTCCGTAGGGCAGCCAACATCGCGAAGACGGTCAGCCATCGAATGCTGAAATTCGGGCGCTGCGTGTTCCCACTTGTTCGCCCATAGTCGCTGGCAACGGTAGCTGATGTGCTGTCAGTATTACAGCCTTGGGTATCTGAAGTGTAACGCTGGTAGGGAAAAGGGCGGGCGCGAGTGGCCCGCCATCCCTTAGCCCAGTTTGAGCGCCAAGTCTTCAGCGCGAAGGTGTGTATAGCGCTGGAGGTGCTTCAGATTCTTATGGCCGGTGATGGCCGCAACCTCCATCACATTCAGTCCTTTCTCAAACAGGCGGCTAGCTGCTTCGTGCCGCAGGTCATGGAAATGAAGTGTGCCAAGGCCGCATTCATCGCGGACACGGCAGAAAGCGTACTTCATGGCGGACTGAGTGAGCTTGAAGACCCGCCCCTTATGAGGTGGGGCGCACCACGTGAGCGCTTCGATAGCTCGACTGGATAAAGGGACCTTGCGGGGCGTTCCATTCTTTGTCATAGGGAGAAATGCCGTGCGCGCTTCAAGGTCGATGTGTTCCCAGCGCAGCTTTGCTATCTCACCTTGGCGCATGGCTGTCTCAATGGCAAGGATGATTGCGGGGGCAATCTCGCGGTTGAAGTCTAGCGCCTTCTCAATCAGCCGCTCATCGTCACCGGCCATTAGCCGCACGTCACGCGGAAGGGGGAGCTTAGGGCGCCGGAAGCCACGTACAGGGTTGACCGTGATACCCACGTCCCATTCGTCTATCGCGACTCGGTAGACGGCTGAGATAGCGTCCAGCTCGCGACCTACGGAGCTACCGAGCACTTCCGTTATGCGCCGGTCGCGCCATTCGGCAAGGTGGGACTTGTTGAGCTGGGCAGCGGGAACGGAACAGAGTTTCTTTTCCTTCCTGAGCATCCGTTGAAGCGTTCGGCGGTCCCATTCGCTCGACCGCTTTCCCGGCATAGGATGTTCTATGTACTTCCGGAACAGGTCCCCGACAGTCGGGCCGGTATCAATGACCTTGGCCGCATGTCCGGGCTCGTGTTCCGCAGCCCAGCGCGTAGCAGCTTCCTCACTGGCGAAGGTTGCGGACAGGCTGGGGAGCCCCTTACGGCGGATTTTGACCTGCCATTTTGTCCCACGCAGGGTGATTGTGGCCATTCATGCTCTCCAAGTGATTGATTAAGAACATGAAAGTGGTCTCGTGTCGCACGACCGCGAATTCGTGAGCGGGCTGGCGAACCGGATCATCGAAGTGCGCACGGACGGCACGCTGTTCGACTTCGGCGGGAATTACGAGGAGTTCCTGACGAGTCAGGGGCAGGAGTAATTGCCCGGGCGGCCATGCCCGGCCTGATGTACCGGAAGCCCGCCAGGTGCAAGCCTGGCGGGCTTTTTCGTATTCGGGCAGACGCTCGCCGTTACCGGATCGGCTCGACGGCCATTGAAGGGGAAATGTCAGGTCGGGTGCGGCACCCTCAATGACGATTCAACGCGGCGGCGCCGTTTCCGGCCGGCAGCCGCCGCGACCGCAACAGGCGCGCCATCTCGCGCGTCGCCCGTCGCCCGGCGCCCGTCGCGTCAATCCGCGAGCCGCTTGTCGGCGAGCGCCTTGCAGCAATCTTCGTACACCCATTGCACGAGTTTCGCCCGGTAATCGAGATCGTCGGTATCGACGATTTCCTCGACCGCGTCACGCGCCCACGACGCGTCGACGAAGTCGGCGTGCCGCTTTGCGATGTCCTGCGCCAGCGCGGCCAGCTTCGCGATCGCGAGCCAGTCGGCCTGCCGGTGATGGTGGTCGAGCCAGCGGTGCGCGGCCTGCACCTGGAACGATGCGTCCGGCCAGGTTTCGTTCAGGTAAAACGCGCCGAGATTGCCGCAGGTGAGCCAGCACAGCAGCTCCAGGCGATCTTGCGAGCCGAGGATATGGGATGCGTCGGTCATGGCAGCGCTCACGAAGGCATCGATTCCGGGTGGCGCGGGCTGCAGCGGCCGGCGCCGATACTAAAAACATAGCACGATGCGGGCCACGTCGTGCGGCCTCGTGGCGTGCCGGCGTGGCGCGGATGCCGCAGCCGCGGGCAGCCGGCATCCGGCACCCGTTCGCCGGCGTCCGTGCGGACCGTTCGGTGGCGTTTGCGGTCTGGTCCGGTGTGATCGCCGGGCCGCGCCACACTCGTTAGAATGGCCGTTTTCCGGGAGACAGGAAGCGATGAAAATCTACAACCAGTTCTACATCGACGGTGCATGGCGCAAGCCGGCCGGAACGGGCACGATCGACGTGATCGACTCGGGCACCGAGGCCGTGATCGGCCGGATTCCCGAGGGCGCGGCGTCGGACGCGCAGGATGCTATCCGCGCGGCGCGTGCGGCGTTCGACGCGTGGGCCGCGACGCCGGCCGCGACGCGCGCGGGCTACCTGCGCAAGATCGTCGAGCGTCTGCAGGCGCGCAGCGAGGAACTCGCACAGTCGATCACCGGCGAAGTCGGGATGCCGATCAAGCTGTCGCGTGCGATCCAGGTCGGCGGCCCGATCTACAACTGGAAGGCGTACGCGAAGCTCGCCGAATCGTTCGAATTCGAGGCGACGGTCGGCAACTCGCTGGTGGTGCGCGAGCCGGTCGGCGTCGTCGCGGCGATCACGCCGTGGAACTACCCGCTCAACCAGGTCACGCTGAAGGTCGCGCCGGCGCTCGCGGCCGGCTGCACGGTCGTCCTGAAGCCATCCGAAGTCGCGCCGCTCAACGCGTTCATGCTCGCGGAGGCGATTCACGAAGCGGGCCTGCCGCCGGGCGTGTTCAACCTCGTATGCGGTTACGGCCCGGTCGTCGGCGAGGTGCTGGCGACCGATCCGGACGTCGACATGGTGTCGTTCACGGGTTCGACGCGCGCCGGCAAGCGCGTGGCCGAACTCGCGGCTGCGGGCGTGAAGCGCGTCGCGCTCGAACTGGGCGGCAAGTCGGCGTCGGTGATTCTCGACGATGCCGATTTCGCGACGGCGGTGAAGGGCACGGTCAACGCGTGCTACCTGAACGCGGGCCAGACCTGTTCGGCGCACACGCGGATGCTGGTGCCGGAAGCGCGCTACGACGAGGCGCGCGCGCTCGCGAAGGCGGCGGCCGAAGCGTATGTCGCGGGCGACCCGCGCCAGGAAACGACGCGCCTCGGCGCACTCGCATCGGCCGTGCAGCAGCAGCGCGTGCAGGCCTACATCCAGCGCGGGATCGAC
The DNA here is from genome assembly GCF_905339865.1 of Burkholderia sp. BCC1993. Lineage (NCBI taxonomy): Bacteria > Pseudomonadati > Pseudomonadota > Betaproteobacteria > Burkholderiales > Burkholderiaceae > Burkholderia > Burkholderia sp. BCC1993. The sequence goes on along the minus strand of NZ_CAJPGZ010000033.1, from coordinate 40,197 downwards.
GACGGCGCGGAACTCGTGACGGGCGGCACGGGCCTGCCGGAAGGGCTCGCGAAGGGCTTCTTCGTGAAGCCGACGGTGTTCGGCCGCGTCGATCCGAAATCGACGATCGCGCAGGAAGAAATCTTCGGGCCGGTGCTGTCGATCATCACGTATCGCGACGAAGACGAAGCCGTGCGCATCGCGAACGATTCGCCTTATGGGCTCGGCGGCGCGGTGTGGGCGGGCAGCGACGAACGCGCGATGCGCGTCGCGCGCCGCATCCGCACGGGGCAGGTCGACATCAACGGCGGCACGTGGAACAGCGCCGCGCCGTTCGGCGGCTACAAGCAGTCGGGGCATGGCCGCGAGAACGGCGTGTACGGGCTCGAAGAGTATCTCGAATACAAGTCGATGCAGCTCAAGCCGGCGAATCCGGCCTGAGCGTCTCACGCCGCTTGACCCGAAACGGCACGCTCGCGTGCCGTTTTTTTATTGACGGCCGTCAAGATGCGCGTCGGTGGATCGTCGATCATCGCGTTTCCGATTTCCGATGTTTCGACGAGGTTCAGATGACCGCACGCACTTCCTTCCCGCCGCTCACGATTCGCGGCCGCACCTTGCTGCCCGTGGTGCAGGGCGGCATGGGCGTCGGCATCTCCGCGCACCGCCTCGCGGGCAGCGTCGCGCGCGAAGGCGCGCTCGGCACGATCGCGAGCATCGACCTGCGTCACCACCACGCGGACCTGCTCGCGCGCTGTCGCGTGAATCCCGACCGCGCGACGCTCGAGGCCGCGAACCTCGACGCGCTCGCGCGCGAGATTCGCCTCGCGAAGACCTACGGCGAAGGCTGCGGGATGATCGCGGTCAACGTGATGAAGGCGGTGCGCGCGCATGCGGACTACGTGCGCGTCGCGTGCGACGAAGGCGCGGACGCGATCGTGATGGGCGCGGGCCTGCCGCTCGATCTGCCCGATCTCACGCAGGGCCGCGACATCGCGCTGATCCCGATCCTGTCGGACAGCCGCGGGATCGCGCTGGTGCTGAAGAAGTGGATGAAGAAGGGGCGGCTGCCGGATGCGATCGTGATCGAGCATCCCGCGCATGCGGGCGGCCACCTCGGGGTCACGCAGATCGACGACATGCACGATGCGCGCTTCGATTTCGCGCGCGTGCTCGACGAGGCCGCGCAGGTGATGGCGTCGCTCGGCCTGGCGCGCGACACGATCCCGCTGATCGTCGCGGGCGGGATCAACAGTCACGACACGGTACGTGCGGCGCTCGCGGCCGGCGCGAACGGCGTGCAGGTCGGAACGCCGTTCGCGGTGACGGAGGAAGGTGACGCGCATCCGAACTTCAAGCGCGTACTGGCCGACGCGCTACCCGACGACATCGTCGAATTCGTCAGCGTGACGGGGCTGCCGGCGCGCGCGGTGAAGACACCGTGGCTCGATCGCTACCTGCGCAACGAAACGCGCATTCGCGACAAGCTCGGCGCGTTCAGGCAGCGCTGCCCGACCGCGCTCGAGTGCCTGAGCGTCTGCGGGCTGCGCGACGGCATCGAAAAGTTCGGCCATTTCTGCATCGACACGCGGCTCGCGGCCGCGTTGCGAGGCGACGTCGCGAACGGCCTGTTCTTCCGCGGCCGCGAAGCACTGCCGTTCGGCAACGCGATCCGCAGCGTGCGCGATCTGCTCGATCTGCTGCTGACGGGCCGTGCCGCGGCGACTGCGACAAACCGTCCGATGTTTACGCTGGCTTGACGGATATCAAAACGACGAAAAGACCCTACGAGCAGAATGGAATGCATTCTTCAGGGGTCTTTACCATGCATAAAACGATTCGAACATGTGTCACCGCTGCCGCCGTCGCGGCGAGTCTGGTCACGATACCCACGCTGTCGCACGCGGCGTCGCAGGGCGACGGGATCAACCAGGGTGACGTACTGGTCCGCCTGCGCGCGATCAGCATCCAGCCGAACGAGCGCGCGAGCGACACGCTCGGCGCGATCAATACCGGCGTGAACAACGCGATCGTGCCGGAACTCGACTTCACGTACATGATCCGCGACTACCTCGGCGTGGAGCTGATCCTCGGCACGTCGCGGCACCAGATGACGTCGAGCCTCGGCAACCTGGGCGGCGTGGGCGTGCTGCCGCCGACGCTGCTGCTGCAGTACCACTTCAACCATGCCGGCAAGGTGCGTCCGTACGTCGGCGCGGGCCTGAACTACACGTACTTCTACAACAACGGGCTCAACGTCGGCGGGGAAGGCGTGTCGATCAACAAGAGCAGCTTCGGTCCCGCGCTGCAGTTCGGCGTCGACGTGCAGTTGACGAAGAAGGTGTTCATGAACGTCGACGTGAAGAAGATCTGGATGAGCACCGATGCGACGCTCGGCGACAAGGGCATCGGCACGCTGCACATCGATCCGCTGATCGTCGGCGTGGGCGTCGGGATGAAGTTCTAAAGGTTCGAGGACAAGAACAGAGTTGGGGTTGGCGGCATGGCAGTCTGCATGCCGCTCTTTTTTTGTGCGGCCGATTTACAGCTTGTCGTACTGGAAGCGCATCGCGGTGCCTTCGCGCGTAATGCGCTCCCACACCGCCTGCTTCTCGGCGTCGCTCAGGAACACCCAGTTCGACACTTCGCCGGCCGTGCGGCCGCAGCCCTTGCAGACTTCGTCGAAGAGGGTCGAGCACACGCCGATGCAGGGGCTGTCGGGCAGGTCGTGGAGATTGGAGGCCATCGGAAGGGTTCGCGCAGTGAAATCGTCAGGGCGTCATTTTAATGCATCGGGACGGGGCGGCCGTCGGGCGCCGCTATCGTGCCGTACGGTCGCGTTGCCGTGACAGTGCGGCCGGCCGGTGGCCGGATCGCCGTCGGCGACGGCTGGCCCGCCGTGCCGTGCCGGGCAGGGCGCGCGTCGCGTGTCGCAGTGTGTGCCGCGATTTCACCGGTGAAACGGCCGCATACACCGCACGTCGCGCGTGCCGCTTGTGCTGCATGCGGCACGCGGTTTCGCCACCGCTTTCTTTTCCCGATGGACAGACGCAGATTACCCGATAGAATTCCCCCGGAACGCCCCGCTGCGCGGGCCGCCCGAGCGGCCGGCGGCGGGAATCTGTTCCGTTTGCGCGACACGGGCATGATTTTTTTGTGACGGAGCGCGAATGGTGGTAGCGTTCGGGGTTTTCGAGGGGCGGCGTGCCGGAACGCGCCGCCATGACGAGGCAGACGGCAGCCGGACAAGCGGTCCGGCCGAAGGGAGAACGGGATGAAAGCAAACGTAGTGGGCCGGTTCGCAGCGCTCGCGCTGTGCGTGGGTGCATCGGCGGCGGCGGCGAAGGATACGCAGCTCAATGTCTATAACTGGTCGGACTACATTGCGAAGGACACGATCCCGAACTTCGAGAAGCAGGCGGGCGTCAAGGTCCGCTACGACAATTACGACAGCGACGACACGCTGCAGGCGAAGCTGCTGACGGGCAGCTCGGGCTACGACATCGTCGTGCCGACCAGCAACTACGCGGGCAAGCAGATCGCCGCCGGCATCTTCACGCCGCTCGACAAGTCGAAGCTGCCGAACCTCAAGTACCTCGATCCGCAACTGATGGCGCTCGTCGCCGGCGCGGACCCGGGCAACAAGTACTCGGTGCCCTGGGCGTACGGCACGACCGGTCTCGCCTACAACCTGACGAAGGCGCAGCAGGCGCTCGGCAAGGTCCCGCTCGACAACTGGGACATCCTGTTCAAGCCGGAAAACATCTCGAAGCTGAAGACCTGCGGCGTGTCGGTGCTCGACGCGCCGGACCAGATGTTCGCGGCGGCGCTGCACTACATCGGCAAGGATCCGATGAGCACGAACCCGGCCGACTACAAGGCCGCGATGGAGGTGCTGAAGAAGATCCGCCCGTACATCACGCAGTTCAACTCGTCGGGCTACATCAACGACCTGGTCGGCGGCGACATCTGCTTCGCGTTCGGCTGGTCGGGCGACGTCGTGATCGCGAAGCATCGCGCGATCGAGGCGAAGAAGCCGTACAAGGTCGAGTACTACATCCCGAAGGGCGGCGCGCCGGTCTGGTTCGACGTGATGGCGATCCCGAAGGACGCGAAGAACAAGGACGCCGCGCTGCAGTGGATCAACTACATCGAGGATCCGAAGGTGCACGCGGCGATCACGAACGCCGTGTACTACCCGAGCGCGAACGCCGAGTCGCGCAAGTACGTGCGGCCCGACGTCGCGAACGATCCGGCCGTCTATCCGCCGGCCGACGTCGTGAAGACGCTGTTCCTGCTCAAGCCGCTGCCGCCTGAAATCCAGCGTCTGCAGACGCGTCTGTGGACCGAGCTGAAATCGGGCCGCTGAAGCGAACCGGAGTCAGCCAGCAGTCATGAAGCCCCTGGTGTCCCCGGGGGCTTTGTTCGTCAAACGCAGGAGAGAAGCAGCACATCATGAATAGCCAGTCGGGTGCGCCGGTCGCGGGCGCACCGTCCTTCGTTCCTTCGTCCGGCGCCGATACGCGCGCCGAGAATTTTGTCCAGATCGTCGACGTCGTCAAGAAATTCGGCGAGACCGAAGTGGTGCGCAGCGTGAACCTGACGGTGCGCCAGGGCGAGCTGTTCGCGCTGCTCGGCAGCTCGGGTTCCGGCAAGTCGACGCTGCTGCGCATGCTGGCGGGCCTCGAGACGGTCACGTCGGGCAAGATCCTGATCGACGGCGAGGACCTCGCACAGCTGCCGCCGTACAAGCGGCCCGTGAACATGATGTTCCAGTCGTATGCGCTGTTTCCGCACATGTCGGTCGAATCGAACGTCGCCTACGGCCTGAAGCAGGAAGGCACGCCGAAGGCGGAGCTGAAAGAGCGCGTCGCCGCGGCGCTCGAGCTCGTGCAGATGAGCAAGTACGCGAAGCGCAAGCCGCACCAGCTGTCGGGCGGCCAGCAGCAGCGCGTCGCGCTCGCGCGTTCGCTCGTCAAGCGCCCGAAGGTGCTGCTGCTCGACGAGCCGATGTCGGCGCTCGACAAGCAGATCCGCCAGCGCACGCAGATCGAGCTCGTCAACATCCTGAACAAGGTCGGCGTCACCTGCATCATGGTCACGCACGACCAGGAAGAGGCGATGACGATGGCGAACCGGCTCGCCGTGATGAGCGAAGGGCAGATCGTGCAGATCGGCTCGCCGAACGAAGTCTACGAATATCCGAACAGCCGCTTCTCGGCCGAGTTCATCGGCTCGACCAACCTGTTCGAAGGCGTCACCGTCGAGGACGAACCCGATTACGTGTACATCGAATCGCCGGAGCTGCCGAGCCGGCTGTACGTGAGCCACGGGATCACGGGTCCGCTCGGGATGCCGGTCACGGTGTCGGTGCGCCCCGAGCGGATCGCGCTCACGCGCAAGCCGCCCGAAGGCGCGTTCAACTGGGCGCACGGCAAGATCACCAACGTCGCGTACATGGGCGGCTACTCGCTGTATCACGTGAAGCTCGACGCGGGCAAGACGGTGATCGCGAACGTGTCGAGCCTCGCGATCTCCGAGCTCGACACGCCGGCGCTCGGCGACGAGATCTACGTGCGCTGGAGCGCGACCGCTGGCGTGGTGCTGACGTCATGAGCACGCTCAAGTCCCTGCTCGCATGGCCCGTGCGACGCTTCAACCTGACCGGCGGCTCGGCGGTCGTCGCGGGGCCGTACACGTGGCTCGTGCTGTTCTTCCTCGTGCCGTTCGTGCTGGTCGTGAAGATCAGCTTCGCGGAGCTGCAGCTCGGCATCCCGCCGTATACGGAACTCGCGTCGTTTGCGGACGGCGTGGTGCACATCGCGCTGAACCTGTCGCACTACGCGTTCCTGCTCACCGACAGCCTGTATTTCGCGACCTACGTGAATTCGGTGGTGGTCGCGGCGATCACGACGCTGCTGTGCCTGCTGATCGGTTATCCGATGGCGTACTACATCGCGCGTTCGAACCCGGCGACCCGCAACCTGCTGATGATGGGCGTGATGCTGCCGTTCTGGACGTCGTTCCTGATCCGCGTGTACGCGTGGATCGGGATCCTGAAGAACAACGGGCTCCTGAACAACTTCCTGATGTGGATCGGCCTGACCCATACGCCGATCGAGCTGTACCGCACCAACTACGCGGTGTACATCGGGATGGTGTATTCGTACCTGCCGTTCCTCGTGATGCCGCTGTACGCGCATCTCGTGAAGATGGACCTGCGCCTGCTCGAAGCCGCGTACGATCTCGGCGCGAAGCCGTGGAGGGCGTTCGTGCAGATCACGCTGCCGCTGTCGAAGAACGGGATCATCGCGGGCTGCCTGCTGGTGTTCATTCCGGCGGTGGGCGAGTACGTGATTCCGGAACTGCTCGGTGGCGCGAACACGCTGATGATCGGCCGCGTGATGTGGAATGAGTTCTTCAACAACGCAGACTGGCCGATGGCGTCGGCCGTGACCTGCGCGATGGTGCTGCTGCTGCTCGTGCCGATGGCGATGTTCCAGCATTTCCAGGCGAAGGAGCAGGAGGGCCGTCGTCGATGAAGCCGAATCGTTACCTGCAGTTCGCGGCGCTGTTCGCCGGCTTCGCGTTCCTGTATATCCCGATCATCAGCCTGATCGTCTATTCGTTCAACGAGTCGAAGCTCGTCACCGTGTGGTCGGGTTTCTCGTTCCGCTGGTACTCGGCGCTCGTGGAGGACGACGAGCTGCTGACGGCCGCGTGGCTGTCGCTGAAGATCGGCGTGCTGACCGCGTTCGCGTCGGTGTTCATCGGCACGTGGGCCGGTTTCGTGCTCGCGCGGATGGGGCGCTTTCGCGGCTTTGCGCTGTTCAGCGGGATGATCAACGCACCGCTGGTGATCCCCGAGGTGATCCAGGGGATCTCGCTGCTACTGCTGTTCATCGAGCTCGCGAAGTGGATCGGCTGGCCGGCCGAGCGTGGCGTATTCACGATCTGGCTGGGCCACGTGATGCTGTGCATCTCGTACGTCGCGATCATCGTGCAGTCGCGCGTGCGCGAGCTGAACCCGTCGCTCGAGGAAGCCGCGCTCGATCTCGGCGCGACGCCGCTGAAGGTGTTCTTCACGATCACGCTGCCGCTGATCTCGCAGGCGCTGATCGCGGGCTGGCTGCTGTCGTTCACGCTGTCGATCGACGACCTCGTGCTGTCGGCGTTCCTGTCGGGCCCCGGCTCGACGACGCTGCCGCTCGTCGTGTTCTCGCGCGTGCGCCTCGGCCTGAACCCGGAGATGAACGCGCTCGCGACGCTGTTCATCGTCGCGGTGACGGCGGGCGTCGTGATCGCGAACTTCGTGATGCTGCGCCAGGAACGCAAGCGGATGGCCGCGTTCGCCGTCTGACGCGCTCACGCACAGGTTGCCGACGCAACGAACAACGCCCGGTGCCGACGACGAGTCGGCCCGGGCGTTTTGTTTGGTGTGCGAGCCGCGTGCGGCTTATGCGCTGAATGCGGCCTTCGCGAGCAACCCGAGCGCGACGCACACGAGCACCGCAGCGAAGCCGGCCTGCACATGCCGCGCGGACAGGTGCCGGGACGCGCTGCGGCCGATCGCCATCCCGATTGCCGTCGCGACCGTGAACCACAGCATCATGTCGAGCGGCGCCCGCGTGCCCGATACGAGCGTCGCGAACACGCCGCCGGTGCCGACCAGCGCGATCACCATCAGCGACGTCGCGACCACGCCGTGCATCGACACGTTCGTGAACTTGCGCAGCATCGGCACGATGACGAAACCGCCGCCGACACCGAGCAAGCCCGTCATCAGCCCCGTTACCGCGCCGGTCGACGCGAGCGCGAGCCCGACCGGCCAGGACCAGACGAGCCGGCCCGTGTCGGGATTCACGCGGCCGACGCACAGCGGCGACGCGTCCGCGTCGCCGGGCGCGTGACGCAGCGCCTGCCGCAGCAGGCGGCCCGCGACGACCAGCATCGTCAGCGCGAACAGCGCGAGCAGCACGCGTTGCGGCAGCACGTGCGCGAGCTTCACGCCGAGCGTCGTGAGCGGCACGCCGGCGACGGCCATCAGCAGCGCCGCGCGATAGCGCACGAGCCCGCGGCGAAACCCTTCGAGCGCGCCGAGCGCGGCGCTGCCCGCGACCGCGACGAGCGCGACGGGCGTGGCCTGCTGCATCGGCCAGCCCATCCCGACGACGAGCGCGGGCACCGCGAGAATGCCGCCGCCCGCGCCGGTGAGGCCGAGCACGGCGCCGACGAAGCCGCCGAGTACGAGGGAAATCAGCATGGTGTCATCGGGTTCCGGTCAGCGTGCGATCGCGGGCTTCGCGAGCCATTCGCGGCCCTTGAGCATCGCCTTCCAGTAGAGCGGCGGCAGCACGCGCTCCTTGAGCAGCCACGCGAGCCGCGACGGGCGCCTGCCGTCGATCAGCCACGCGGGGAAGGTCGGCGCGACCTTGCCGCCGTACAGGAATTCCGCGAGCACGATCTTGCCGCGCTCGACGGTGAGCGGGCACGAGCCGTAGCCGTCGTACGCGGCGTCGCCGTGCGCGCGGCCCAGCGACGCGAGCACGTTGTGCGCGACGACGGGCGCCTGCTTGCGCGCGGCCGCGGCAGTTTTCGCGTTGGTCGTGTTGGTGACGTCGCCGAGCGCGAAGATGTCCGCGAACTGCTTGTGCCGCAGCGTCGCCGGATCGACGTCGATCCAGCCGGCCGCGTCGGCGAGCGGGCTCGCGCGCACGAAATCGGGCGCCTTCTGCGGCGGCACGACGTGGATCATGTCGAACGGACGCTCGATGGTTTCCGTGCCGCCGTCGGGCAGCGCGCGCCTGAACGTCGCGCGCCGCGCCGGCCCGTCGATCGCGACGAGGTTGTGGCCGAACGACAGCGCGATGTCGTAGCGTTTCACGTACTCCATCAGCGCGGGCACGTAATCGGCGACCCCGAACAGCGCACCGCCCGCATTCAGGAACTCGACGTTCGCGGCACCGAGGCGGCCCGCGCGCCGCCAGTGATCGCACGACAGGTACATCGCCTTTTGCGGCGCGCCCGCGCACTTGATCGGCATCGGCGGCTGCGTGAACAGCGCGTTGCCGCCGCGGAACGCCTGCACCAGTTCCCACGTGTACGGCGCGAGATCGTAGCGATAGTTCGACGTGACGCCGTTGCGGCCGAGCGTTTCCGCGAGGCCGTCGATCGCGTGCCAGTCGAGCTTGAGGCCCGGGCACACGACCAGCTTGCGATAGCCGATGCGCCGGCAGCCGTCGAGCACCACCGTATGCGCGTCAGGCTCGAAGCCGGCGACGGCGGCCCGGATCCACTTCACGCCGCGCGGCAGCAGGTCGACGATCGGGCGCGCGGTCGTGTCGGGCCGGAACACGCCCGCGCCGACCATCGTCCAGCCCGGCTGGTAGTAGTGCGTATCGGCCGGGTCGATCACCGCGATATCGAGCGATGCGTCGCGTGCCAGCAGGCTCGACGCGACCGCGACACCGGCCGCACCCGCGCCGACGATCACGATGTCGTGCCGCGCGTCGATGGCCGGCGCGGCCTGGCGGCCATCTTGCGAGAGACCTCGTGCGAGACGCGGCGCGAGCGCGCCGAGGTCGTAGCCGGCCGTGGCGGCGATCGCGACGATGTCGCCGGCCGGGCGCCGGCCTGCCTGCGACAGCGCCCACAGCGTCGCCGAACGCGTGCCGCTGCGGCAGTACACGAGTACCGGGCCGGCGAGCGACGCGACGAGCGTGCCGAACTGCGCGGCCTGGTCGTCGGTGACCTTGCCGGTATCGACGGGCAGGTAGTGCACGGCGATGCCGAGCGGCGCGGCGGCGGCGCGGATCTCGGCGACGGTCGGCTGGTCGGCGCCTTCGCCGTCCGGGCGGTTGCAGACGATCGTGCGGATGCCGGCCGCGTGCAGTGCGGGCAGGTCGGTCGCGGCGATCTGGGGCGAGACCGACAGCAGGTCGGTCAGCGGGCGGATGGTCATGTCGGGGGTTCTCCGGTCGGGGCGGCGGCTCAGATCGCGTCGAGCGGGATCTTCAGGTAGCGCACGCCATTGTTTTCGGGCTCGGGCAGGTGGCCGGCGCGCATGTTGACCTGCACCGACGGCAGCATCAGCACGGGCATGTCGAGCGTCGCGTCGCGCGCGGTGCGCATGGCGACGAAATCGTCCTCGGTCACGCCGTCCTTCACGTGCACGTTCGCGCGACGCTGCTCGGCCACCGTCGTCACGAACTGCACGTCGCGGCCGCCCGGCTGGTAGTCGTGGCACAGATACAGGCGCGTGTCGGGCGGCAGGGCGAGCACGCGCGCGATCGAACGGTACAGCGTGCGCGCGTCGCCGCCCGGGAAGTCGCAGCGGGCGGTGCCGTAGTCGGGCATGAACAGCGTGTCGCCGACGAACGCTGCGCGCTGCGTCGCGTCGTCGACGCAGTAGGTCAGGCACGCGGGCGTATGGCCCGGCGTGTGCAGCGCGCGGATCGTCAGCGCGCCGAGCGCGAGCGTGTCGCCGTCGTCGAGCAGGCGGTCGAACTGGCGGCCGTCCTGCGCGAAGCCGGGGCCGGCGTTGAACAGCGTGCCGAATACGTGCTGCACGCGGCGCACGTGCGAGCCGATCGCGATCTGTCCGCCGACGTGCGCCTTCAGGTACGGCGCGGCCGACAGATGGTCGGCATGCACGTGCGTTTCCAGCAGCCAGTGGACGGTCGCGCCGAGTTCGGCGACGCGTGCGATCAGCCGGTCGGCGCTGGCGGTGTGCGTGCGGCCGGATTTCGGGTCGTAGTCGAGCACGCTGTCGATCAGCGCGCATGCGCGGCTTTCGGTGTCGAGCAGCAGATAGCTGACGGTGTGGGTCGCCGGGTCGAAAAAGCCTTCGACCGACAGCAGGGGGGCATGGCTCACGGGATGTCCTCGATCGGGTTCTGCGTCTGCAATCGGGCATCCCATGTTCAAGAAGCATGCCAATTCGCGCTGCGATGCCGGGCGATGTGGCAGGTGCTTGATTCGGTTCGGATTTTTGGCGTGGCCGTGGTGTGTCGCGGGCACCGCCGACGGGGTGCCGTCGATGACGACTGCCATATCTGGCAGTGTCATGGCAGAATTGGCAGTCCACTTGGCAGTCCGTCCGCCCATCCGTTCCCGAGCCTCCCCATGAATCCGCACGACACCATTCCGATCGCTCCCGCGCCGTCGCGCGACGTCATGCCCGACGTGCGCGCGCTCGTCGCGTATCTGGAACAGGATCCGCAGCCGATGATCGTCGTCGATCCCGACTACCGCATCCTCGCCGCGAACGATGCGTACCGGCGCCAGTTCGGCGTGGCGGGCGTCGAGCACGTCGGCCGGCACTGCTTCCAGGTTTCGCATCATTACGACGTGCCGTGCGACCAGGCGGGCGAGCATTGCCCGATGAAGCAGGCGCGCGAGTCGCGCAGCCTGAACCGCGTGCTGCACATTCACCATACGCCGCGCGGCCCCGAGCACGTCGACGTGGAGTTGCGGCCGATCTTCGATGCGCGCGGCGACGTGATCGCCTACGTCGAGCGGTTGACGACGGTGCGCAGCGCGTCGGCGCAGCCGAGTGCGGAAGGGCTCGTCGGCGGCGCCGACGCGTTCAATGCGGCACTCGGCGCGCTGCAGCGCGTCGCGCCGTCGATGCTGCCCGTGCTGCTGCTCGGCGAATCGGGTACCGGCAAGGAACTGTTCGCGCGGGCGCTGCACGAGGCGAGCGAGCGTGCGATGGGGCCGTTCGTGGTGGTCGACTGTTCGGGCATCGCCGAGACGCTGTTCGAGAGCGAACTGTTCGGCTACGAGAAGGGCGCGTTTACCGGCGCGAACCAGCGCAAGCCGGGCCTCGTCGAGACCGCGCAGGGCGGCACGCTGTTTCTCGACGAGATCGGCGACGTGCCGCTGCCGATGCAGGTGAAGCTGCTGCGGCTGATCGAGTCGGGGACGTTCCGGCGCGTCGGCGGCGTCGAGGCGCTGCGCGCGGATTTCCGGCTCGTCGCGGCGACCCACAAGCCGCTGCGCGAGATGATCGACGACGGCCGGTTCCGCCAGGACCTGTACTACCGGATCAACGCGTTCCCGATTCCGCTGCCTGCGCTGCGCGAGCGGCGTGGCGACGTCGCGCTGCTGGCCGAGTCGATCCTGCGGCGCATCGCGAATGCGCGCGCCGGCGCGGGCGACGCGAGCGCGCGGCCGTTCGCGGCCCGGCCGTTCGTGCTGACCGAGCGTGCGCGCGCGTGCCTCGATGCCTATGCATGGCCGGGCAACATCCGCGAGCTGCGCAACGTGCTCGAGCGCGCGTGCCTGTTCGCGGACGACGGCACGATTCGCGTCGAGCATCTGCCGGCCGAGCTGGTCGCGGCTTCGGCGACGCCACAGGCGCGTGCGGCGGACGCGCGCGGCCTGTCGGACGCGGAGCTCGTGCGGCTTGCCGGCACGTTCGACGGTACGCGCAAACAACTGGCCGAGCACGTCGGGATGAGCGAGCGCACGCTGTACCGGCGGATGAAGGCGCTCGGGCTCGGGGTGCGCGACCGGTGAGCGGGCGCGTCGTGCCTGGCAGTCGTCTATCATGATTGACGATAAAAAATGACTGATCTACACAAAATAATTATCGTTTTACGATAATTATTTGGCTTACAATCGATGCGTGTTCACACCCTGTCGAGGAGGTCGCATGCATTCCAATCGCATTGCCCGTATCAGTCAGCGCATGGCTACCGTCACGCTGTGGTTCATCGTCGGCATGCTGGTGCTCAACGCCGCGTGCTGGGCGTTCCCGTCGTTGAGCGCGGCCACCGGGCCCGGCTTCGTATTCGGCCTCACCGATTCGGTGGTCACGAACCTGGGCGTCGATGTCGGCGCGTTCCCGTGGTGGCAGAAGGCCGTCGGCATCCTGCTGTCGAGCGTCCCGCTCGTTGCGCTCGCGGGCGGCCTGCGCCATTTGCGCGAGCTGTTCCGGACCTACGCACGGCGCGACTATTTCTCGGCACAGGCGGCCGGCCATCTCGGCAAGACGGGGCGCGCGATCGGTCTGTGGGTGCTGTTGAGCCTGCTGTGCGAACCGCTGCTGAGCGTGTGGGCGACGTTTCGCGAACCGGTCGGCCATCGCGTCGTCAGCATCGGCTTCAGCCTGCCGTACGTCGTCGCGCTGTTCACGGCGGCCTGTATCGCGGTGATCGCGCACATCCTGCGGCAGGCGAGCGAGCTCGATGCCGAACACCGGCAGTTCGTCTGAGGCGCGCGATGTCGATCGTGGTCAAACTCGATGTGATGCTCGCGACCCGCAAGGTCCGCTCGAAGGATCTCGCGGCGGCCGTCGGGATCACCGAGCAGAACCTGTCGCTGCTCAAGCAAGGCAAGGTCAAGGGCATCCGCTTCGCGACGCTGGAGGCGATCTGCCGGTATCTCGACTGTCAGCCGGGCGACCTGCTCGCGTTCAGCGATGACGGCGGCGGCGAGCCGGATTGACGTGCCGCAGCCGCCGGTCGTCGACGCGGCGCGGCGGCGTCGGCCGGGCATCGTGGCAGTTGCAAGCGTGGTCGCCGTGTTGCTGCATGCGATCGGTTGGTATGCGCTGCAGCGGATGCCGGCGGCGCGCGGGCCGGTTGCGGCCCGGGTCGATGCGTCGTCGGGCCGGATTGCATTGAGCGTCCGGTTGATTCCCGTGACGCCCGAACCTGCGCCCGCAACCGAGGTCGACCGGCGCACCGGTCCGACAGCGGCCATGCGAGGGCCGCGCGAACCGAAAACCCGTCCCGGCGCAGCGACGCCGCGCAGGGCGACACGTTCGCTTTCGGCCGCGCCCGCGGAGGCAACGACCGGCGGCGCGCCGGATTCGGTTGAAAGCAGCCCGGTGCGTGTGCCGACCCCCGTCGTCGACTGGGGGCGTGATCTGGCGACGATCGGCACGCGTCGCCCGACGGGGCGCAGCCCTGCGGCGGCCACGGTCGGTGCGCTGGGCGCATCGTCCGGCCTCCCGGCCGCGCGTCGCCATTCGGTCGACGAGACGCTGGCAAGCGGGGTGTCGGACGCACGGCGCGCCGACTGCCGACGCGCCTACTCGAGTGCCGGCTTGCTCGCACTCCCGATGCTCGCGCTGGATGCGGTTCGCGATACGGGCTGCAAGTGGTAAGGAAGCACGCGGCTCGGCGCTGCAGGTGAGACGTGATCGCGCGGCGCTTCCGACGCGCGACCAGAGACGAGCCGGCTCGCCTGACGACGTGTCCGGGCGGCGCGCAACGGCCACGCACCGCCCGGGCCGCCCGGGCGTTGGACCCTCAACGCGCCGGCGCAAGCTGCGCCATCGCCTCGCGCATGAAGCCGAGCAGCGTGTCGTCGACCCATGAGTCCTTCGTCAGCGCCGGCTCGGTCATCATCGCCTTGCGGAATTTCGCGTGCGTGGCCGGGTCGTTGCCCGCGTAGCTGCGGAACAGGTCGAGCCAGCGTTGCGCGAGCGCGCGGCCTTCCGGCGAATCGGGCTGCGCGCCCGCATCGATCGCGTCGCGCACGTCGCCCATCAGTTGCGGCCATTCCATCGAGCGTTCACCGAAGTGCGCCCGCATGAAGCGGATCTCGTCCGGCGCGAGATACTGCTCGAAGATCCGCATCTTCGTTTCCGCGGACGCGCGCAGCACATAGTCGCGCAGCACGGTCGAGATGCCGAGTTTCGACTGCATCGACGGTTCGCGCTCGTGCATCAGGTTGAGCTTCGCCAGCAGCCGCGGATCGTTGTTCGTGTCGCGCACGAGCAGCGCCATCCAGCGGCCGGCAAGCGCGCGTGCGCGCGCGTCCTCGGGCGGCACGCCCGCGTCGTGCAGCGCACGCACGTCGGCGACGAGCGCGATCCATTCCGCGTCGCCGGCCTGGCTCTTGCGATACATCGGCAGACGCGCGAGTTCTTCCTCGGAAAAGTATTTGTCGTACACGGTCATCAACTCCAGTGTGGTGAGCCAATCGGCCAGCTCCGGCTCCGTGCCCGCGGCGAGTTGTGCGTGCAGGTGCACGAGCCGCTCGCGCAGCTGCGCGGTCTGCGCGAGCTGATGGTCGAGCGACGCGATCTGCCTCGCGACGAGCGCGACGAGCGGGGTGCCGGGCCGGTTCAGGTAGTCGCCGATTTCGGCGAGCGACAGTCCGAAGCGACGCAGGGCCTGGATCTGGTGGAGCCGGGCGATGTCGTCGCGGTCGTACAGCCGGTAGCCGTTGTCGGCACGCGCCGAAGGCGTCAGGAGGCCGATCGCGTGATAGTGATGAAGCGTGCGGACGGTCAGGCCGCTGCGTTTCGCCAGTTCTCCCACTTTCAGCCGCATGGTGTCCTCCGTTCGGTGCGCACACTGGAGTCTCGAACGTTACGCTACGTGAGGGTCAAGCGGAAGATCGCGGATCGGCGCGCGGGGGTGATCCCGCGCGCCCGACGCAAACGGCACGCCATTGCGGTCATTGCGGCGACGGCGGCGCGTCGGGCGTGGCCGCGCGCGCCTGGGCGGTGGGGGCGATTCGAGCCGCGTTGCCGATGTCGCCGGCCGGGTCGGCCTTTCCAGCCTTTTCAGCCTTGCCGGCTTTGCCGGTCGGGTCGACCGGCGGCGTGCCCATCGCCTGATAGAGCCGCGCGGTATCCGCGAAGCGTGCGCCGGTCGCGCGGATCTCGTCGAGCCGCGCGTTGCGGTACTGCAGCTCGCTTGCTCGCGCGGCCGACGGCGGCAGTGCGCCGAGCCGCACGCGGGCGGCCGCGTCGTCGTACGCGCCGCGCGCGGACAGCGCGGCGCGCGACGACGCATCGAGCGCCTCCGCGTCGTGCTCGAGCGCGGCGAGCGAATCCGCGACGTTCTGGAAGGCGGCGAGCACGGTCTGCTTGTACTGGTCGACTGCCGCCTCGTAGGTCGCCTTCGCCGCACGGCGCTGCGCGAGCAGCGCGCCGCCGTGGAACAGCGGCTGGCTCAGCGATGCACCGACGTTCCAGATCGAACCGGCGCCCGACAGCATCGCCGGCCAACTGAAACCGCCTTTGCCCATCGCCGCCGACAGCGACAGCTGCGGGAACAGCTGCGCGGTCGCGAGACCGACTTCGGCGGCGGCCGCCTTCAGCCCCGCGTCGGCGGCCTGGATGTCGGGGCGGCTTTGCAGCAGGTCCGACGGCACGACCACCGGCACTTGCGCGGGCAGGTGCAGGTCGGCGAGCGTGAGGTCGGCGGGCGGCCGGTCGGGCGTGCGGCCGACCAGCACGGCCAGCGCATGGCGTGCCGAATCGCGCTGCTGGCGCAGCGCGGGCAGGCTCGCGGCGAAGGTGTCCGCGTTTTGCTGCGCGTTCAGTGCGTCGCTGCGCGACGCCGAGCCGAGCGCGTAGCGGCGTTGCGCGTCGTGCGCCTGGTCGTTCGCGAGCGCGACGAGCCGTTCGGTGGTGGCGATCTGCGCGTTGAGCACCGACACCGTGATCGACGCGGTGACGATGTTCGCGGCGAGTGCCCGGCGTGCCGATTCGAGCTGGAACGCGCTGACGTCGACGCGTTTCGCGAGTGCACGGTTCGCGAAGCGCGATACGCCGAACAGGTCGACCGTATAGCTCGCCTGCAGTTGCCCGACGAACGTGTCGTACAGCAACGTCGGCGCGCCGAGCGCGGGGATCGGCACGCCGAGCGCACGCTGGCGCGTGGCCTGGCCGCCGGCGTCGATTGACGGCAGCATCGAGCTGCCGATCTGCCCGCGTAGCTGCTCGCGCGCGGCATCCAGCGAGTGCGCGGCCGCGCCGAGCGTCGGGCTGTTGCGCAGCCCTTCGTCGACGAGTGCGTTCAGCGCATCCGAACGGTACTGCGTCCACCAGTCGGGCACGGGCTGCGCGCCGACGTCGAACTGCTGCGCGACGCCTTGCGCGGCGACGGTCTGCGGCACTTGCGGCGCGGCGCCGTAATGCGCGGGCGACGGCATCGCGGGCGGCTCGCCGCTCGGCGCGAACCATGCGCAGCCGGCGAGCGGGCCGGAGAGGCTCGCGGCCGCGAGCACCCGCGCGGCCTTCGTTTTCAGGTTCATCGACAGTTCCATGATCAGGCTCCCGACCGCGCGGCGGGCGTGCCGCCGTCGTGCGGCGGGGCGTCGCGCGGGTCGCGTTCGTCGCGCTTCACGCGGAACCACGCGGCGTACAGCGCGGGCAGGTAGAACAGCGTCAGCACGGTCGCGCTCGTGATGCCGCCCATCAGCGCGGTCGCCATCGGCCCGAAGAAGTTCGAGCGCAACAGCGGGATCAGCGCGAGCACGGCGGCCGCGGCCGTCAGCGTGATCGGGCGGAAGCGCCGCACGGTCGCGCCGACGATCGCGTCGAAGCGTCCGTGGCCGGCCGCGATGTCCTGCTCGATCTGGTCGACGAGAATCACCGAGTTGCGCATGATGATCCCGAACATCGCGATCACGCCGAGCATCGCGACGAAGCCGAACGGCTGGCCGAACAGCAGCAGCGTGCCGACCACGCCGATCAGGCCGAGCGGGGCGGTCAGCACGACCATCAGCACGCGCGAGAAGCTCTGCAGCTGGATCATCAGCAGCGTGAACACGGCGATCGCCATCAGCGGCATCTGCGCGTTGATCGACGTCTGCGCCTTCGCGCTTTCCTCGACCGACCCGCCGATGTTGATCTGGTAGCCGACCGGCAGTTGCGCGCGCAACGCATTCAACTTGCCGTCGATCGCATGCGTGACGTCGATGCCCTGTGCACCGGCGCGGACGTCGGACTGCACGGTGATGGTCGGCTGGCGATCGCGTTCCCACACGACGCCGTATTCGAGCGTCGGCGTGAAGCGGCCGAGCGAACCGAGCGGCACGGGGCCGTTCGGCGTCGGCATCGCGAGGCCCGCGAGCTGCGCGGGATCGACGCGATCGGCGCGCGGCGCACGCAGGTCGACCGCGATCAGCTTGTCGCGTTCGCGGTATTGCGTGACGGTCGTACCGGACAGCGTCATCGCGAGGAAGCTCGACACGTCCTGCGACGTGACGTTCAGCTCGCGCGCCTTCTTCTGGTCGAGCTCGAAGCGCACCGAACGTTCGGCCGGCTCGTCCCAGTCGAACTGCACGTGAACCGCGCGCGCGTCGCCGCGCATCGTCGCCGCGACCTTCTCGGCGATCGCGCGCACCGTCGCGATGTCGTCGCCGCTCACGCGGAACTGCACGGGGTAGCCGACGGGCGGCCCGTTCTCGAGCCGCGACAGGCGCCAGCGCACGGCCGGGAAGCGGTCGCGCAGCGTGGTCTCGAGCCAGGCCGCGAGCTTCTCGCGGTCCTCGACGGATTTCGCGGTGACGACGAACTGCGCGAAGTTCGGCAACTGCAGCTGCTGGTCGAGCGGCAGGTAGAAGCGCGGCGCGCCGCTGCCGACGAAATTCACCGAATGGTCGATCTCGGGCCGCTTGTCGAGCACCTTCTCGAGGCGTTCGGTCTCGCGCAGCGTCGCCGCGAACGACGCGCCTTCGGGCAGGCGCAGGTCGATCAGCAGCTCGGGGCGATCGGAGCTCGGGAAGAACTGCTGCGGCACGAGCGAGAAGCCCGCCAGCGCGACGACGAACAGCGCGCCGGTGATCAGCAGCACGACGAAGCGCCGCTCGATGCACCAGTCGATCCAGCCGCGCAAGCGCGTGTAGAAGCGCGTGTCGTAGATGTCGTGCTCGTGATCGTCCGGCAGGTGCGCTTCGTGCGCGTGCTTCTTGCGTTCGGGCAGCAGGTGGAAGCCCAGCAGCGGGATCAGCACGACGGCCGCGAACCACGACGCGATCAGGGCGATCGCCGACACCTCGAAGATCGAGCGCGTGTACTCGCCGGTACTCGATTTCGCGAGCGCGATCGGCAGGAAGCCCGACACCGTGACGAGCGTGCCCGTCAGCATCGGGAACGCGGTGCTCGTGTACGCGAACGCGGCGGCGCGCGCGCGGCTGTAACCCTGCTCGAGCTTCACGGCCATCATCTCGACCGCGATGATCGCGTCGTCGACGAGCAGCCCGAGCGCGAGCACGAGCGTGCCGAGCGACACCTTGTGCAGCCCGATGTCGAACAGGTACATGAACAGGGCCGTGACGGCGAGCACGACCGGAATCGAGATCACGACGACCATCCCGGTGCGCAGGCCGAGCGACACGAGGCTCACGACCAGCACGATCGCGACCGCTTCGGCGACGGCTTCGAGGAAGTCGTCGACCGAATGCGCGACCGCATGCGGCATGCTCGACACCAGCGTCAGCTTGAGGCCGGCCGGCAGCTGCGCCTGCAGATCCTTCGATTCGGCGTCGAGCGCCTTGCCGAGCCGGATCACGTCGCCGCCCGGCTGCATCGTCACGCCGATGCCGAGCACGGCATGACCGTTCGCACGCATCTGCGTGACGGCCGGATCGTCGTAGCCGCGCTTCACGGTGGCGAGATCGCCGAGCCGGAACGTGCGGCCGTTGATGCGGATCAGCGTGTCGGCGATCGTGGCGACGTTGTCGAACTGGCCGCTCGGCCGCACGAATACGCGGTCGTCGGCGGTCGTCAGCACGCCGGCCGACGAGATGTCGTTCTGCGCGTTGATCGCCTGCCCGAGTTGCTGCGGCGAGATGCCGAGGCGCGTGAGCTGCGCATTGTTCACTTCGATGAAGATCCGCTGGTCGGGATCGCCGAAATAGTCGACCTTGCCGACGCCGGGCACGCGCAGCAGCACGGTGCGCAGCTGGTCCGCATAGTCGTGGAGCTGCGCGGGCGTGAAGCCGTCGCCTTCGAGCGTCCAGATGTTGGTGTAGACGTCGCCGAACTCGTCGTTGAAGAACGGGCCCTGCACGCCGGGCGGCAGCGTATAGCCGATGTCGCCGACCTTCTTGCGGATCTGGTACCAGGTCTCGGGCACGTCCTTCACGGGCGCCGAGTCCTTCATCGTGAAGAAGATCAGCGATTCGCCGGGCCGCGAATAGCTGCGCAGGAAGTCGATGGCCGGCGTTTCCTGCAGCTTGCGGCCGATCCGGTCGGTCACCTGTTCCTGCACCTGCCGCGCGCTCGCGCCGGGCCAGAACGTGCGGATCACCATCACGCGGAACGTGAACGGCGGGTCTTCGGATTGCGCGAGCCGCGTGTACGCGAGGATGCCCGCGAGCGTCGCGAGCGCGATCAGGTAGACGACCAGCGCCTGGTGGCGCAGCGCCCATGCCGACAGGTTGAACCGGCCTTCTTCGCGGGGGCCGCTCATGACGGGAATTCCTCCGGATGCAGCGGCGCGATCGGCCGCACCTTCTCGCCCGCGCTGACCGTATGCACGCCTTGCAGCACGACGCGCTCGCCCGGCTGCAGCCCGTGCGACACGGTGACGGTGCGTTCGTTGAAGCGCGCGACGTCGACGCGGCGCAGCTCGAGCGTGTCGTCCTTCGCGCGCACGACCCACAGGGCCGGATGCGGGCCGTCGTGGAACAGCGCGGTCGCGGGCAGCGTGACGCTCGGCGCGTTGCCGGCAACCGGCGCGCCGTCGAACGCGACATTCGCGGTCATCCCGAGGCGCACGGCCGGATCGGGCGCGGCAAGCGTGAGCTTCACACGCCAGGTGCGGCTTTGCGGATCGGCGGCCGGCGCGATTTCGCGCACCTTCGCGGCGAACTGGCGGCCCGGCAGCGACGGCAGCGTGACGCTCGCCGCGTGACCGGGCGCGAGCGACGCGAGCGCGGCCTCGGGCACGTCGCTGACGACGTCGACGTCGCCCGACCACGCGAGCTGGTAGACGGCCTGGCCGGCCGATACGTTCTGGCCGGTGTCGGCCTGTTCGGCGGTGATGGTGCCGGCGTGATCGGCGACGAGGGTCGCATAGCGGAGCTGGTTCCTCGCGAGCGCGAGCTGCTGCTGCGCCTGGTCGCGCTGCGCGAGCGCTGACGTGTAGCTGTTCTCGGTCTGCTCCAGCTGCGCCGTTGCGATCAGGTTCTCGCGCGCCTGCGCGCGATCGCGATCGCGCTGCTGCTTCGCGAATGCGAGGCTGTGCGATGCCGCATCGAGTTGCGCCTGCGCGCTCGCGGCGTTCTTCTCGACGTCGGACGGATCGAGCAGCGCGACGACCTGGCCGGCCTTGACGGTATCGCCGAGCCGCACCTTGCGTTCGACGATCTTGCCCGCGATGCGGAACGACAGCGGCGTCGCATAACGTGGCTGGATCTCGCCGGGCAGCGTGGCGGCGGCCGCGGCGCCGTCGGCGCGCGCGGGCAGCGCGACGACCGGGCGCGGCGCGGGCGGCGCGGCTTCCTTCGGATGACAGGCGGCGAGGACGAGCGCGGTGCCGATCAGCAGCACGGCGCGGGAACCGGAGCGATTCACGAAACCCCCAGATGAGGTGAGAGCGGAACGAAGCCGGCAAGCGCGGCGGGCGCTTGCCCCGAGTGGCGCCAGTCCGGCGCACACGAACACAGCCGAACGAGGTCGTTCGGAAACTGCGGTGGATTCTAATACACACCTGTATCTGAGTGCAAAGATGAATCTGAAAGGGAGTTGGTGCTAGACTGCGCGCCATGAAACCACAGCGCTTAACTCGCGAGCAGAGCAGGGACCAGACGCGCGAACGTCTGCTGACTGCCGCGCACCGGATTTTTATGAAGAAAGGCTATGTCGCGGCGAGCGTCGAGGACATCGCCGCGGCGGCCGGCTACACGCGCGGCGCGTTCTACTCGAACTTCCGCAGCAAATCGGAACTGCTGCTCGAATTGCTCGAGCGCGATCACGATTCGGTGCAGGCCGATTTCGAGGCGATCTTCGAGATAGGCGGGTCGCGCGAGCAGATGGAGTCGATGGCGCTCGCGTACTACCGGACACTCTTTCGCGACGACGAATATTCGCTGCTGTGGGGAGAGGCGAAGCTGCAGGCGGCGCGCGACGCGAAGTTCCGCGTGCGCTTCAACCAGTTCCTGCACGGCAAGCGGCTGCAGATGGCCGAATTCATCCAGCGCTTCGCCGAGCGCGCGGGCACGCCGCTGCTGCTGCCGGCCGAGACGCTCGCGTTCGGATTGATGTGCCTGTGCGACGGCGTGCAGTCGTACTACACGGCCGATCCACAGCACGTATCGGCCGACGTGGCCGAATCGGTGCTCGCGGGGTTCTTCGCACGGGTCGTGCTGGGGCGCGCGCCGGACTGAACGGTCGGGCGGGCGGATGGAGAAGCGGCCGCGGCCCACGGGTGGTGCGCCGGCGCTGCGATCGACAAGACCGCGATGCCACATCGGGCGCCGCTCACCGGCACCGTCACCGCTCGCCGGTCATCCGCCGGTACGCGTCGAGCAGCGACGTCTTGTAGACGACGCCCGCGAGCGTCGGCTCGGCTTCGCTTTCGATCACCGGCAGCCGTTCGCCCTGGAACGCCATGAAGCGTTCGAGCGCGGTCGCGAGCGGCATGTCGGGCGTGAGCAGCGGAAACGGCGTATGCGTGTAGTGCGCGGCCGTCTTGTCGGTCGTGTCGCGCTTGTCGAGCAGGTCGGACGTGATGTCCTTCAGCGCGACCGCGCCGCGGAAGCGCCCGGCGTCGTCGGTCACGTACAGATACTTCACCGGATATTCGAGAAACACGCGCGTCATGTCGGCGACGCTCGCGGTGAGCGGCACGATCGTCTGCGCGGGCTGGATCAGCTCGCGCATCTGGGTGGTGCGCAGCCGCAGCCGTTCCTGTGCGTCCTGGTGATGGTGCAGCGTGATCTCGTACATCGACGTCGTGCCGGTCGCGCGCGCGACGAAATACGCGAACACGCACGACACCAGCAGCGGCAGCACGACCTGGTAGCTCAGCGTCATCTCGAAGATCATCAGGATCGCCATCAGCGGCGCCTGCGTGGCGCCGGCCAGGAACGCGCCCATCCCGACCATCGCATACGCGAAGTACGCGGACGTGTGGCCGGGCCACAGCGCGTGCATCGCGAGCCCGAACAGCGAACCGAACACGGCGCCGACGAACAGCGTCGGCGTGAACACGCCGCCGACCGCGCCGGAGCCTGCGGTCGCGGCGGTCGCGATCACCTTGAACACCAGCACCGCGACGAGCGCCTGCCAGGTCCACGGCGCATGCAGGATGTGGTTCACGACGCTGTAGCCGTTGCCCCACACGTCCGGAATCCACACCGAGATCACGCCGACCACGAGGCCGCCGAGCGCGAGTCGCACCGGCAGCGGCACGGGCAGCCGCTTGAACTGGCTCTTGGACGCATCGAGCAGGTGCAGGAACTGCGGCGCGAGCACGCCGCACAGCGCGCCGAGCACGACGAACAGCAGCACTTCGGCGCCCGTCACGGCCGGGAACACCGGCATCTCGTACGGCGGCCGGTAGCCGGCGAATTCCCGCATCACGATGTTCGCGACGACGGACGCGACGACCATCGGCCCGAAGCTCTCCATCGCGATCGTGCCGAGCACGATTTCGGAGACGAAGAACGCGCCGGCGATCGGCGCGTTGTACGCGGACGTGATCCCGGCTGCGGCGCCGCACGCGACGAGCAGGCGCAGGCGCGGCGGGTCGAAGTGCACGAAGCGGCCGACCAGCGACGCGGCGAGCGCCGCGAGCTGCACCATCGGGCCTTCGCGGCCGATCGAGCCGCCGCTGCCAATCGTCAGCAGCGACGACACGCTGCGCCACAGGCTCTGCCGTACGGGCACGACGCCGTCGCCGAGCGCGACGGCTTCCATGTAATCGGTCTTGCCGGATTTCCCGTCGCCGCGCGTCGCGAGCAACAGCACGCAGCCGGCGAGGAAGCCGCCCGCGGCCGGCATCCAGAAGCGCACGTACCACGGCAGGCTTTTCGCCATCTGCACGAAGCTGCCGCTGTGCCCGGAGATCAGGTGCTGCATCAGGTCGATGCCTTCGCGGAACGCCATGGTGGCGAAGGCGCCGCCGACGCCGACGACGGCCGACCAGATCAGCATCGTATGGGCGTCCGACAGGCGGAACAGCGTCTGGGCGCGAGTGCGCAGCTTCAGCAGGAACGAGAGCACGGCTGAAAGAAGGTGATGAAGAGGACGAAGGAAAACGACGCGAAGCATAGCACTGCGCCGCGCCCGCGGGACCTTCCCGTCGGGCGCGGCGCGTGTCGCGGCGTGGCTGCGCGGCTCAGCCACGCCAGTGCTGTACCGCCCAGGTGATCCCGTAGCCGCCGGCGATCAGCCACACGTACAGGATCAGGCCGGTGGTCAGGGCGCGCGGGCCGGCCTCGCGGATCTGCGACACGCGGGTCTCGATGCCGAGCGCGGTCATCGCCATCGTCAGCGCGAAGGTGTCGAGCAGGTTCAGCGTGTGCGTGACGTCGGCGGGCAGCACGTCCAGCGAATTGACGATCACGAAGCCGAGGAAGCCGAGCGCGAACCACGGCACCGCGACCTTGCGCTTGCCCTGCGCGCCGTCGGCGGTCGCATCTGCCGAGCGCGCGGAGCGGGCGAGCCACCAGCCGAGCGTGAGCAGCACCGGCACCAGCAGCATCACGCGGGTCATCTTCACGATGGTCGCGACGTGCGTGACCTCCGGACTGATGTCGCTCGCCGCGCCGACCACCTGCGCGACCTCGTGGATCGTGCCGCCGAAGAACAGGCCGAGGCCGGTCGGGTCGAGGTTGAGCAGGCCGGCGTGATACGCGAACGGGTACAGGAACATCGACAGCGTGCCGAACAGCACCACGCTGCCCACGGCCATCGCGCTCTGGTGCGGCTTCGACTGCAGCGTCGACTCGAACGCGAGCACGGCGGCCGCACCGCAGATCGCGCTGCCGGCGGCGGTCAAAAACGCCGCGTCGCGATCGAGCTTCATCACCTTCATGCCGACCCAGGTGCCGATCGCAAGCGTGCTGACGACGATCAGCACCGACACCGTCAGGCCCGGCAGGCCAACCTGCGCGATCTCCTGCAGGCTCACGCGCAGGCCGAAGAACGCGACCGCGATGCGCAGCAGCTTGCGCGCGGAAAAGTTGACGCCGGCCGCCCAGCTCGCGGGCATGCCGTCGCGCAGCGCGTTGCCGTACAGCGCACCGGCGACGATGCCGACGATCAGCGGCGACAGGCCGAGCCCGGCGATCGCCGGAAGTTCGGACAGGCTGGTGACGGCGGCGGCGAACAGCGCGACGAACAGCACGCCGTTCAACTGGCCGCGCAGCGACGGCGCGGCGTGGCTGAGATGAGGAGTCGGAGCAGTGGACATGGGGCACCGTGATGAAAACAGGTTGCGATGGCCTAATCCTAATTTGGTTATATCGATATGAGAAATTGTGATTTGTGACGTAAACTATCCGGAAAGCCGATAATTCATCCCCATGACCCCGGATCAACTGATAACGTTCGCGGCCGTCGCCGAACATCTGAACATCAGCCGCGCTGCCGTGGCGCTGCATCTGTCGCAGCCGGCCGTGTCGGGCCAGCTGCGCCTGCTGCAGGACGAGTTCGGCGAGCCGCTGTACCAGCGTGACGGCCGCGGGATCCGCCTGACGCCGGTCGGCGAACAGCTCGCGCAGTACGCGAAGGCCCAGCGCGACACGTTCGCGCAGGCGCGCGCGTTTCGCGACGCGGTGCGCGGGCTTGATGCCGGCACGCTGCGGATCGGCGCGAGCACGACGCCGGCCAGCTACCTGCTGCCGTACCTGATCGCGGCGTTCCAGCCGCGCGTGCCGCGGGTGGCGATCCACACGATGAGCGGCAACACGGCCGACGTGGTCGCCGCGCTGGCATCGCTCGACATTGCGATGATCGAAGGGCCGCCCGGCGAGGCGCTGCCGCCCGGCACCGCCGTGCATGCATGGCACGAGGACGAGATCGTCGCGGTCGTGCCGGCCGGGCATGCGCTCGCCGCCCCCGAGTACGAAGCCGGCGTCACGCTCGAGGCACTTGCCGCGCATCCGCTCGTGCTGCGCGAGGAGGGCTCCGGTGTGCGGCAACTCGTGGAACGCGCGTTCGCGCACGGCGGCGCGCCGATGCGTGTCGCGTTCGAGATTGCCGGCGTCGAGGCCGTGAAGGAGGCCGTGCGCGCGGGGATGGGCGTCGGCTTCGTGTCCGCGATGTCGCTGCGTCACGAGGACGCGGTGCTCGTGCCGCGCTCGCTCGCCCCCGCGCCGCTCACGCGTCATTTCTCGATCCTGGTGCCGCACGGCGCGGCGCCGTCGCGCGTGGCCGCCCAGTTCCTCGAAATGAGCCTCGCGCACGACGCCGGATAGGCGATCGAAGCCGGTCCGGGAACGCCGGATGCCCATGCGCCCGCGCACGTTCGTGCGGCGGCCGTCCTTAGGGATTTCCTCTATGGCGTGCACCCGGGGCGAAGCGCACCATCCGTCTCAAGCAAATGGAACCGGTTCCATTCCGGAGAAAAAAGGGCAGACATGGCAGACATCGTGATCGTGGCGAGCGCATTCGGGATGGACCGCGTGCGTCAGGAGGGCCACCGTGCATTCATCGCGACCGCGGCGGCATCCGGCGCGACCGGTTTCGAGGTGCGGCGCGAACTGTTCGCATCGGACGACGACGCGACGCCCGGCGCGCTGGCCGAGCTCGGCACGGCACTCGCCGCGCAAGGGCTGTGGTCGGTCTATTCGACGCCGGCCACGTTGTACACGGAAACCGGCGCGCTCGATGCCGACGCGCTGCGCGACACGCTCGTCGAAGCCGACGCGCTCGGCGCGCGCTTCGTCAAGTTCCAGCTCGGCGGCTTCGCCGGCGACGCGCACGCAGCCGAGATCGTCGCGCTGTCGCGCGGCGCGCGTGCCCGCGTGGTGGTCGAGAACGGCCAGCTACCGGTGGGCGGCGCGCTCGCGCAATTCAGCGGGCTGTTCGCGGCGCTGGCCGAAGCGGGCGCGCCCGATGCGCTCGGCATGACGTTCGACATCGGCAACTGGCAGTGGCCGGGCGAAGCGCCGCTCGCATGCGCGCACGCACTCGCGCCGCATGTGGAATACATTCATTGCAAGGCGGTCGCTGGCGAGGGCGCGCGCCGTTTCGCGGTGGCGCCGGCGTCGGGCGACACGCTCGTCACGGGCGTGCTCGCGGCCCTGCCGCAAGCGGCGCCGCGCGGCATCGAATTCCCGTTCGATGCGGCCGACCTGGCGGGCGATGCCGGCCGGCGCGTCGCGTGGCTCGCCGCCGCGTGACGCCCGAAGGATACGGAGGAATGCACTCATGAAGGCAGCACTCGATGTCGTGACCTACGGCGAAGCGATGGCGATGTTCGTCGCCGCCGAGCCCGGCCACCTCGCGCACGCCGCGCAATTCACGAAACGGATCGCGGGCGCGGACCTGAACGTCGCGATCGGCCTGTCGCGGCTCGGCTTCCGGGTCGGCTGGATGAGCCGGGTGGGCCGCGATTCGTTCGGCGGCTACGTGCTCGACACGCTCGCGCGCGAAGGCATCGACGCGTCGTGCGTGACCGTCGATCCGCGCTATCCGACCGGCTTCCAGCTGAAGTCGCGCAACGACGACGGCAGCGACCCGACCGTCGAATATTTCCGCAAGGGCTCGGCCGCGAGCCACCTGTCGTGCGACGACTACGTGGCCGACTACGTGCTCGGCGCACGGCATCTGCATTTGACGGGCGTCGCACCAGCGATCTCCGCGACGTCGTGCGAGCTTGCGTTCCGGCTGGCGCGCGAGATGCGTGCGGCCGGCAAGACGATCTCGTTCGATCCGAACCTGCGCCCGACGCTGTGGCCGTCCGCCGACGTGATGGCGAAGACGCTGAACGCGCTCGCGTCGCTCGCCGACTGGGTGCTGCCGGGCCTGGCCGAAGGGCAGCAGCTCACCGGGCACGACACGCCGGCCGACATCGCGGCCTTCTACCTGGCACAGGGGGCGCGCGGCGTGGTGATCAAGCTGGGCGCCGAGGGCGCGTACTTCCGCACGGCCGACGGCCGCGAGGGCACGGTGGCGGGCGAGCGTGTCGCGAACGTGGTCGACACGGTCGGCGCCGGCGACGGCTTCGCGGTCGGCGTGGTCAGCGCGCTGCTGGAAGGCCGCTCCGTCGAGCAGGCGGTCGCGCGCGGCAATCGCATCGGGGCGCTCGCGATCCAGGTGATCGGCGATTCGGAAGGCTTGCCGACCCGCACGGCGCTCGATCGGCTCGAAAACGTCAGCAATCGCGCCGATCGCTTAGAGGAAACCGTCACCGCGCAATGAGAGGCCGGACACGGCACAATCCGCGGACCCAATTCGTGCTTCGTGCACGGTTTTGCATGAGGCCGGAGCAGGCGCCATCGCGCCGACGCCGGTCGATTCCCGAAAGGACGGGAGCGGAGCCGGGCGTTTGACCCGCCCACTCCGATCACCCAAGGAGACACTTTGATGGCAGCCAATCTCGCAGCACGACGCTGGTGGACGATCATGCCGATCGTGTTCATCACCTACAGCCTCGCTTACCTCGACCGCGCGAACTACGGGTTCGCGGCCGCAGCCGGCATCAACCAGGACCTGGGGATCAGCAAGGGCCTGTCGTCGCTGATCGGCGCGCTGTTCTTCCTCGGCTACTTCTTCTTCCAGATTCCGGGCGCGATCTATGCGGAGCGCCGCAGCGTCAAGAAGCTCGTGTTCGTCAGCCTCGTGCTGTGGGGCGCGTGCGCGGCGCTCACGGGGGTGGTCGCCAACATCCCGTCGCTGATGGCGATCCGCTTCGTGCTCGGCGTGGTCGAGGCGGCGGTGATGCCGGCGATGCTGATCTACATCAGCAACTGGTTCACGAAGAACGAACGCTCGCGCGCGAACACGTTCCTGATCCTCGGCAACCCGGTCACGGTGCTGTGGATGTCGATCGTGTCGGGCTATCTCGTGCACGAATTCGGCTGGCGCCACATGTTCATCGCCGAAGGCGTGCCGGCCATCATCTGGGCCGTATGCTGGTGGTTCCTCGTGCAGGACAAGCCGGCCGATTCGCCGTGGCTCACCGCGCAGGAAAAGCGCGACCTCGACGCCGCGCTCGCGGCCGAACAGGCGGCGATCAAGCCCGTGCGCAACTACGGCGAGGCGTTCCGCTCGCCGGCCGTGATCAAGCTGTGCGCGCAGTACTTCTGCTGGAGCATCGGCGTGTACGGCTTCGTGCTGTGGCTGCCGTCGATCGTCAAGAACGGCTCCGAGCTTGGCATGGTCGCGACCGGCTGGCTGTCGGCGCTGCCGTACCTCGCGGCGACGATCGCGATGCTGGTCGCGTCGTGGGCGTCCGACAAGGTCGGCTCGCGCCGCGGCTTCGTGTGGCCGTTCCTGCTGGTCGGCGCGGCCGCGTTCGCCGCGTCGTATGCGCTCGGCTCGTCGCATTTCTGGATCTCGTATGCGCTGCTGGTCGTCGCGGGCGCCGCGATGTACGCGCCGTACGGCCCGTTCTTCGCGATCGTGCCGGAACTGCTGCCGAGGAACGTCGCCGGCGGCGCGATGGCGCTGATCAACAGCATGGGCGCGCTCGGCTCGTTCGTCGGCTCGTATTTCGTCGGCTACCTGAACGGGGCGACCGGGTCGCCCGTCGCATCGTATGCGTTCATGAGCGTCGCGCTCATCGCCGCGGTGATCCTCACGCTGTCCGTCAAACCCCAGGCGCGCGATGCGCACCCGCTCGCGACGCCGCTGCAAGGAAAATGAAAACGATGAAGCCTCGTATCGTCGCGTACAAGCCGCTGCCCGATGACGTTCTCGCGTACCTGCGCGAGCACGCGGAGCTCGTGCAGGCCGACGGCGCCGACGCGCTCGCCGACGCCCTCGGCGACGCGGACGGCGCGATCGGCGCGAGCCTGAAGGTCACGCCGCAGATGCTCGATCGCGCGCCGCGGCTGAAGGCCTGGTCGACGATCTCGGTCGGCTACGACAACTTCGACGTCGCGGATCTCACGCGGCGCGGGATCGTGCTCGCGCATACGCCCGACGTGCTGACCGAATCGACCGCCGATACCGTGTTCTCGTTGATCCTCGCGTCCGCGCGGCGTGTGGTCGAACTGGCGGAGTGGGTGAAGGCCGGCCACTGGCAGCGCAGCATCGGCCCCGATCTGTACGGCACCGACGTGCAGGGCAAGACGCTCGGCATCGTCGGGCTCGGGAGGATCGGCGGCGCGGTCGCGCGCCGCGCGGCGCTCGGCTTCCGGATGCAGGTGCTGTACACGAACCGTGCCGCGCACGCCGAAGCCGAGACGCAGTACGGCGCCCGCCGCGTGACGCTCGACGAACTGCTCGCGCAGTCGGACTTCGTGTGCCTGCAGGTGCCGCTGTCGCCGGAAACGCATCACCTGATCGGCGCGGCCGAATTCGCGAAGATGAAGCGCGGCGCGATCCTGATCAACGCGTCGCGCGGGCCGGTGGTCGACGAGGCCGCGCTGATCGACGCGCTGCGGGCCGGCACGATCCGCGGCGCGGGGCTCGACGTGTTCGAGAAGGAGCCGCTGGCGGCGGACTCGCCGCTGCTGCGGATGAGCAACGTCGTCGCGCTGCCGCATATCGGCTCGGCGACGCACGAGACGCGCCATGCGATGGCGCGCTGCGCCGCAGAAAACCTGGTCGGCGCGCTGGCCGGCACGCTGCGCACGAATCTCGTCAATCCGGACGCGCTCGCGCGCGTCTGAGCGGCGGCGGCCGGCCGGGGGGCCGCCGCTGCCGTTAGAGTCGATGGTCTTGGTGCGGGAGGGCAGGCTGCGTTATGATCGCCCGCTCGTCGCGCATCGACGACCCGGCCACGCGGCCGGCGGCGTCCGGCGACGGGCATCCGCGCCAGCCCGGTGCGGCCGATCGCCGTGCGTGTCAGGCGAGCGGAGCGGGCGCGAATGCGCCGGCTTCGATCGACCGCGAAGCAGGGGAGCGGCGGCGTGCGCCGGCTGGCTTTCGTATCCAACAACAAAGGTCCGTCCGCACACGAAGCGGCGCGGATCGTACGTCGCGAGGCACGACTTGAGCGATTCGCAACCTTCCACGCAGCGTCCGGCGACGATCAGCGATGTCGCACGCGAAGCCGGCACGGGCAAGACCAGCGTTTCGCGCTATCTGAACGGCGAGACGCACGTGCTGTCCGCCGATCTGCGCCAGCGGATCGAGACGGCGATCGCGCGCCTCAACTACCGGCCGAACCAGATGGCGCGCGGGCTGAAGCGCGGCCGCAACCGGCTGCTCGGCATGCTCGCGGCCGACCTGACCAATCCCTATACCGTCGAAGTGCTGCAGGGCGTCGAGGCCGCGTGCCACGCGCTCGGCTACATGCCGCTCATCTGCCACGCAGCGAATGAAGTCGAGATGGAGCGGCGCTTCCTGCAGCTGCTCACGACCTACCGGGTCGAAGGGCTGATCGTCAATGCGCTGGGCGCCGAGGAAGACGTGTTGCGCCCGCTGCGCGGCGGCGGCATCCCGGCCGTGCTCGTCGACCGCACGGTCGAGGGCTTCGAGGCGGACCTGATCGGACTCGACAACACCGATGCGATCGAGACGGCGCTCGCGCACCTGATCGCGCGCGGCTTCGATGCGATTCATTTCGTCGTGCAGCCGTTCGAGCACGTCAGCTCGCGGCGCCTGCGCGAGGCCGCGTTCCGCGCGGCGCTCGACGCGCGCGGGCTGCCGGTGCCGCCGACGGTCGTGCTCGACCTGAACGAGCCGGCCGCGGCCGCAGCAGCGCTCGCCGACCTCGACGCACGCGTCGACGCGGCCACGCAGCGCGGCGTGCGGGCGGCGCTGTTCGCCGCGAACGCGCCGGTCGCGCTCGCGATCGCGCGCCACCTGCGCGCACGCTTCGGCGCCGCGTGGCAGGAACAGGCCGCGCTGCTGTCGATCGACGATCCGGAGTGGGCCGAGCTGATCGGCATCACGACGATCCGCCAGCCGACCTACGAGATCGGCTACAAGGCCGTCGAATTCGTGCACGAGCGCATCGACGGCGCGGTCGGCGACGTGCGCGTCGCGATGCTGCCGGGCGAGCTGATTGCGCGCGCGTCGACCGCAAGCTGAGTATCATGCGGGGCACGCGGCGCGTCAGGTGCGCTGCCCCGAACAAGGAAATTCATGACTGTCGCTCCCGTCACGCTGGCGGTGCTGATCGCCGCCACGCTGATCATCGCGCTACTGCCGTTCGTTCTCTTCCGTACCCTGCGCAAGCCGCTTGCGCTCGACCGCCGCGACACGATCGTCGGCGTCGCCGTCTTCACGCTGTTCGCGATGATCGTCGAACGCGCATTCCATGGCCTCGTGCTGAGCCAGACGCCCGCCGGCGGCTGGCTCACGCAGCCGCTCGCATTCGTTGCGTACAGCGCGCTCGCGACCGCCGTGTTCGAGGAAGTCGGCCGTTATCTCGGGATGCGGTTCCTGAACCGCCGCTACGGCGCGTCGGCCGGCGACGGGCGCGGCATCGGCTACGGGATCGGCCATGCCGGTGCCGAAGTCTGGTTCGTCGGTGTGCTCGTCTGGGGCCAGTGGTCGTATCTCGCGTGGCTCGCGAGCCGCGGGCAGCTCGAGACGCAGCTCGCGGACCTGCCGGGCGATACCGTCGTGCGGCTGCACGTGATGCTGGCGACGCTGTCGGCACAGTCGATCCTGCTGTTGCTGATCGAGCGCTGCGCGGCGTTTGCGGTGCAGCTCGCGCTGTCGGTGCTGGTCTGGCGCGGCGTGCGTGCCGGCCGCGCGGGCGTACTGCCGCTCGCGATCGTGCTGCATGCGCTGGCGGCTGCACCGGCGTTGCTGTACCAGGTGCGCGTGCTGCCGGCCGGATCGATCGAGGCCGTGTATTTCGTGCTGACCGCGATCCTGGTCGCCGTGCTGGTGAAGACGTGCCGGTCGCCGCGTGCGGCGGTCTGACGGGAGAGGCGGAGTGGACGACTATCTGATCGAATGCCAGAGCGCGGAATTCGACGCGCTCGCGCGCGTGATCTGCGATCTCTTTCCGGAGCAGACGCGTTTTGCCGAAAGCAGCGACGAACGCGGGCGCTTCCTGTCCGTGCAGTGGCTCGCGATGCGTTTCGGTTCGACGCCGAAACGGATGACGCTCGATATCCGCATCGTGCCGGCCGCGCTGGCGCGCTATCTGGCGCTCAGGCCGATGCAGCGTGCCCGCAGCCACGCGGTGCTGCATGCGTACACGGAAGCGATGCTGGGCTCGCTCGAGGAGCGGCACGCGGCGGGTGAAGCCGTCGAGCGCGACGCCGAACTCGAACTCGACGAAGACTTTGCGTGAGCGGTGACGCCGGCGCGCGCCGGCTCGATGCGGCGCAGCGCGTGTCACGCGACGCGCGCTTACGCGTCGCGATAAACCTGCGCGAAGCGCTGCGCCTGCACGACGCCATAGTCGCCGGGTGCATATTGCATGACCCAGTCGCCGGCCATGCCGCTCAGCGTGTCGCCGTTTTCCGAGCGGGCGATCGTGAACGGCTCGTCCATGCGGCGGGCGAGCACGACGGCCGGCCGGTTCCGGTAGGCGCCCGGCGCGCCGGGCGCGAGCGCCGGATCGGCGGGCAGGTACTTCGCGTCGAAGCGCGCGCGCGACACGACCCAACGGTCGCCGGTCGAGCCGGTGATCAGCGCGTCGCCCGCAACATAGCGGTTCGGGCCTTCGAGGCTCATCAGTTCGCCGTCGGCATCCGCGAATGCGACCGTGACGGTTTCATCCTTCACGACGCGACGGGCCTGCGGGTCGGTACGCAGATCGATGTGCTTGAGTTCGAGCATGGCAGGGGGGAAGTGCGGGAAAAGCCGGGAGCTTATCCCGAATCCGGCGCGCCGTGTGACGCGCCGGATTCCCGGCGGGATGCGCGACGCCGTTCGGCCCGGACGGGCAGCGCGGCGCCGGCGGGGCGGACGTCAGGGTTGCGCGGGCGCGCTGGCGGCCGGCGCGGCCGCTGCCTTGCCTTCCTTGCTCGCGGCCTTGCCCTTGCCGCGGTGTTCGCCGCCGTGGTGCAGCCAGCTGCGGAACGTCGTGTCGGCGAGCGCCTTCTGGTCGGCCGGGAAGCGCTCGTAGAGCGGCGCGAATGCGTCGGCGAGCTTTTTCGCGCCGTCCGCGTTCGCCTGCGCGAGTTCCGCGTACTGCTTCATGTCGTCGACCGCGGACACGTCGTGGCTTTCCATCCGGGCGCGATAGAGGCGGCCCATCGTGTCGCCGTTCTCGCGCATCGTGTCGGCGAACGTCTTCCATTGCGGTTCCTGCGCCGACGTGATCTTCAACTGGTCGTGCAGGTACTTGATGCGCTGCTCGATGCGCGCTTCGTGGCGCGCCGCACGCTGCTCGGCGCTCGGGGCCGACGCGGCCGTTGCCGCCGCCGGAGCGGGCGTCTGCGGTTGCGGCGGGGTTTGCGCGAATGCGCTGGCTGCAACGGCGAGCGTAGCGAGGGTGAGCGAGATCTTCTTCATGGGTGGCTCTCCGGGGTGGTGTCGTGCGAGCGGGCGCGGCGGTCAGTGCCGCGAGCGCGCATCTCGCGTCGCACCTTATTAGTAGCACGTTGCGTGCAGTGCAGCAGCGAAAGCGACACTTGCTTACATCCGATACGAATCGAAATTGAAAGGGACATGGTGAAGTCCGACGATCGATGGTGTTCGATCGGCACGTCGGGCGCCGCGCGCGAACGAGGTGGGGCGATGCGAACGCGCGAACCCGTGACCGCGTGCGATGCCGTTTGGGCGCACCGGCGTTCGGCGCTATCATCGCGTCACGTTCCATTTCGCCGGCGCGTTGCACGCCGGCCCAGCCTCATGCGTCCTCCTCGCCTCGACCAACTCGACGACCTCGACCGGCAACTCGTCGCGCTGCTGCAAGCGGATGCGCGCGCAAGCGTCGCCGATCTCGCGCGACAGCTCGACGTTGCCCGCACGACGGTCGTCGCGCGCATCGCGCGGCTCGAGCGTACCAACGTGATCGCCGGTTACAGCGTGCGGCTCGGTCAGGACGTGCTCGACGCGAGCATTTACGCGTACGTCGGCATCATTCTCACGCCGAAGTTCGGCAAGGACGTGCTGCGCAAGCTCGACCGGATGCCCGAGGTGCAGCTGCTGTGCGCGGTGAGCGGCGAATACGACTATGTCGCGTGGTTGCGTGCCGATTCGCCGGAACGGCTCAACGATCTGCTCGACCAGATCGGCACGCTCGAAGGCGTCGAGCGCACGACGACGTCGATCATTCTGTCGCGCAAGATCGATCGCGGCACGATCGGCGGATGACGCGTCGCATGCGGTGTCGCGTGTGACGCCGCGGCGCGATTCGATTCGTCGCGCAGGCTTTTCCTCCTTTCCCTTCCCTTGATGCCTTGATGCCCGCCGCCTGCGCTCGCCGCGGGGCGGGGCGTTGCCTCGTGCATCTGCACGCGCGCGTCGTTGTGTCGAATGCGTGCCCGGGCGCGCGCAACGATTGATTCGCCTGCCATGTCCCGCCTTGCGTTTTCCTTCCTGTCCGTCCACACGCGTCCACACGCGTCGATCGCGGCCCGTCTGCGGCCCGTCTGCGGCACGTCGTATACGCATTTTTTAGATGATTTGGTCGTTGTGACGAAATGTGTAGTCATTTCGTCGAAAGTATCGGTCGTTTCGCATCATTCTTCGTCTTGGAACTGATTTTGCACGTCCCTAAACTGTGTTCATGGCTCGATGCCGTACACCAACACCAAACCCATCATCAGGAGATAAGCGCATGAAAATCGCCATCGTCGGCGCAGGTCTGATCGGCCACACCA
The DNA here is from genome assembly GCF_905339865.1 of Burkholderia sp. BCC1993. NCBI lineage: Bacteria > Pseudomonadati > Pseudomonadota > Betaproteobacteria > Burkholderiales > Burkholderiaceae > Burkholderia > Burkholderia sp. BCC1993. Next base: position 4,662 of record NZ_CAJPGZ010000033.1, on the reverse strand, counting down.
TTGCTCACATGCTGCGTGAAACGGGCGACTACGAAGTCGTCGCGTTCGACCGCGATGCGGATGCGCTCGCCAAGCTGTCGCGTGAAGGCATCGCGACGCAACGTGTCGATTCGGCCGACGCCAATGCGATCCGTGAAGCCGTGAAGGGCTTCGATGCGCTCGTCAACGCGCTGCCGTACTACCTGGCGGTCAACGTCGCCGCGGCGGCCAAGGCGGCCGGCGTCCATTACTTCGACCTGACCGAAGACGTGCGCGCGACCCACGCGATCCGCGAACTGGCCGACGGTTCGGACCGCGCGTTCATGCCGCAGTGCGGCCTCGCACCGGGCTTCATCGGCATCGCCGCGCACGAGCTCGTGAACGGCTTCAGCGAAGTGCGCGACGTGAAGATGCGCGTCGGCGCGCTGCCCGAGTATCCGACCAACGCGCTGAAGTACAACCTGACGTGGAGCGTCGACGGCCTGATCAACGAATACTGCCAGCCGTGCGAAGCGATCCGCGATGGCCGCAAGCAGTGGGTGCAGCCGCTCGAAGGCCTCGAGCATTTCTCGCTCGACGGCACCGAATACGAAGCCTTCAACACGTCGGGCGGCCTGGGTACGCTGTGCGAGACGCTGTCGGGCAAGGTCGAGACGCTCGACTACAAGTCGGTGCGCTATCCGGGCCACCGCGAACTCGTGCAGTTCCTGCTCGAGGACCTGCGCCTGTCGAGCGACCGCGACACGCTGAAGTCGATCATGCGCCGCGCGGTGCCGTCGACGAAGCAGGACGTCGTGCTCGTGTTCGTCACAGTGACGGGCGTGAAGGACGGCCAGCTCGTGCAGGACGTGTTCACCCGCAAGATCTTCGCGAAGGACGTGTGCGGGATGCACATGAGCGCCATCCAGATCACGACGGCCGGCGCGATGTGCGCGGTGCTGGATCTGTTCCGCGAAAAGAAGCTGCCGCAAAGCGGTTTCATCCCGCAGGAAAAGGTGTCGCTGAAGGCGTTCCTCGCGAACCGCTTCGGCAAGCTGTACGAAGGCGGCACGATGGAGCGCGTGCACGAAGTCGCCTGACGATCGGTCTCAGGCACGAGGGCCGTGTGACGCCGGGAGCGCAACAGCGCTCCCGGCGTTGTTTTTTTGACGAGCGCATCGAAGCCCTTCACGGCTTCACGGATCGCATTGGCGTCGGCCGAATCGACACGTTGCGTCGCGATGCCTTCACCCGGCATGGCGAAGCGACGAAGAGCAGGGCGATACGCGCCGCTCAGGCGGGCAGCGGCGGGACGATCGTTGCCGCCGGCGGGGGCGGCACGATGCGGTACAGCAGCGCATCGATGTCCGCGTCGGACGGTGCGGTGTTGTCAAACATCACGATGCCGTCGCATTCGTGGCCGGTCGGCACGAAGCGGCGTTGCCGGTATTCGTCCCAGTGCGCGAGCTTGTACGCGTCGTTCGGATTGCCGCGCGCGACGATCCGCTGGTGCGCGACGTCCTCCGCGGTGTGGACCCACACGACCGTCAGCGCGACGTCCGGCCCGATGCCGAGCCACGTGCGGTCGAGGATGCGCCGGTCACGCACTTCGCGCGACAGCGGGCCGACCACGAGCGCGCCGATGCCGAGCGCGAGGTTCTCGCGGGCCGTGTCGAGCAGGCCCTGGTATTCGGGATCGCGCAGATGTTTCAGGTAGAGCGGGCTGTCGCGGTCGTTCGGATCGGAGGTGAGGGCGCCCATCGCGGCCGAGCTGTAGCGGCCGTAGAGCGTGTCCTTGTCGAGCAGGCAGAAGGCTTCGCCGGTCGCGCGCATCAGCGGCCCGATCAGCCGCTTCGCGAGCGTGGTCTTGCCGGTGCCGGCATGACCGCAGAAGAACACCAGGTGCGTCACGAATACCGGCTCCCCGAATCCGCGCGCGGTGCGGCGGTGCGCTTGTCGTCGCTCGAGAACACTTCCGCCTCCAGCCACATCGCGTTGATGATGCCGAAGCCGAGCGCCACGCCGATGCCGAGTATCCACGAGAAATACCACATGGGTCTGTCTCCTTGACGGTTGGGCCGCACGGCCGTGCCGTGCACCTGTCGAAGCGATGCCGTGCGCATGCCGCGGCGCACGCAGTCCGATCATGACCAATATCGGCGTGCCGTGCAAGCCGGGCCGCCCGCGCGGCAAACCGGTAAACTGGTGTGATAACGGCAACATGACGGACATCATGCTGATCAATTGTGCTGCATACCAGGACGGCCGCAAGCTGGCCGACATCGATATCGACGTCATCAGCGACTACGTGTCGAAACCCGAATGTTTCGTATGGGTCGCGCTGAAGGATCCGACGCCGGACGAGATCGACCTGATGGGCGAGGAATTCGGGCTGCACGAGCTCGCGCTCGAGGATGCCCGCAAGGGGCATCAGCGTCCGAAGATCGAGGAGTACGGCGATTCGCTGTTCGCGGTGCTGCACACGGTCGAGCTCGACCACGACGGCGAATTCAATGTCGGCGAGCTGAACGTGTTCGTCGGCCCGAACTACGTGCTGTCGATCCGTAACCATACCGAACAGGACTTCCGCGCGGTGCGCAAGCGCTGCGAGCGCGAGCCGCATCTGCTGCAGGAAGGGTCGGCGTTCGTGTTCTATGCGTTGATGGACCAGGTCGTCGACCGTTATTTCCCGATCCTCGAGACGCTCGGCAACGAGCTCGAGGAACTCGAGGACCGCATCTTCACCAAGGCCACGCCCGCGTCGTCGCGCGCGATCATCGAGGATCTCTATTCGCTGAAACGCCGGCTCGTGATGCTGCACCAGCACACGGCGCCGCTGATCGAGCCGCTCGCGAAGCTCACCGGCGGACGCATTCCGCAGGTCTGCAGCGGGATGGAGCATTACTTTCGCGACGTGTACGACCACCTGCAGCGGATCGTGAAGACGATCGAAGGGCGGCGCGAGATGGTCGTGACCGCGATCCAGGTCAATCTCGGGATGATCTCGCTCGCGGAGAACGAGGTGACCAAGCGGCTCGGCTCGTTCGCCGCGCTGTTCGCGATACCGACGATGATCGCCGGCATCTACGGGATGAACTTCGCGAACATGCCCGAACTGCACCTCAAGTACGGCTTCTACGGCTGCATCGCCGTGATGGTCGGAGCCGATCTCGCGTTGTGGTGGCGCTTCAAGCGGGCGGGGTGGCTGTAGCCGTTGCCCCGTGCACCCGTCAGCGCGGGGCGTGCTTGCCGACCACGACGCGCCACGGACGCACGCGCCAGGACTTGACGAGGCCGTTCTGCACGTATGGATCGGCGCGCGCGAACGATTCGGCGGCTTCCGGCGAATCGCCTTCGAACACGAGCACGGCCTGGTCGGCCGGATCCTGCAACGCGCCGGCGAGCACGAGTTCGCCGCGTTCGGTTGCCGCCCGCGCGAGTGCGAGGTGCTCGGCGCGGTACTGTTCGCGCCGGGACAGGTAATCGTCGACGAGTTCGTAGATCAGCTGGTAATGCATGGTCGCTCCCGGAATCGGCCGCCGCGGGATGACGGGTGTTGGCTCAGTATAGGGCGAGGTTCGGTCTTTGTCGGCGCGGTTTGCGGCGGCCTCGTTGGTGCGTGGCCGGTCGATCCCCGGCGGCCGATGACGATGATTTTCAGGCTTCGACGCCCTTCGTTAAAATGCAACTAACGGTCTAGTGCGGATCCGCCATCACATGTGTTGGGGTCCTCGCACCGGAACCGTTATCGCCCGTTGTGTCTGGTTGTGTCTTCAGGAAAGGCGGGGCAGGCAGGCATGTTCCATGCGGATTCCGGGCCCGGATTGCGCGTGCCGGCAAGGATGACCGCGTTGCGCGGAAAAGGGGCCGAAGCCGGGGCGAGCCGTCGGTGCGGGCGCCGCGCGAGGGCGTTTCCATTGGCCGCAATGCGACCTATGCTGAACAAACCCGGAGCGAACTTCGTTCGTCCGATTCGTCCAGAGAGGTGTGCCATGCCTGTCTCAGCCACCCTGCAGGATTGCCTGCGCCAGAAGTCATCGCGGTACGAAGTCGTGTACCACCCGTATAGCCATACCAGCATGGAGACGGCCGCCGCCGCGCATATCCCCGGCGATCGCCTCGCGAAAACCGTGCTGCTCGAGGACGACGAAGGCTACGTCGCCGCCGTGCTGCCGACGTCGCACGCAGTGCGGCTGTCGGACCTCTGGGTCAAGACCGGCCGCCATCTCGTGCTCGCCAGGGAAATCGAACTGCGCGAACTCTTCAAGGATTGCGACCTGGGCGCGTTGCCGCCGGTTTGCATGGCGTACGGGATGAAGACGTTCCTCGAGGAACATCTCGCGCAGCAGCCGGAAGTGTATTTCGAGGCCGGCGACCACGAAGCACTGATCCACATGATGCAGGATGAATTCCTGTCGCTGATGGAGACGGCCGAGCGCGCGCATTTCTCGCACAAGATGCAGGGGATGTGGTTGTCCTGATCGTCCTGTTGCGGGCGGTTTGCGGTGGTTGGAGACGGCGTCTGGCGGGCGGCCGTCGGGGGCATTGCGTGCCGCAGTTTTTGCTGAGGCTGGGTTCACGCTGCAAAAACGGTGGCTGCGGGTGACTGGTGAGGAAGGATTCGGGCAGTGTGCGGGAGGGATTTCAGGGGTGTTTTCGGGTAAATTTCATATTTGACATAATCTCAATTATCAACGTTAAATC
>NZ_CAJPGZ010000032.1:0-45739 GCF_905339865.1 Burkholderia sp. BCC1993 | reverse complement strand
CGCGTGCCGTAGTGGCCTTCGTAATACAGGTAGAGCAGCGCGGTGATCAGGCTGAACAGCACGAACACTTCATAGAGGTTCGACACGGGGATGTGGCCAACGTCCACACCGATCAGGTAGGACTCGTACCAGCGCACCATCAGCCCCGTGAAGCCCATCAGCACGGCAACCCAAGTGAGCTTCTGGCCGATCGCCGCACCCGTTTCCGAGCGCGCGAGCAGACCGATCCAGTAGAAGATCGTCGCGAGCACGAACAGCGCGCTCATCCACAGGATCGCGGACTGGCTCGACAGGAAGTACTTGAGGAAGAACGCCGCATCGGCGCGCGCGAGATCGCCCTGGTAGATCTGGATCGACAGCAGCGACAGCACGGCGATCGACGCCATCATCAGCCGCGCCGGCTTCCAGCGCCAGCCGAGCACGACAAGCGCCGGCACGGTGCCGATCATCACCGCCTTGTCGTAGTAATTCATGTGTTCGTTGTAATGCACGAACGCATAGCCCGCGCCGACCACGAGTGCGAGGGCGAACAGCCAGTCGATGACCGACAGGCGCGCGAGGAACGGACGGTCGTCGAACAACGGCGCCGGATTCGAGGCCTGGACCGGCCCCGAACGGGAAGAGGAAACTTGCGTGAGATCCATGATGTTACCGGGTGGAATTCTCGGAATCGCCGCCGGCAGGCGGACGGGCAGTCGCTGCCGCACCGGCGGGCGCGGCGTCGCGCGGTGCGGCGCGCAAGACGGCGCCGGCCGCGTCGCGCGTCTGCACGAATTCTTTCTCGAAATCGAAGGTCTTGCGGGCCGTGGACATCGCCATCACCACATCGACGCCCGAACCGGCATCCTTGAGCCAGAACCAGAGGCGCCGCTCGCGCACGTAGAACATCGAGAAGATGCCGGCGACCAGCAGCAGGCTGCCAAGATACACCAGATTCTTGCCGGGTGCGCGCGTCAACTGAAATACCGAAGCTTGCACCTGCTTGAAGGAGTCAAGCTGCAAATAGACCGGCGATCCATACAAGAAGCTGTCCGATAGCGCATTGATCGCGTTCTGCACGAAGCGGATCGTGTCGGCGCCCTGTTGGGCGGCCGGCTCGCCGGCGCGCTCGCGCGCGATCTGCCAGACCTCCCACATCGAACCCTCGAGCATGCGCAGCAGCAGGCTGGCCGCCTTCTCCTGCTCGGCTTTCGGCACCGAACGATCGATGAAGGTCGCCACCGCCTGGAAGCCGCCCACCGGCTGGCCGTCGGCGCCGCGGCCGACGCTGTCGTCGCTCGCCGCAAAAAGGGTCAGCACCTTGAACGCGCTATCCTGCAGGCGACCGCGCAGCGACGCTTCGGTCGTCGGCAGCGAACGCTGCGCGAAGCGCGCGGCGGCGTCGGCACGCACGGCCGGATCCTCGAGCGCGGCGCGCAGGCGCATCCATTCGCCGATCGAATCCTGGCTGTCGGCCGGAATCCGCATGTAGCGGAACGGATCGTTCGGGCTCGCGCGCACGCCGGCGAGGAACACGCGCGTGCCGCCCATGTCGACGGGCAGCATGTAGTTGTTGAATTCGCGCGCCTGGCCGTCCTTGCCGCGAATCTTGTACTGCACCGACGGGCCGATGTTGTGGAGCTGCACCGGCTTCGACGTCTTCGCGCCCGAACCGAGCCGCTCGTCGAACGCTTCCTTCAGCGACGCCGTCTTCGCGACGCCGCGCACGTCCGGCTTGCCGTTCGCGTCAGCCATGTTCTCGACGTTGATCGCGCGGAAGTCGGAGAACTCGATCGTGTCGCCGTCGCTGCCCGGCATCTGCAACGGCGCCGTGCTGCCGATCGTGCCCTTCACCGCGAAGGTCTTCGCGTTGCCGCCCGTCATCGGGTAGGCCGTCATCTCCATCTGCGAGCCGCCGTCCTGGAAGCTCGACTGGTAGATCGACACGCCCTTGTACGTGAACGGCTTGTTGACCTCGACGCGCGCCGGGATCTTCTGGCCCGTCTCGCGATCGATCACGACGATGTCGCTCGCGAACAGCTTCGGCATCCCCGTCGTGTAGTAGTCGACGATGAACTTGTTGAGCTGGATCGAGAACGGCAGGTCCTGGATCAGCGAGCCGCTCGGCTGGTTCAGGATCGCGGTCGACACGAACTGGCCTTCCGGCACCCACGCGTAGCCGCGGAACGTCGGGTTCGACACGGACAGCCGGTGGTCGGGCGAGATTTCGCTGATCGTCGCGCTCGTGTTGACCGGGCTCTTGCCGAACATCCACATCTGGAATTTGATCGGCAGGTTGCTGTCCAGCAGGCCGCCGATACAGATCACGACGATCGCAAGGTGCGCGGAGATGTAGCCCCACTTCGTCAGCGCGCCGCGCTTCGCGGAGATCAGCGTCGCGCCGTCGGTTTCACGCACGACGTGCTTGTAGCCGGCCTTGGTGACGAACGTGGCGAGCGTGGCCGCGACGGTCGCGCGCGTGCCGGACGCCGAGTATTCGGCCTTGTGGTGGAACGCGCGCAGGCTGCCTTCGCGGACCTTGTCCTTCCAGCTCTTCGCATCGGCCAGCATCTTCGGCGCATTGCGGATCACGCACAGCGAGATCGACACGACGAGGAAGATCAGGATCAGCATGAACCACCACGCGCTGTACACGTTGTACAGGCCCAGCGAGCGGAAGATGTCCGCCCAGAACGGCCCGAACTGGTTCACGTAGTTCGGATACGGGTCGTCCTGCGTCAGGACCGTGCCGACGATGCTCGCGATCGACAGCACTACCAGCAGCGCGATCGCGAAGCGCATCGAGCTCAGCAGCTCGATCGCGCGCCTGGACGCACTTTGACCCGACTTCGACTGCAACCCCGACGTGGTAACGCTCATTCAAACTCCGACTAAGGGGAAACAGCCCCTACGCTCACTATGTTCGTTGCCCCCCAAGGGGGCGGTCAGCACGCTTGGGACGACCCGGCGAGTGCTGACAAAAAAGGGCGAGGCAACCGCAATCACGCGGCGCCCCACCCTTTTTCTTGTTCTGACTCCGGCCGCCCTTCGGGCGCCCGGTCATTCCATTCGCGGCCGTCCGTTCAACGCAGGCCCGCGATGTAATCCGCGACGGCCTTGATCTCGTTGTCCGACAGACGCGCTGCGATCTGATGCATCGCCTCGTTGTTGTTGCGCGCGCCGACACCCTGCTGGAACGCGGTCAACTGGGCAACCGTGTAATCGGCCCATTGCCCCGACAGACGCGGGTACTGGACCGGAATCCCCTGCCCCGTCGGCCCGTGGCAGCTCGCGCAGGCGGGTACACCCTTTTCCGCGATGCCGCCGCGATAGATCTTCTGGCCGATCGGCACGGTCGCCGCGTCGCGTGCGGTGCCGAGCTTCGTCGTCTGCGATCCGTAATACGCAGCGACGTTGCGCATGTCGTCCGCGCTCAACGCGCTCGCGAACCCGACCATCACCGGATTGGTCCGCGCCGGCCCCTTCGCGCCCGGCTGGGCCTTGAAGTCGTTCAACTGCTTGACCAGATAGTCGGGATGCTGGCCGGCCAGCTTCGGGAAACTGCCCGACGCGCTGTTGCCGTCGGCGCCGTGACACGACGCGCAAACTTGCCCGGCAATCGCCTTGCCGCGGTCCAGATCCAGCTTTGCCGCATCCGCCGCATTTGCCTCCGCTACGAAACCTACGAACCCTGCTGCAACCTGAAGCACCATCAGAGACTTGCACAGTCGATTCATTCGCACACCCTGTTTCGTCTTGTGGGAATTTGAGGTTCTGCAAAAAACGACGTCGACCAGTCTACCGCAGAAGCTGCATAAAAGCGCGAGGCAGGCGCCCGCAGCCCTTCGGCAAAACCGCCGTATTGTACAATATCGCGCTGAAAGCTCCCGCGCCTATCGGGGCTACCCCGCCTCCACCAAGCGGCTCGCGCCGCCCCGTCCCACCGGTTTCCCCATGGCCTTTTTGCTCCACCAAGCCCGCTTCTACACGACCGTCAACCATCTGCGCGACCTGCCGCCGACGGTACAACCGGAAATCGCGTTCGCGGGCCGCTCGAATGCCGGCAAATCGACGGCGATCAACGTGCTGTGCAACCAGAAGCGGCTCGCCTTCGCGTCGAAGACGCCCGGCCGCACCCAGCACATCAACTACTTCTCCGTCGGCCCGGCCGCCGAGCCCGTCGCGAACCTCGTCGACCTGCCCGGCTACGGCTACGCGGAAGTGCCGGGGGCCGCGAAGGCCCACTGGGAAATGCTGCTGTCGTCCTACCTCGCGACGCGTTCGCAGCTGTGCGGCCTGATCCTGATGATGGATTCGCGCCGCCCGTTGACCGACCTCGATCGCCGGATGATCGAGTGGTTCGCGCCGACCGGCAAGCCGATCCACACGCTGCTGACGAAGTGCGACAAATTGACGCGCCAAGAGAGCATCAACGCGCTGCGGAACACGCAAAAGGGGCTCGACGCGTATCGCGACCAGGGCGTGAAGGGCAAGCTGACCGTCCAGCTGTTCTCGGCGCTGAAGCGCACGGGCCTCGACGACGCGCACGAGCTGATCGAGAGCTGGCTGCGGCCGTCGGTCGCCGACGAAAATAGCGCGCCTGTAGCAAAATGAGCGGACAACGCGCGGCCGGGTTCGGTCGCGCGCGCCTGACGGTGCCTGCGGATTCGGCCGGCTCATAAAAAAACCCGCCGTTGAACGGCGGGCCAAACAGCCTAATCGAATAACGACAGGCACCCGCTCAGGGAGGAGAAGCGGGGAGCTGCACGCGACGCGTGCCGCTCGATCGCTATCATATACCAACGGTCTCGAAAATGACCTAAGGGTTCCGTAAGGTTCTTCTTGCCCTGATTTCTGCCAAATCGCCATGAGCTTCCATCCGCTTCACCGTCCGCGCCGGATGCGCCGCGACGACTTCTCCCGGCGCCTGATGCGCGAAAACCGCCTGACCACCGACGACCTGATCTACCCGGTGTTCGTCGTCGAGGGCACCAACGAACGCCAGAGCGTCCCGTCGATGCCCGGCGTCGAGCGCGTGTCGGTCGATCTGCTGATGCAGGTCGCCGAGGAGTGCGTCGAACTCGGCGTGCCCGTGCTGTCGCTGTTCCCGGCCATCGAGCCGTCGCTGAAGACGCCTGACGGCCGCGAAGCGGCCAATCCGGAAGGCCTGATCCCGCGCGCGGTGCGCGAGCTGAAGAAGCGCTTCCCCGAACTCGGCGTGCTGACCGACGTCGCGCTCGACCCGTACACGAGCCACGGCCAGGACGGCGTGCTCGACGAGAACGGCTACGTGATCAACGACGACACGATCGAGATCCTGGTCGACCAGGCGCGTGCGCAGGCCGAAGCCGGCGTCGACATCGTCGCGCCGTCGGACATGATGGACGGCCGTATCGGCGCAGTCCGCGAGATGCTGGAAAGCGACGGTCACATCCATACGCGCATCATGGCCTATTCGGCCAAATTCGCGTCGGCGTTCTACGGCCCGTTCCGCGATGCGGTCGGCTCGGCGTCCAATCTGGGCAAGGGCAACAAGATGACCTACCAGATGGATCCGGCGAACAGCGACGAAGCGCTGCGCGAAGTGCGCCTCGACATCGACGAAGGCGCCGACATGGTGATGGTCAAGCCCGGCATGCCGTATCTCGACATCGTGCGCCGCGTGAAGGACGAGTTCCGCTTCCCGACCTATGTGTACCAGGTGAGCGGCGAATACGCGATGCTGAAGGCCGCCGCGATGAACGGCTGGCTCGATCACGACAAGGTCGTGCTCGAATCGCTGCTCGCATTCAAGCGCGCAGGCGCCGACGGCGTGCTCACGTACTTCGCGCTCGATGCCGCGCGTCTGCTGAAAGCGCAGCGCTGAGCCGCGCGCCGGCCGGCACAAGGAAAAACGGCGGGACACTTCGGTGTCCCGCCGTTTTTTTGCACCGTCCGGCCGGCGCAGCAGGCCGCCCGTGCGCCGACGAGCGCGCGTTACACCGTCGGCACCGCCGCGCGATCGAGGCTGCGCAGGAACGTCTCGGCCGCCTGATAACCGACCACGCGGCCGATCTCGTTGCCGTTGCGATCGAAGAAGATGATGCCCGGCGGCCCGAACAGGTTGAAGCGCTTGAGCAGCGCCTGGTCGTCCGGATTGTTCGCGGTGACGTCGGCACGCACCAGGTGAAGCTGCGCGAGCCGCGCCTGCACGCGCGAATCGGTGAACGTCAGATGCTCCATCTCCTTGCAGCTCACGCACCAGTCGGCGTAGAAGTCGAGCATCACGGGCTGGCCCGACGTCTTCAGCAGCGCGTCGAGTTCGCGACTGGAGCGCACCGACGCGAACGCGGGACCCTGCCCTCCGGCCGCCGCACCGGCCGCCGACGCATCGCCCGACGCAACCGTGCGCGCCGCGAGCACGGCCAGCGGCTTCACGGGGTCGTTGGAGCCCGCCGCAAGACCGACGAGCAGCGTTGCAGCCCAGATCGCGAGCGCGGCACCGAGGCCGCGACCGAGACGGCGCCAGATCGATGCGGCGCCGGCATGCGGCGTAAACAAGCCGAGCGCCGCGGCCGCGACGAGCAGCCACAATGCGGCGAGCACCATCTTCAGAGCCCCCGCGAGCACCGGCCACACGATCCACAGCGCGGCGGCAAGCAGCACGATGCCGAAGAACACCTTCACGCCGTCCATCCATGCGCCCGCGCGCGGCAGCACTGTACCGGCTCCGATGCCGACGACGAGCAGCGGCACGCCGAGCCCCAGCCCCATTGCGAACAGCGCGGCGCCGCCGAGCAGCGCATTGCCGGTGTGCGCGATGAACGCGAGCACCGCAAACAGCGGCGCCGTCATGCATGCGCCGACGACCAGCGCCGACAACGCCCCCATCGCGGCGACCGCGACGAAGTGGCCGCCCCGGCGCGCGCTCGAGGCTTCGGCCGCGCCGTTCTGCCAGCGCTCGGGCAGCGCGATGTCCTTGCCGGAAATCAGCGATACGGCGAATGCGGTGAGCAGCACGCCGAATGCGCCGAGCACCCACGGGTTCTGCAGCCACGCGCCCAAGCTCTGGCCGACCAGCGCCGCCGCGATGCCCAGCACCGTATAGACGAGCGCCATGCCGACCACGTACGTCAGCGACAGCGCGAAGCCGCGTGCATGCGTCGCGCGCGTGCCCTGGCCGATGATGATCGCGGACACGATCGGAATCATCGGATACGAGCAGGGCAGGAGACTCAGCACGACGCCGGCGACGAAATACAGTGCGACGATCGTGAAGAAGCCGTGCCCCTCGAGCAGCGACTGCGCGAAATCCGCGCTCGTGACCGTGTCGAACCAGCTGCCCGAAGCCGCCGTGCGATCGACCGGTGCGGCCGCGCCCAGCGCTGCGCCGTCGACCTTCACGACGTGCTCCGCAGGCGGATAGCAGATTCCTTCGTCGGCGCATCCTTGCGACGTCACCGCGAGCTGGAACGGCCCCGCCGCCTGCTTGACCGGCACGTGAATCACGACCTCGTCGCGATAGGTCTCGACTTCCTTCTGGAACGTCTGGTCGAACTTCACGTGGCCGGCCGGGAATTGCGGATCGCCGAGCGTCGCCTGCCCGCCCTTCACCGCGAACGCGAACCGCTCGCGGTACAGGTAATAGCCGTTGGCAACCTTGAAACGGACGTCCACCTGCCCCGGCGATTCGCTCGCGCTGAACTTGAACGCGACCGACGGATCGAGAAAATCGTCGGCCGCGCGCGCGACCGACAGGCCGCCCAGCACGAACATGAACGACATCAGGACTGCGAGGAACCGCAGCGCGCGCACGCGCACGGAAAGCGCCATACCGTTAAACATGAAATAGACGTTGAGTTTCGCTGGTCACCCACTGGCCGTACGCGGCCGTGGCCGTCGCCTGCCACGAGACGATTTCCGGCGTCTCGTACGGATGATGCGCGAGAATAAATCGCTCCAGTTCGAGCGAGCGTCCGGGGCTCGTCTTGAACAGCAACTGGATCTCGTCGGCCGTCTCGACCTTGCCCTGCCAGTGATAGCGCGACTTGATCGCACCGAGCTCCGACACGCACGCGGCAAGCCGCGCGTCGAGCGCGCCGTCGGCGAGCGCCGCGGCCGTCGCCGCATCCGGCACCGTCGTCAGCATCAATACCACCACCATACGCGCCCTCCTGACTGGCCTTTACCGGCTTCCGCCGCCACGAATCGCCCATCGAGGGCCCGCGCCGACAACGTCATATCGTAGCGCAGCCCGCGCGACGCTGCCGGCACCGCGCTGCGACAATCGATCGCAGCCGGGGCGCCGCCAAAAAACAAAAAGGGCCAAGCAATTGCTCGGCCCTTTCGGATACTGCTGCGTACCGGAAGCTTACTCGGCTTCTTGCACGTTTTCCGTTTCGTCGACTTCCGGACGATCGAGCAGCTCGACCAGTGCCATCGGTGCGTTGTCGCCGACGCGGAAGCCGAACTTCAGCACGCGCAGGTAGCCGCCCGGACGGTTCGCGAAACGCGGACCGAGCACGTCGAACAGCTTCGCCACCGAGTCACGATCGCGCAGGCGGTTGAACGCCAGGCGACGGTTTGCCAGCGACGGCTTCTTGCCGAGCGTGATCAGCGGCTCGACGACTTTACGGAGTTCCTTCGCCTTCGGCAGCGTCGTCTTGATGACTTCGTGCTCGATCAGCGAGTTGGACATGTTACGGAGCATAGCCAGACGGTGGCTGCTCGTGCGGTTCAGTTTCCGCAGACCATGACGATGGCGCATTTCAGTTTCCTTGATTCAAAGTTTTGATCCAGCTCTTCTATCGCACCGCTGGGGTGCACGGGCCGGTAGAGAAAAAAGCAAGATGCGGATTTTAAAGGAAAATCCGCATCTTTGCCAACTACAGCGATACCCAGGCTACAACCGGGCTTACTTGTCGAGACCAGCCGGCGGCCAGTTTTCGAGCTTCATGCCCAGCGTGAGACCGCGCGAAGCGAGCACTTCCTTGATCTCGTTGAGCGACTTGCGACCGAGGTTCGGCGTCTTCAGCAGCTCGTTTTCCGTGCGCTGGATCAGGTCGCCGATGTAGTAGATGTTCTCGGCCTTCAGGCAGTTCGCCGAACGAACCGTCAGCTCGAGATCGTCCACCGGACGCAGCAGGATCGGATCGATCTGCGGTGCGCGCGACGGTGCCTCGGCAGCCGTTTCCGTGCCTTCCAGTGCCGCGAACACGGACAGCTGGTCGACCAGGATGCGGGCCGATTGACGGATCGCCTCTTCCGGGGTGATCACGCCGCTCGTCTCGATGTTCATCACGAGCTTGTCGAGGTCGGTACGCTGCTCGACACGTGCGCTTTCAACGGCGTAGCTCACGCGGCGAACCGGCGAGAACGATGCGTCGAGGACGATGCGGCCGATGATCTTGGCCGTGTCTTCGCCGTAGCGACGGACGTTGCCGGGCACATAGCCGCGACCCTTTTCGATCTTGATCTGAACGTCGAGCTTGCCGCCCTTCGACAGGTGTGCGATCACGTGATTCGGGTTGATGACTTCGCAATCGTGCGCCAGCTCGATATCGCCGGCCGTGACGACGCCTTCGCCTTCCTTGCGCAGGGTCACCGTCACTTCGTCACGGTTGTGCAGCTTGAACACCACACCCTTCAGGTTCAGCAGCAGGTTGACGACGTCCTCTTGCACGCCATCAAGCGTCGAATACTCGTGCACCACGCCAGCGATCGTGACTTCGGTCGGCGCGTAGCCAACCATCGACGACAGCAGCACGCGGCGAAGCGCATTGCCCAAGGTGTGGCCGTAACCGCGTTCGAACGGTTCCATGACCACCCTCGCGTGGTTCTCGCCCAGCGATTCCACGGCGATGATCTTGGGTTTCAGCAAACTGGTTTGCATGGGCTTTCCTTTTCAATACCCTCGGCTCGTTACACCGATAAGGCTGACCGGTAACAACCAGAAAATAAACAGCCGAGGCCCCTCCTTGCATAACGCAATCGGGGTACCTCGGCCGTCAATCGGATTAACGCGAATACAATTCGACGATCAGGCTTTCGTTGATGTCGCCTGCGATTTCAGCGCGTTCCGGCATTTGCTTGAACGTGCCTTCGAACTTCTTCGCATCGACTGCAACCCAGCTCGGCATGCCGCCTTGCTCGGCCAGCGACAGCGCTTCGACGATACGCGCCTGCTTCTTCGCCTTTTCGCGGATCGCGACGACGTCACCCGACTTCACTTGCTGCGACGGCACGTTCGCGACGACGCCGTTCACCGTGATCGACTTGTGGCTCACCAGCTGACGCGCTTCAGCGCGGGTCGAGCCGAAGCCCATGCGATACACGACGTTGTCGAGACGCGACTCGAGCAGTTGCAGCAGGTTTTCACCCGTGTTGCCCTTGCGGCGGTCGGCTTCAGCGAAGTAGCGGCGGAACTGACGCTCCAGGACGCCGTAAATACGCTTGACCTTCTGCTTTTCGCGCAGCTGCGTACCATAGTCGGACGTACGTGCGCCCGAGGTACGGCCGTGCTGACCCGGCTTGCTGTCGAGCTTGCACTTGTCGGCGAGCGAGCGGCGCGCGCTCTTCAGGAACAGGTCGGTGCCTTCACGGCGGGACAGCTTGGCCTTAGGGCCGATATAACGTGCCACTTTGCATTCCTTTATCAATCAGTCACGCGGACCGGAATCCGCGCTAGTTCGCGCCCTTTGGGGCGAACGGTGGGCTTAGTCAATCAAAAAAGCAACGCCCGTCGACGCTACGCGGCGACAGGCAAATGCGCCAGCACGAACGTGCCAGCAGCATTCTTAGATACGACGGCGCTTCGGCGGACGGCAGCCGTTGTGCGGAATCGGGGTGACGTCCGAAATCGCGGTGATCTTGATGCCGAGGCCATGCAGTGCACGCACTGCCGACTCACGACCCGGGCCCGGGCCCTTGATCCGCACTTCCAGATTCTTCACGCCGTATTCCATCGCCACGCGACCGGCCGACTCAGCAGCAACCTGAGCAGCGAACGGCGTCGACTTGCGCGAGCCCTTGAAGCCCTGGCCGCCCGACGTCGCCCATGCCAGTGCATTGCCCTGGCGATCGGTGATCGTGATGATCGTGTTGTTGAACGACGCGTGAACGTGAACCACGCCTTCAGCGACGTTCTTCTTAACCTTCTTGCGAACGCGTTGCGCCGCGGTGTTCGAAGCCTTAGCCATTACGTTTTCCTGTAACTGTCAGTTCCGCTTACTTCTTCAGCGCTTGCGCTGCACGACGCGGACCCTTGCGGGTACGTGCGTTCGTACGCGTACGCTGACCGCGCATCGGCAGGCCCTTGCGATGACGAACGCCACGGTAGCAACCGAGGTCCATCAGGCGCTTGATGTTCATCGTCACTTCACGGCGCAGATCGCCTTCAACGATGAACTTGCCCACTTCTTCACGCAGCTTTTCGAGGTCTGCGTCGGTCAGGTCCTTGACCTTCTTCGAGAATTCCACGCCAGACGCCACGCAGATGCTGCGCGAGCGCGTGCGGCCGATACCGAAGATTGCCGTCAGGCCGATCTCGGTATGCTGGTGATTCGGGATGTTAACCCCTGCGATACGAGCCATTGTTTTTCCTCAAACAAAAAGCGCAAACAAACGCGCGGTCAGCCTTGGCGCTGCTTGTGGCGCGGATCCGAGCTGCAGATCACGCGAACGACGCCTTTGCGCTTGATGATCTTGCAATTGCGGCAAATGCGCTTAACCGATGCCATCACTTTCATGATAATACCCTTTTTTCAAATCACTTCGCCCGGAACACGATCCGCGCACGAGACAGATCGTAAGGCGTCAATTCAACCGTCACCTTGTCGCCCGGCAGGATGCGGATGTAGTGCATCCGCATCTTCCCGGAGATATGCCCCAACACGACATGGCCGTTTTCCAGCTTCACACGGAAGGTCGCATTCGGGAGGTTTTCGATCACCTCACCCTGCATCTGGATTACATCGTCTTTGGCCATAGTCCTATTTAACGCATTGGGATGTTGCCGCCCTTGAAGTTTGCCTTCTTGAGCAGTGACTCATACTGTTGCGACATAACGTACGACTGCACCTGCGCCATGAAGTCCATCGTGACGACGACAATGATCAGCAGCGACGTTCCACCAAAATAAAACGGCACGTTCCAGCGCAGCACCAGGAATTCCGGCAGCAGACACACGAAGACGATGTAGATCGCACCGGCCAGCGTCAGACGCGTGAGGATGCGGTCGATATATCGCGCGGTCTGGTCGCCCGGACGAATGCCCGGAACAAACGCGCCGCTCTTCTTCAGGTTGTCCGCGGTTTCCCTGCTGTTGAACACCAGCGCGGTGTAGAAGAAGCAGAAAAACACGATCGCCAGCGTGTACAGCAGCACATAGACCGGCTGGCCCGGCTTCAGCGCCTCCGCGACGTTATGCAACGTGTTGGAGATCCAGCTTCCCGACGGCTGACCCGTGCTGAACCAGCCGAGAATCGTGGCCGGGAACAGGATGATCGACGATGCGAAGATCGGCGGAATCACGCCCGACATGTTCAGCTTCAGCGGCAAGTGCGACGACTGTCCACCGTAGATCTTGTTACCGACCTGGCGCTTCGCGTAGTTCACGAGGATCTTGCGCTGACCGCGTTCGATGAACACGACCAGGTAAGTCACCGCGGCAATCAGAACGACGATGATGATCGCCGAAATGATGCTCATCGAACCCGTACGCACCAGCTCGAACAGCCCACCGACGGCATTCGGGAACCCTGCTGCGATCCCGCCGAAGATGATGATCGAGATGCCGTTGCCCAGACCACGCTCGGTGATCTGCTCACCCAGCCACATCAGGAACATCGTACCGGTAACCAGCGTCACGACCGTCGTCAGCCGGAACAGCATGCCGGGGTCGATCACGAGGCCCGGCTGGTTTTCCAGCGCAGCCGCGATACCGAACGCCTGGAAGGTCGCGAGCACCACGGTGAAATACCGCGTGTACTGCGTGATCTTCCGTTGCCCTGCCTGCCCTTCCTTCTTCAGCGCCTCGAGTTGCGGCGAGACGATCGCCAGCAACTGCATGATGATCGACGCCGAGATGTACGGCATGATCCCCAGCGCAAAGATCGTGAAGCGGGAAAGCGCGCCACCCGAGAACATGTTGAACATGCCCAGGATGCCGCCCGCCTGGCTCTGGAACAGCTTCGCCAGTTGATCCGGATCGATGCCCGGCACGGGGATGTGCGCGCCGATGCGATAGACGATCAGCGCCAGGAGCAGGAACATCGCTCGCCGACGCAGATCGCCGAATTTCGCCGTGCTTCGACCGGGTTTTGCAAGACTCGGGCTGTTAGCCAAGTACCTTCTCCGATGAATGCAAGTAACGACGCGCTACGCGTGTCACTCGGCGAACGAACCGCCAGCCGCTTCGATCGCAGCGCGCGCACCCTTGGTGGCGCCGAGACCCTTCACGACGATCTTGCGCTTCAGTTCGCCCGTCGCGATGATCTTTGCGCTCTTCGTCAGCTCGCCGACCAGGCCGGCTTGCTTCAGTGCGAGCAGATCGATTTCATCGACCGGCAGCTTCTCGAGGTCGCCCAGGCGCACTTCACCGACGAATTCCTTCGTCAGCGACGTGAAGCCGCGCTTCGGCAGACGACGTTGCAGCGGCATCTGACCGCCTTCGAAACCGACTTTGTGGAAGCCGCCCGAACGCGATTTCTGACCCTTGTGACCACGGCCAGCCGTCTTGCCGAGGCCCGAACCGATGCCGCGGCCGACACGACGCTTGGCGTGCTTTGCACCAGCGGCCGGCTTCAGGTTATTCAATTCCATATCAACTCCTTGATCCGTAGGGCCGCTTACGCGATGACCTTAACGAGGTACGAGACCTTGTTGATCATGCCGCGGACCGCCGGCGTATCCTGAAGCTCGCTAACCGAGTTGAGTCGGCGCAGGCCCAGGCCACGCACGGTCGCACGGTGCGATTCGCGGGTCCCGATCAGGCTCTTGACGAGCTGAACCTTGACAGTTTTTTCAGACATGGTGACCACCCGGGCTTAGCCCAAAATATCTTCGACGGACTTGCCGCGCTTCGCCGCGATGTCTGCCGGGGTGGACTGCTTGCGCAGACCGTCCAGCGTGGCGCGAACGAGGTTGTATGGGTTCGTCGAACCGTGGCTCTTCGCCACGACGTTCTGAACGCCCATCACGTCGAACACTGCGCGCATCGGGCCGCCGGCGATCACGCCCGTACCTGCCTTCGCCGGAGCGAGGAGGACAGCGGATGCGCCATGCTTGCCGTGCACTTCGTGCTGCAGCGTGCCGTTCTTGAGCGGCACCTTGAACATGTTGCGGCGAGCTTGTTCCATTGCCTTCTGGACAGCGACCGGCACTTCCTTCGCCTTGCCCTTGCCCATACCGATGCGGCCATCACCATCGCCAACCACGGTCAGTGCGGCGAAGCCGAGAATACGGCCACCCTTCACGACCTTGGTCACGCGATTGACCGAAATCATCTTTTCACGAAGGCCGTCGTCGCGCTCGTCAGCCTGAACTTTCGCTTGCATCTTTGCCATGACGAATTCCTTCCTTAGAACTTGAGCCCAGCTTCGCGAGCTGCCTCAGCCAGCGCCTTGACGCGGCCATGGTAGCGGAAGCCCGAGCGGTCGAAGGCGACGGATTCGATGCCGGCAGCCTTTGCCTTCTCGGCAATACGCTTGCCGATCAGCGTCGCGGCATTAACGTTGCCGCCCTTGCCCGACTTGTCGGCCAGTTCAGCGCGCACTTCTGCTTCGAGCGTCGACGCGCTGGCGAGCACCTTGGTGCCGCAGGGCGAGAACACTTGAGCGTAGATGTGCGTGTTCGTGCGATGCACGGCGAGACGCGCGACCTGCAGCTCAGCGATCTTGATACGCGTCTGGCGAGCGCGGCGCAGGCGAGATTGAGTCTTATCCATGATTGCGCACCCTTACTTCTTCTTCGTTTCTTTGAGGATCACAACCTCGTCGGAATAGCGCACGCCCTTGCCCTTGTAGGGCTCCGGCGGACGGTAACCGCGGACTTCCGCAGCCACTTGACCGACTTGTTGCTTGTTGATCCCCTTGATCACGATTTCGGTTTGCGTCGGGGTTTCAGCCTTGACGCCTTCCGGCATCTGGTGCACCACGGGGTGCGAGAAACCCAGCGACAGGTTCAGCTTGTCGCCTTGCGCTTGCGCACGATAACCGACGCCAACCAGCGTCAGCTTGCGCTCGAAACCCTTGGTCACGCCGTGCACGGCATTCGCGATGATCGCGCGCATCGTGCCCGACAGTGCGTTTGCTTCGCGGCTTTCGTCGACCGGCGACAGATTCAGCGTGCCGTCGTTGTTCGCCACGTTCACGAGCGGATTGATCGCTTGCGTGATGGTGCCCAGCGGGCCCTTGACGGTGATCGCACCGTCGGCCAGCTTGACTTCCGCGCCTTGCAGCGCGATCGGGCTCTTACCTACTCGAGACATGTTTCTCTCTCCTCGGCTTTAAGCAACGTAGCAGATGACTTCGCCGCCGACGCCGGTAGCGCGCGCCTTGCGGTCGGTCATCACGCCCTTCGGCGTCGACACGATTGCCACACCCAGGCCGTTCATGACCTGAGGAATGTCGTTACGGCCGCGGTACACGCGCAGACCAGGCTTCGACACGCGCTCGAGGCGTTCGATGACCGGGCGACCTGCGTAGTACTTCAGCGCGATATTCAGTTCGGACTTCGCACCTTCCGCCTTGACGGCGAAATCGTCGATATAACCTTCGTCCTTCAGGACTTGCGCGATTGCAACCTTGACCTTCGACGAGGGCATCGCAACCGATACCTTCTCGACCATCTGCGCGTTGCGGATGCGAGTCAGCATATCGGCGATAGGATCACTCATGCTCATTTACGTTTCTCCTATTACCAGCTCGCCTTGGTCAGGCCAGGAATCTCGCCACGGAATGCGATTTCACGAATCTTGTTACGCGCGAGGCCGAATTTACGGAACGTGCCACGCGGACGGCCCGTGATCGCGCAGCGGTTACGCTGGCGGGTCGGGTTTGCGTTGCGGGGCAGTTGCTGCAGCTCAAGGCGTGCTTCGTAGCGCTCTTCTTCCGACTTGCTTTGGTCTTCGACGATCGCCTTCAGCGCTTCGCGCTTTGCTGCGAACTTCGCGACCAGGCGGGCGCGCTTCTTTTCACGTTCGATCAGTGCCAGTTTAGCCACGGTAACCTCAGTTTCTGAACGGGAACTTGAAGCTGGCGAGCAGAGCCTTTGCTTCGTCGTCGGTCTTCGCAGTCGTCGTGATGCTGATGTTCAGCCCACGCAGTGCGTCGATCTTGTCGTAGTCGATTTCGGGGAAAATGATCTGCTCTTTCACACCGATGTTGTAGTTGCCGCGGCCATCGAAGGCACGACCCGACACACCGCGGAAGTCACGCACGCGGGGCAGGGCAACGGTCACGAAACGGTCGAGGAATTCGTACATCGCCTGGCCACGCAGCGTCACCATCGCGCCGATCGGGTAACCCTGGCGGATCTTGAAGCCTGCGATTGCCTTGCGTGCCTTCGTGACGACCGGCTTCTGACCAGCGATCTTCGTGAGGTCGCCAACGGCGTTCTCGATGATCTTCTTGTCAGCGATCGCTTCGCCAAGACCCATGTTCAGCGTGATCTTGGTGATGCGCGGCACTTCCATGACCGACTTGTAACCGAACTTCTCGATCAGGCCGGGCACAACCTTTTCTTTGTAAAACTCTTGAAAACGAGCCATTTTTTACTCCGCTGCGTCAGGCGCTCAGTACGGCACCGGTCGTCTTCAGGAAGCGAACCTTCTTGCCTTCCTCGACCTTGATGCCAACACGCGACGCCTTGCCATTCGCGTCGACCAGTGCGACGTTCGAAATATGCAGGGGCATCGTCTTCGCTTCCACGCCACCCGTCGTACCCTTCATCGGGTTCGGCTTCACATGCTTCTTGACGAGGTTGATACCCTCAACCGTCACATGTTCTGCACCGACAGCCAGCACGACGCCGCGCTTGCCCTTGTCTTTGCCAGTGACGACGATGACTTCGTCACCTTTGCGAATCTTGTTCATCGCGACTCCTTACAGCACTTCCGGCGCCAGCGAAACGATCTTCATGAATCGTTCGCTACGCAGCTCACGCGTCACCGGCCCGAAGATACGGGTGCCGATCGGCTCAAGCTTGTTATTCAAAAGCACAGCGGCGTTGCCGTCGAACTTGATCAGCGAGCCGTCTTGACGGCGAACACCCTTGGCGGTGCGGACCACCACGGCGTTGTAGATTTCGCCTTTCTTCACGCGCCCGCGCGGCGTTGCTTCTTTGACGGTCACCTTGATGATGTCGCCAATGCCGGCATAACGACGCTTCGAGCCGCCGAGCACCTTGATGCACATGACTTCACGTGCACCCGTGTTGTCGGCTACTTCGAGCCGAGATTCGGTCTGGATCATGGTTTGTCTTTCCCAACTTAATCCGATTGCACCACCATGATGCATTCGGTCAGTCTTGGTCCCGTCAGCCAATCGGCTGCTTGGGTTGGAACAGCAGCGACGGCAAACGAAACCCGCCATCGCAATTCGGTGAATCTTTCGGACAGGCTGGCGCCAGTCCGCTTCCCCCACCAACTTCGCCCGCGACGGGGCTCCCATAAAGAGGGAAGACCAGGATTATAACAAATAATCCTGGTCACGCAAGCAAAAACTTTGCGATTTCAAGCACTTCGTGGCGAAGTGCTTGTTACTGCCTACTGCGCTGCCCGCTTAGATGACGCGAGCTGCTTCGACGAGGCGCGACACCGTCCAGGCCTTCGTCTTCGAAACAGGACGAGTTTCCTGGATTTCGACGAGATCGCCTTCGTTGCAGGTGTTCGCTTCATCATGCGCGTGGTACTTCTTCGAGCGCACGACATACTTGCCGTAGATCGGGTGCTTGACGCGGTGCTCGATCAGCACGGTGACGGTCTTGTCCATCTTGTTGCTGACGACCCGACCGACCAGCGTCCGCTTCAGCGAGGTTTTCACGCTATCGTTCATTTCTGGTTCGCCTTCTGAGTCATGACGGTCCGCACACGTGCGATGTCGCGACGAACCTTCTTCAGCTGGCTCGTGTTCGTGAGTTGCTGGGTCGCGAGTTGCATGCGCAGGCCGAATTGCGCCTTCAGCAGGTCCGCCAGCTCCTTGTTGAGCGCGGCCTGGTCTTTCTGGAGAAGTTCGGAAGCCTTCATGTTTTCTCCTTAGGCGCCGAGCTGGCGCACGATGAATGCCGTCTTCAGCGGCAGCTTGGCTGCAGCCAGACGGAACGCTTCGCGTGCCAGTTCTTCGGTTACGCCGTCCATTTCATAGAGCATCTTGCCCGGCTGGATCTCGGCGACGTAGTACTCCGGGTTACCCTTACCGTTACCCATACGCACTTCTGCCGGCTTTTGCGAAATCGGCTTGTCCGGGAAGATCCGGATCCAGATGCGGCCGCCACGCTTGATGTGACGCGTCATTGCACGACGCGCCGCTTCAATCTGGCGTGCGGTCAAACGACCGCGACCGATAGCCTTCAGGCCGAAGTCACCGAACGACACTGCGTTGCCGCGCGTCGCCTTGCCGGTGTTACGACCCTTCTGCTCTTTACGATACTTTCTGCGTTTCGGTTGCAGCATCGTTATTCTCCAGTCTTGCCGTCTTCGGGCTTGCCGGCGCCACGGCGCGGTGCGCCACGGCGAGCACCCGGAGCGCCGCCTTCGCCATCACGGCGCGGACGACGGTCGCCCGGACGCGCATTGCGACGCGGACGCTTGTCTTCGGCTACTTCTTCCACCACCGGTGCGTCGTTGCGGCCGAGCGTATCGCCCTTGTAGACCCACACCTTGACGCCGATGATCCCGTAAGTCGTCTTCGCTTCCGAAGTCGCGTAGTCGATATCAGCACGCAGCGTGTGAAGGGGCACGCGACCTTCGCGATACCACTCCGTACGAGCGATTTCGATACCGTTCAGACGGCCTGCGCTCATGATCTTGATGCCTTGGGCACCCAGACGCATCGCGTTCTGCATCGCACGCTTCATCGCGCGACGGAACATGATCCGGCGCTCGAGCTGTTGCGTGATCGAGTCAGCGATCAGCTGAGCATCGGTTTCCGGCTTGCGGATCTCTTCGATGTTGACGTGAACCGGCACGCCCATGCGGCGTTGCAGTTCCGTCTTCAGCTGTTCGATATCCTCGCCCTTCTTGCCGATGACCACACCCGGACGCGAGCTGTAAATCGTGATGCGCGCGTTCTTCGCCGGACGCTCGATGACGACCCGACCGACCGAAGCGTTCTTCAGCTTCTTCTTCAGGTATTCACGAACACCGATGTCTTCCTGCAGCATCGCCGCGAAATTGTTGTTGTTCGCGTACCAACGCGAAGCCCAATTGCGGCTGACAGCCAGGCGGAAGCCAGTCGGATGAATTTTCTGTCCCATCGTATGGCTCCTTAATTCCCGACCGTCACAGTGATGTGACAGGATTGCTTCTCGATGCGGTTACCGCGGCCCTTGGCGCGCGCGGTGAAACGCTTGAGCGATGCCGCCTTGTCGACGTAGATGCTCTTGATCTTGAGCTCGTCGATATCAGCGCCTTCGTTGTGCTCCGCATTCGCGATTGCCGACAGCACAACCTTCTTCACGATGCCAGCCGCCTTCTTCGGCGAGAACGTCAGAACGTTCAGCGCCTTGTCGACCGGCAAACCGCGGATCTGGTCAGCCACAAGGCGCGTTTTTTGCGCCGAGATGCGGGCACCGCGATGAATTGCTTTCACTTCCATCTTGATTGCCCCTTATTTCTTGGCCTTCTTGTCGGCCGCGTGACCCTTGAACGTACGGGTCAGTGCGAACTCGCCAAGCTTGTGGCCGACCATGTTTTCCGAGATGTACACCGGAACGTGTTGACGGCCGTTGTGAACAGCGATCGTCAGGCCGATGAAATCCGGCAGAATCGTCGAGCGACGCGACCAGGTCTTGATCGGCTTTTTGTCGCGCGAAGCTGCAGCCGCCTCAACTTTCTTCAGCAAATGGGCGTCGCAGAACGGACCTTTTTTAACAGAACGTGCCATTGCCTACTCCTTAACGCTTGTGACGGCGCTGGACGATCATCGTCGTCGTGCGCTTGTTGCTGCGGGTACGGTAACCCTTAGCCGGCGTACCCCACGGGCTCACCGGGTCACGACCTGCAGCCGTCTTGCCCTCACCACCACCGTGCGGGTGATCAACCGGGTTCATCGCAACGCCACGCACCGTCGGGCGGATACCGCGCCAGCGGTTCGCGCCAGCCTTGCCGATTTGGCGCAGGCTATGCTCTTCGTTGCCGACTTCACCGATCGTTGCACGGCACTCGATGTGCACGCGGCGGATTTCGCCCGAACGCAGACGAACCTGCGCGTAGACGCCTTCACGTGCCAGCAGCATGGCCGACGTGCCAGCCGAACGCGCCATTTGCGCGCCCTTGCCCGGCAGCATCTCGATGCAGTGGATCGTCGTACCGACCGGAATGTTGCGGATCGGCAGCGTGTTGCCTGCACGGATCGGCGCTTCCGAACCCGACATCAGCTGTTGGCCGACCGTCAGGCCCTTCGGGGCGATGATGTAGCGACGCTCGCCGTCTGCGTAGAGCACCAGCGCGATGTTCGCGCTACGGTTCGGGTCGTACTCGAGACGTTCGACCTTTGCCGGGATGCCATCCTTCGTGCGACGGAAATCGACGATACGGTAGTGCTGCTTGTGACCACCACCCTTGTGACGCGTGGTGATACGACCGTTGTTGTTACGGCCGGCGGTCGAGCTCTGCGAGTCGAGCAGTGCCGCGAACGGCTTGCCCTGGTGCAGATTCTTGTTGACCACCTTGACCATCGCGCGGCGACCCGGCGATGTCGGCTTAACTTTAACGATTGCCATGATTACTTGGCCTCCGCTTCAAAGTTGATTTCCTGGCCGGGCTTCAGGCAAACGTACGCCTTCTTCACGTCCTTACGGCGGCCCATCGAACGGCCGAAGCGCTTTTGCTTGCCCTTCTGAACCAGCACGTTGACCGAATCAACTTCAACCTTGAACAGCAGCTCGACAGCCGCCTTCACTTCCTGCTTCGTGGCGTCCGGTGCGACTTCGAACACGACTTGCTCGTTCTTGTCGGCAACCAGCGTCGCCTTTTCCGAGATCACCGGTGCGAGCAGGACCTGCATCAAACGATGATCGTTCTTGCGAATCTCGCTCATGACAGCAACTCCTCGATCTGGGCGACCGCAGCCTTCGTGACCAGCACTTTCTTGAAGTAGATCAGCGACAGCGGGTCTGCGTAGCGCGGCTCGACAATCGCCACGTGCGGCAGGTTGCGCGAAGCCAGGTACAGGTTCTCGTCGACCGTGTCCGTGATGATCAGAACGGAGTCGAGACCCATGGTCTTGAATTTGTCAGCCAGCAGCTTGGTCTTCGGCGCTTCGAGGATGATGTCCTCGACGACCGACAGACGGCCTTCGCGGGCCAGCTGCGAGAAGATCGAGCAGAGACCTGCGCGATGCATCTTCTTGTTGACCTTGTGCGAGAAGTTCTCTTCCGGCGAGTTCGGGAAGATGCGACCACCGCCACGCCACAACGGGCTCGACGACATACCGGCACGAGCGCGGCCCGTACCCTTCTGACGCCACGGCTTCTTGGTGGTGTGCTTGACTTGCTCGCGGTCCTTCTGTGCGCGGTTACCCTGGCGAGCATTCGCCTGGTACGCGACGACGACCTGGTGGATCAGCGCTTCGTTGTAGTCACGACCGAACACGACGTCCGACGCGTTGACCACTGCACCTTCCTGACCATTTTCATTCAGGAGCTTGAGTTCCATTATTTCGCCCCCTTGGTCTTGACGGCCGGCGTCACGAAAACCTTGCCGCCCTTCGCGCCCGGAATCGCGCCCTTGACGAGCAGCAGCTTGCGCTCTGCGTCGATACGAGCGATTTCGAGGTTCTGCACCGTCACCGTAACGTCACCGAGGTGACCCGTCATGCGCTTACCCGGGAAAACACGACCCGGATCCTGCGCCATACCGATCGAGCCCGGCACGTTGTGCGAGCGCGAGTTACCGTGGGTAGCACGGCCGGAGGAGAAGTTGTAACGCTTGATCGTACCGGCGTAGCCCTTACCGATCGACACGCCTTGCACGTCGACCTTCTGGCCCACTTCGAAAAGATCAGCACCGACCACGGCGCCATTCGACAGCTCAGCTGCCTTGGCCGCGTCAATGCGGAATTCCTTGAGGATTTCACCGGCTTCGACACCGGCTTTGGCGAGATGACCTGCCAGCGGCTTCGTCACGCGCGATGCGCGGCGGGAGCCGAATGCAACCTGCACGGCCGTGTAGCCGTCGGTTTCAACAGTCTTGATCTGCGTCACGCGGTTGTCCGACACGTCCAGCACGGTGACGGGAATCGAATCCCCTTCAGCCGTGAAGATACGGGTCATGCCAACCTTGCGACCTACGAGTCCAAGGCTCATCATTTTCTCCATTCCCGACTGCGATTGGTCGGGGCTGATTTACAAAATGCCGGGCACGCAAGGCCCAACTTTTTTTCGCGAATACACGAAAAGCCAAGCAGTATAGCCCGACTTCTCGATTTCCGCAAGCAATACAAAGACTTAGCGCCACCCAGCAAGCCGATTGGCGCCGAAAGCCTTACTGCAGCTTAATTTCCACGTCGACGCCAGCCGGCAGGTCGAGCTTCATCAGCGCGTCAACCGTCTTGTCGGTCGGATCGACGATGTCCATCAGGCGCTGGTGGGTACGGATTTCGAGCTGATCGCGCGACGTCTTGTTGACGTGCGGCGAACGCAGGATGTCAAAACGCTGGATGCGCGTCGGCAGCGGCACCGGGCCACGGACGATTGCGCCAGTCCGCTTCGCGGTATCGACGATCTCGGCAGCCGATTGATCGATCAGACGATAGTCGAAAGCCTTCAGGCGAATGCGGATTTTCTGTTGCTGCATGACGATTCCTTGAAAAGAGCGAGGCGATGTTGCATCGCCGGACACTAAAAGAACGTGAAACATGTTGCCTGCGGGGAGCGAGGCGACAGGTTCCGAACGGCACTTCCACTGCTAAGCCCGCGATTCTACACGAAAAATCGAAGCGGTGTATGCGTTTGTCAATACGGCAACGCGCACGCCACAAAGAAAAACCGGGTGCCAGATCGAACTGGACACCCGGTTTCGACGGTACGACTGCCTACCGTGGAATCGCGGACCCACGAGGGATCCGCGGATCGTCGATATTACTCGATGATCTTTGCGACGACGCCGGCGCCGACGGTACGGCCACCTTCGCGGATTGCGAAGCGCAGACCTTCTTCCATCGCGATCGGAGCGATCAGGCGAACCGTGATCGACACGTTGTCGCCCGGCATCACCATTTCCTTGTCCTTCGGCAGCTCGATCGAGCCCGTCACGTCCGTCGTACGGAAGTAGAACTGCGGACGGTAGTTGTTGAAGAACGGCGTGTGACGGCCGCCTTCGTCCTTGCTCAGCACGTACACTTCAGCCGTGAAGTGCGTGTGCGGCGTGATCGAACCCGGCTTCGCCAGAACCTGGCCACGCTCCACGTCTTCACGCTTCGTGCCGCGCAGCAGGATACCGACGTTGTCGCCTGCCTGACCTTGGTCCAGCAGCTTGCGGAACATTTCAACGCCCGTGCAGGTCGTCTTCACCGTCGGCTTGATACCGACGATTTCGATTTCTTCGCCGACCTTCACGATGCCGCGCTCGACACGACCCGTCACCACCGTACCACGGCCCGAGATCGAGAACACGTCTTCCACCGGCATCAGGAACGCGCCGTCAACTGCACGCTCCGGCGTCGGGATGTACGTGTCCAGCGCGTCTGCCAGGCTCATGATCGCCACTTCGCCCAGCTCGCCCGTGTCGCCTTCCAGCGCCAGCTTCGCCGAACCCTTCACGATCGGCGTGTCGTCGCCCGGGAAGTCGTACTTCGACAGGAGTTCGCGAACTTCCATCTCGACCAGCTCGAGCAGTTCAGCGTCGTCCACCATGTCGCACTTGTTCAGGAACACGATGATGTACGGAACGCCAACCTGACGCGCCAGCAGGATGTGCTCGCGCGTTTGCGGCATCGGGCCGTCTGCTGCCGAGCAAACCAGGATCGCGCCGTCCATCTGTGCCGCGCCCGTGATCATGTTCTTCACATAGTCAGCGTGGCCCGGGCAGTCGACGTGTGCGTAGTGGCGGTTAGCCGTTTCGTACTCGACGTGTGCCGTGTTGATCGTGATGCCGCGCGCCTTTTCTTCCGGTGCCGCGTCAATCTGGTCGTAAGCCTTCGCTTCGCCGCCGAACTTCTTCGTCAGCACCGTCGTGATCGCTGCCGTCAGCGTCGTCTTGCCGTGGTCAACGTGACCAATCGTACCAACGTTCACGTGCGGCTTGGTCCGCTCGAATTTACCTTTTGCCATGATTCTCTTCTTTCAAAAATAATCGATTGTGATAACGAATTACTTCGTCTTCGCGCTGATGATCGCTTCTGCAACGTTCTTCGGAGCTTCAGCGTAGTGCTTGAACTCCATCGTGTACGTTGCGCGACCCTGCGTCAGCGAACGCAGCGACGTGGAATAGCCGAACATTTCCGACAGCGGCACTTCGGCGCGCACGATCTTGCCGCCGCCCACCATGTCGTCCATGCCCTGGATGATGCCGCGGCGACCCGACAGGTCACCCATCACGTTACCCATGAAGTCTTCCGGCGTTTCCACTTCCACGGCCATCATCGGCTCGAGCAGAACCGGATCAGCGCGGCGCATTGCTTCCTTGAACGCCATCGAACCAGCCATGCGGAACGCATTTTCGTTCGAGTCGACGTCGTGGTACGAACCGAACGTCAGCGTGACCTTCACGTCGACGACCGGGAAGCCTGCCAGCACGCCGCTCTTCAGCGTTTCCTGGATACCCTTGTCAACCGACGGAATGTATTCGCGCGGAATCACGCCGCCCTTGATCGCGTCGATGAACTCGTAGCCCTTGCCCAGTTCGCTGCGCTCGAGCGTGATGACCGCATGGCCGTACTGACCGCGACCGCCCGACTGCTTGACGAACTTGCCTTCGACGTCCGCGGCCGACTTGCGGATGGTTTCGCGGTAAGCAACCTGCGGCTTGCCGACGGTCGCTTCCACGCCGAATTCACGCTTCATCCGGTCAACCAGAATTTCGAGGTGGAGCTCGCCCATGCCCGAAATGATCGTTTGACCCGATTCTTCGTCGGTCTGCACGCGGAACGACGGATCTTCCTGAGCCAGACGGTTCAGCGCCAGGCCCATCTTTTCCTGGTCAGCCTTCGTCTTCGGCTCGACGGCCTGCGAAATCACCGGCTCCGGGAAAATCATGCGTTCGAGCACGATCGGATGTGCCGGATCGCACAGCGTGTCGCCCGTGGTCGCTTCCTTCAGGCCGACCGCAGCAGCGATGTCGCCCGCGCGCACTTCCTTGATTTCTTCGCGCTGGTTCGCGTGCATCTGCAGAATACGGCCGAGACGTTCCTTCTTGCCCTTGGTCGCATTGAGCAGCGTGTCGCCCGAATTGACGACGCCCGAGTACACGCGGAAGAAGATCAGCTGGCCGACGAACGGGTCGGTCATGATCTTGAACGCGAGCGACGAGAACTTCTCGTCGTCGGAAGCACGACGCTCCGTCTTCTCGCCGTTTTCGAGTTCGCCCGTAACCGGCGGAATGTCGACCGGCGACGGCAGGAAGTCGATCACGGCGTCGAGCATACGCTGCACGCCCTTGTTCTTGAACGCGGTACCGCACAGCATCGGCTGGATTTCGCACGCGATCGTACGGTCACGCAGACCCTTCACGATCTCGTCTTCCGTCAGCGAACCTGCTTCCAGGTACTTGTTCATCAGGTCTTCGCTCGACTCGGCAGCGGCTTCGACCATCTTTTCACGCCACTCGCCGCACGTGTCGGCGAGTTCGGCCGGGATGTCGACGTAGTCGAACTTCGTGCCTTGCGACGCTTCGTCCCAAATGATCGCCTTCATCTTGATCAGGTCGACCACGCCCTTGAAGTTTTCTTCCGAGCCGATCGGCACCACGACCGGAACCGGGTTCGCCTTCAGGCGCAGACGGAGCTGGTCGTAGACCTTGAAGAAGTTCGCGCCGGTACGGTCCATCTTGTTGACGAACGCGAGACGGGGCACCTTGTACTTGTTAGCCTGGCGCCACACCGTTTCCGACTGCGGCTGCACGCCGCCCACTGCGCAGTACACCATGCACGCGCCGTCGAGCACGCGCATCGAACGCTCCACTTCGATCGTGAAGTCGACGTGGCCCGGGGTGTCGATGATGTTGATGCGGTGTTCCGGATAGTTGCCGCCCATGCCCTTCCAGAAGGCCGTGGTAGCAGCGGACGTGATCGTGATGCCACGCTCCTGTTCCTGCTCCATCCAGTCCATCGTTGCTGCGCCGTCGTGGACTTCACCGATCTTGTGGTTCACACCGGTGTAAAACAGAATGCGCTCGGTCGTCGTCGTTTTGCCGGCGTCGATGTGAGCGCTAATACCGATATTGCGGTAGCGCTCGATAGGAGTCTTGCGAGCCACTTTGATCCTCTACTGGGATGACATGATGCAGCCCAGCTGCATCATGCTTCAACACAAACGGGCGAGGCGCCTGAAAAGCGCACCCGCCCGGAATTTATTTCCGCAAACAGCCCAGCCAGGCGCTTAGAAACGGAAATGCGAGAACGCGCGGTTGGCTTCTGCCATGCGGTGAACTTCATCGCGCTTCTTCATCGCGCCGCCACGGCCTTCGGCCGCTTCGGAGAGTTCACCTGCCAGGCGCAGAGCCATCGACTTCTCGCTGCGCTTCTTCGCAGCCTCACGCAGCCAGCGCATCGCCAATGCCATACGACGCGACGGGCGCACTTCGACCGGAACTTGATAGTTGGCACCACCAACGCGGCGGCTCTTCACTTCGACCACCGGCTTCACGTTGTTGAGCGCAACCGTGAACACTTCCAGCGGGTCCTTGCCACCCTTGGTCTGGATTTGTTCGAATGCGCCATAAACGATGCGCTCTGCAACCGACTTCTTGCCGGACAGCATCAGCATGTTCATGAACTTGGCAACATCAACGTTGCCGAACTTCGGATCCGGCAACACTTCCCGCTTGGGGACTTCGCGACGACGCGGCATGATTCTTCCTTTACTTGTTCAGTTGGAGCTGGTTCCAGCTCCGCGGCCACCAACAAACCCGATCACATCTTCACGACTAACCAGCTTGGCCGGGTGACCACTTACTCGACAGCACCGGCAATCCGGCACTCCCGCCTTGACCGCCCTGCGGCGATCCCTGATCAAAAACTGCTTACTTGGCAGCCTTTGCACGCTTCGCGCCGTACTTCGAGCGCGCTTGCTTACGGTCCTTGACGCCCTGGGTATCCAGCGAGCCGCGAACCATGTGGTAACGCACACCCGGCAAGTCCTTCACACGGCCGCCGCGGATCAGCACAACCGAGTGTTCCTGCAGGTTGTGGCCTTCACCGCCGATGTACGAAATCACTTCGAAGCCGTTCGTCAGACGAACCTTGGCGACCTTACGGAGTGCCGAGTTCGGCTTCTTCGGCGTCGTCGTGTACACACGGGTGCACACGCCGCGACGCTGGGGGCAGTCCTGCAGGGCCGGGCTCTTGCTCTTCGTCGTTTCCGACTGACGGCCTTTGCGAACCAGTTGGTTGATGGTTGGCATTGTTTATTCCTGAAATTGAACAAAATCTGCACATCGATTTCGGGCAAAGCGAGAATCGACGCACAGTTGACTTCCGAACCGGCGAATCGGGTGCGAGCTTTCGAACGCGACACGGCCCACCGAATACCGGAACCCAGCATGATATTCCGGAAATGCCAACTAAGTCAACGGCTTGCGTGATTTGTCAGCGGCGCGGGCGGTTTACCGGAAGGGTCGGAACAGCTGTGTCACGCCGATTCGACGACGTCGATGATCTCGTCGCCGAAGCGTTCGAGCTTGCGCACGCCCATGCCGGGGATATGGCGCAGGTCGTCGATCGTCTCCGGCGCGTTGCGCGCGATTTCGGCCAGCGTCGCATCGTGGAAGATCACGTAGGCCGGCACGCCGTCGGACTTCGCTGTTTCCGCGCGCCACGCGCGCAGCGCGTCCCAGCGGGCGCGCTCGCGCGTGCCCATGCCGGCGGTCGGGTCGACGCGCGTGCCGCTGCGGCTCGACGACTGGCGCGTGCGCTGCGGCTTCACGTAGCGGCGCAGCGTGACCTTCTCCTCGTTCTTCAGCACCGGCTTCGCGGCCTCGGTCAGCATCAGCGCGCCGAAGCCGCCATGGTCGACCGCGAGATAGCCGTACGCGACGAGTTGCCGGAAAATCGCGCGCCACTCGGGTTCGGACAGTGATGCGCCGATCCCGAACGTGCTGAGCTGGTCGTGGCCGCGCTGCAACACTTTCTCCGTGCGGCCGCCGCGCAGGATCTCGATCAGATGGCTCGAGCCGAAATTGAAGCCGCTCGCGCGCTGCGCGCGGAACACGCACGACAGCGCCATCTGCGCCTCGCGCGTCGCGTCCCACGAATCGGGCGGCTCGAGGCACGTGTCGCAGTTGCCGCACGGCTGGCTCGCCTCGCCGAAGTAGTTCAGGAGCCGCACGCGCCGGCACGAGATCGTCTCGCACAGCCCGAGCAGCGCGTCGAGCTTCGACGTCTGCACGCGCTTGTGCGCGTCGTCCGCATCGGATTCGTCGATCATCTTGCGCTGCTGGACGACGTCGCCGAGGCCGTACGCCATCCACGCGTTCGCCGGCATCCCGTCGCGGCCCGCGCGGCCGGTTTCCTGGTAGTAACCTTCGACGCTCTTCGGCAAATCGAGGTGCGCAACGAAGCGCACGTCCGGCTTGTCGATGCCCATGCCGAACGCGATCGTCGCGCACATCACGATGCCTTCCTCGCGCTGGAACATTTCCTGGTGCTTCTGCCGCACCTCGAACTCCATCCCCGCGTGATACGGCAGCGCGCGCACGCCCTGAGCCTTCAGCCATTCGGCCGTTTCCTCGACCTTGCGGCGCGACAGGCAGTACACGACGCCCGCGTCGGTCGTGCCGTCCGCGTTCGTGTGCTCGGCACGGATGAAATCGAGCAGCTGCGAACGCGCGTTGTCCTTCTCGACGATCCGGTAGCGGATGTTCGGGCGGTCGAAGCTCGACACGAACACGCGCGCATCGTCGAGCGCGAGGCGATGGATGATCTCGTCGCGCGTGATCGCATCGGCGGTGGCCGTGAGCGCGATGCGCGGCACCGACGGGAAGCGCTCGTGCAGCACCGACAACTGGATGTACTCGGGACGGAAGTCATGCCCCCACTGCGACACGCAGTGCGCCTCGTCGATCGCAAACAGGCCGATCTTCGCGCGCTCGAGCAGGTCGAGGAAACGGCCCGTCATCAGCCGCTCGGGCGCGACGTACAGCAGGTCGATCTCGCCCTCGCGCAGCGCGCGCTCGGTCGCCGCGGCCTCGGCGCCCGACAGTGTCGAGTTCAGGTAGGCAGCACGCACGCCGACTTCGCGGAGCGCGGCGACCTGGTCCTGCATCAGCGCGATCAGCGGCGACACCACGATGCCCGCGCCTTGCCCGGCCTCGCGGCGCAGCAGCGCCGGAATCTGGTAGCACAGCGACTTGCCGCCGCCGGTCGGCATCAGCACGAGGCAATCTCCGCCGCCGGCGACGTGTTCGACGATCTCGCCCTGCTGGCCGCGAAATGCGGAGTAACCAAAGACTTCGTCGAGGATTTCGAGGGCGCGGGACATGAATGAGAACGAGGACGGCAGAACGATGACCGCAATTTTAACAACCCGCTCGCGCAGCGCGCGGTGAATCGTGCAACGTTAGCCAATCGGACAGGGTTCGTGCGCGCGCATGACGGGCCTGCGCAACCGTGCGGCAAGCCCGTCATGCACGTGAACGACGGATGAAAAAAAACCGCCCGGCATAACCGGGCGGTTTCGGTGACAGCGCGGTGAGGCGGCTCGCGCCGCCCGCACTTACTCGGCCGTCGGGTGTTGCTGCGGCTCTTCTGCCGGCGCGCTCGGCGTGCCGAAGTCGAATGCTTCTTCCGCTGCGATCTGGTCGAAACGCTCGCGATCCGACGATTCCTTCGCCTTGCGTGCCTTGTGGAACGCGAGACCCGTACCGGCCGGGATCAGACGGCCGACGATCACGTTTTCCTTCAGGCCGCGCAGATCGTCGCGCTTGCCCATGATCGCCGCTTCGGTCAGCACGCGGGTCGTTTCCTGGAACGATGCCGCGGAGATGAACGAGTCGGTCGACAGCGACGCCTTCGTGATACCGAGGAGCACGTTGTCGTACGAAGCCGGGCGCTTGCCCTCGGCGATCATGCGATCGTTCTCGTCCAGCATGTCGGAACGCTCGACCTGTTCGCCCGGGATGAAGCGCGTATCACCGTTGTCGGTGATCTGCACACGACGCAGCATCTGGCGAACGATCACCTCGATGTGCTTGTCGTTGATCTTCACGCCCTGCAGACGATACACGTCCTGCACTTCGTCGACGATGTAGCGCGACAGCGCCTCGATACCCTGCAGACGCAGGATGTCGTGCGGATCGGCCGGGCCGTCCACGATCATTTCGCCCTTGTTGACGACCTGAGCATCGTGGACCAGCACCTGCTTTTCCTTCGCGATCAGGAACTCGTGCTGATTGCCTTCGAGGTCCGTGATGACGAGACGCTGCTTGCCCTTCGTGTCCTTGCCGAACGACGTCGTACCGGTGACTTCCGCGAGAATGCCGGCGTCCTTCGGCGAACGCGCTTCGAACAGTTCCGCCACCCGCGGCAGACCGCCGGTAATGTCACGCGTCTTCTGCGCTTCGGTCGGGATACGTGCAAGCACTTCACCCACCTGCACTTGCTGTCCGTCCTTCACGGTGATCAGTGCGCCGACCTGGAAGCCGATCTGCACTGCGTGCTCCGTGCCCGGGATCTTCACTTCGTCGCCGTTCGCGTCGAGCAGTTTCACCTGCGGACGCACGCTCTTCGAAGCTTGCGAACCACGACGCTTCACGTCGATCACGACCAGCGTCGACAGGCCGGTCACGTCGTCGATCTGCTTCGCGACGGTCACGCCTTCCTCGACGTTCTCGAACTTCACCGTACCACCGTACTCGGTGATGATCGGACGCGTCATCGGGTCCCACGTCGCCAGCTGCGTGCCGGCCTTGATCGTCGCGCCGTCGAGCTGCAGCAGCGTCGCGCCGTACGGCACTTTGTGACGCTCGCGCTCGCGACCGAAATCGTCGGTGATCAGCGCCTCGCCCGAACGCGAAATGACGATCTGCTCGCCCTTCGCGTTGGTGACGTAGCGCATCGTCGCCGTGAAGCGCACGATACCGTTGCTCTTCGCTTCGACCGACGACGCCACTGCCGCACGCGATGCCGCACCACCGATGTGGAACGTACGCATCGTCAGCTGCGTGCCCGGTTCACCGATCGACTGTGCCGCGATCACGCCGACTGCTTCGCCGACGTTCACGAGCGAGCCGCGGCCGAGGTCACGGCCGTAGCAGGCCGCGCACAGACCGTAACGCGTTTCGCAGGTCAGCGGCGTGCGCACGCGCACTTCGTCGATGCCGAGGCGTTCGATTTCCTCGACCGCCGTTTCGTCGAGCAGCATGCCCGATTCGTACACCGTTTCCTGCGTTTCCGGGTTCACGACGTCCGCGACCGCAACGCGGCCGAGGATACGGTCGCGCAGCGCTTCGACGACTTCACCGCCTTCGACCAGAGCCTTCATCGCGACGCCGTTCGACGTGCCGCAATCGTCCTCGACCACCACCAGATCCTGCGTGACGTCGACGAGACGACGCGTCAGGTAACCCGAGTTCGCGGTCTTCAGTGCCGTATCAGCCAGACCCTTACGTGCACCGTGGGTCGAGATGAAGTACTGCAACACGTTCAGACCTTCGCGGAAGTTCGCGGTAATCGGCGTCTCGATAATCGAGCCGTCCGGCTTCGCCATCAGGCCTCGCATACCGGCCAGCTGACGAATCTGAACCGCCGAACCCCGGGCGCCCGAGTCGGCCATCATGTAGATCGAGTTGAACGATTCCTGGCGCGTCTCGTTGCCGTCGCGGTCCGTCACCGGCTCCGTCGACAGCTGCTCCATCATCGCCTTGCCGACCGCTTCCGACGTTGCCGACCAGATGTCGACCACGTTGTTGTAGCGTTCCTGCGCGGTGACGAGACCCGACATGTACTGGCGGTCGTACTCCTTCACCTTCTTCGCGGCGTCGCCGACGATCGTTTCCTTCTGCGGCGGCACGAGCATGTCGTCCACGCAGATCGAAATGCCGGCGCGCGTCGCGAGACGGAAACCCGACTGCATCAGCTGGTCGGCAAACACCACCGTCGCACGCAGACCGCACTTGCGGAATGCGGTGTTGATCAGGCGCGAAATTTCCTTCTTCTTCAGCGGCTTGTTCAGCACCGAGAACGGCAGGCCGTGCGGCAGGATCTCCGACAGGATCGCGCGACCGACGGTCGTCGCGTACAACGAGATCTTCGGCACGAACTGCGGCGCGCCTTCCGACGTGTCCTCGTTGCGGACCATTTCGGTGATCCGCACGTTGACGCGCGATGCGAGCTCGACTTCCTTGTTCTCGTACGCGCGGATCGCTTCCGACACGCCGGTGAACGACAGGCCTTCGCCCTTGGCGTTGACGGCTTCGCGGGTCGCGTAGTACAGACCCAGCACGATATCCTGCGACGGCACGATCGACGGATCGCCGTTGGCCGGGAACAGCACGTTGTTCGACGCCAGCATCAGCGTACGCGCTTCCATCTGCGCTTCGAGCGACAGCGGCACGTGAACGGCCATCTGGTCACCGTCGAAGTCGGCGTTGAACGCCGCGCAGACGAGCGGGTGCAGCTGAATCGCCTTGCCTTCGATCAGGACCGGCTCGAACGCCTGGATACCGAGACGGTGCAGCGTCGGCGCACGGTTCAGCATCACCGGGTGCTCGCGGATCACCTCTTCGAGGATGTCCCACACCACCGGCGTCTGGTTCTCGACTTCCTTCTTCGCAGCCTTGATGGTCGTCGCAACGCCCATCACTTCCAGCTTGTTGAAGATGAACGGCTTGAACAGCTCGAGCGCCATCAGCTTCGGCAGACCGCACTGGTGCAGCTTCAGCGTCGGGCCGACCACGATGACCGAACGGCCCGAGTAGTCGACGCGCTTGCCCAGCAGGTTCTGACGGAAACGACCGCCCTTGCCCTTGATCATGTCGGCGAGCGACTTCAGCGGACGCTTGTTCGCGCCCGTCATCGCCTTGCCGCGACGACCGTTGTCGAGCAGCGAGTCGACGGCTTCCTGCAGCATCCGCTTTTCGTTGCGGACGATGATTTCAGGCGCCTTCAGCTCGAGCAGACGCTTCAACCGGTTGTTACGGTTGATCACTCGGCGATACAGGTCGTTCAGGTCCGACGTCGCGAAACGGCCGCCGTCCAGCGGCACGAGCGGACGCAGTTCCGGCGGCAGCACCGGCAGCACTTCGAGGATCATCCACTCGGGCTTGATGCCCGAGCGCTGGAATGCCTCGAGGACCTTCAGGCGCTTCGCGTACTTCTTGATCTTCGCTTCCGAGCCGGTGTTCTTCAGCTCGGTGCGCAGCGTCTCGACCTGCTCGTCGATGTTGATCGCGCGCAGCAGTTCACGCACGCCTTCCGCGCCCATCTCGGCACGGAATTCGTCGCCGTATTCCTCGACCTTGTTGTAGTAATCCTCTTCGGTCATGATCTGCCGCGCCTTCAGCGGCGTCATGCCCGGTTCGATCACCACATAGGCTTCGAAGTACAGCACGCGTTCGATGTCGCGCAGCGTCATGTCGAGCACCATGCCCAGACGCGACGGCAGCGACTTCAGGAACCAGATGTGCGCGACCGGCGAGGCCAGTTCGATGTGGCCCATCCGTTCGCGACGTACCTTCGCCAGCGTCACTTCGACGCCGCACTTCTCGCAGATCACGCCGCGGTGCTTCAGACGCTTGTACTTGCCGCACAGGCACTCGTAGTCCTTGATCGGCCCGAAGATCTTCGCGCAGAAGAGACCATCGCGTTCCGGCTTGAACGTACGGTAGTTGATGGTCTCCGGCTTCTTCACTTCGCCGAACGACCACGAACGGATCTTGTCAGGCGAAGCCAGACCGATCTTGATCGCGTCGAAAACTTCTTCCTGTTGGACTTGCTTGAATAGATCGAGCAGAGCTTTCATTGCTTTCTCTCCGTAGTCCGATTAATTGCGGTCGAGATCGATGTCGATACCGAGCGAGCGGATTTCCTTCACGAGCACGTTGAAGGATTCCGGCATGCCTGCATCGATCACGTGATCGCCCTTGACCAGGTTCTCATAGACCTTGGTCCGGCCGTTCACGTCGTCCGACTTCACCGTCAGCATTTCCTGCAGCACGTAGGACGCGCCGTACGCTTCGAGTGCCCACACTTCCATTTCACCGAAACGCTGGCCACCGAACTGCGCCTTACCACCCAGCGGCTGCTGCGTGACGAGCGAGTACGGGCCGGTCGAACGCGCGTGCATCTTGTCGTCGACCAAGTGGTGCAGCTTCAGGTAGTGCATGTAGCCGAGCGTCACGCGACGTTCGAACATTTCACCCGTGCGGCCGTCGTACAGGCGGACCTGGTTCTTCGACGGGTTCATTCCGAGCTGTTCAGCGATGTCGTCCGGGAACGCGAGGTCGAGCATCTTGCCCATTTCTTCCTCGGTCGCACCGTCGAACACCGGCGTTGCGAACGGCACGCCTTCGCGCAGGTTCTTCGCGAGTTCGAGGATCTCGTCGTCGGTGAAGCTTTCCAGGTCTTCCTGGCGACCCGAGTCGTTGTAGATCTTCGTCAGGAACGCGCGCATTTCCTCGATCTTCGCCTGACGCTGCAGCATTTCACCGATCCGCCAGCCGAGACCCTTCGCGGCCCAGCCGAGGTGCACTTCCAGAACCTGACCCACGTTCATCCGCGACGGCACGCCGAGCGGGTTCAGCACGACGTCTGCCGGACGGCCGTCGGCCATGTACGGCATGTCTTCGATCGGGACGATCTTCGACACGACACCCTTGTTACCGTGACGGCCTGCCATCTTGTCGCCAGGCTGCAGGCGGCGCTTCACCGCGAGGTACACCTTGACCATCTTCAGCACGCCCGGCGGCAGTTCGTCGCCTTGCGTGAGCTTCTTGCGCTTCTCTTCGAACGCGAGGTCGAACTGGTGACGCTTCTCTTCGATCGAGTTCTTGATCGCTTCGAGCGATGCCGCTGCTTCGTCGTCCGCGAGGCGGATGTCGAACCAGTGGTAGTGGTCGAGATCTTCCAGGTAAGCCTGGTCGATCTTCGTGCCCTTCGCGAGCTTCTTCGGACCGCCGTTCGCGACCTTGCCCACCAGCATGCGTGCGAGACGCTGGAACGCGTCGCCTTCCACGATGCGCAGCTGGTCGTTCAGGTCGAGACGGTAGCGCTTCAGTTCGTCGTCGATGATCTGTTGCGCACGCTTGTCGCGCTGGATGCCTTCACGCGTGAACACCTGGACGTCGATCACGGTGCCGCTCATGCCCGACGGCACGCGCAGCGACGTGTCCTTCACGTCCGAAGCCTTCTCACCGAAGATCGCGCGCAGCAGCTTCTCTTCCGGCGTCAGCTGGGTCTCGCCCTTCGGCGTGACCTTGCCGACCAGCACGTCGCCCGCTTCGACTTCCGCACCGATGTACACGATGCCCGATTCGTCGAGACGGCCGAGCTGGACTTCCGCCAGGTTCGAGATGTCGCGCGTGATTTCTTCCGGTCCGAGCTTCGTGTCGCGTGCAACGACGTTCAGCTCTTCGATGTGGATCGACGTGTAGCGATCGTCCGCGACAACCTTCTCCGAGATCAGGATCGAGTCTTCGAAGTTGTAGCCGTTCCACGGCATGAACGCGATCAGCATGTTCTGGCCGAGCGCGAGCTCGCCCAGGTCCGTCGAGGCGCCGTCGGCCAGCACGTCGCCGCGCGAGACCTTGTCGCCCATCTTCACGATCGGACGCTGGTTGATGTTCGTGTTCTGGTTCGAACGCGTGTACTTGATCAGGTTGTAGATGTCGACACCGACTTCACCCGCGACCGCTTCGTCGTCGTTCACGCGAATCACGATACGGCCTGCGTCGACATAGTCGACGACGCCGCCGCGGAACGCCTGAACCGTCGTGCCCGAGTCGACCGCGCAGGTGCGCTCGATGCCCGTACCGACGACCGGCTTTTCCGGACGCAGACACGGCACGGCCTGACGCTGCATGTTCGAACCCATCAGTGCACGGTTCGCATCGTCGTGCTCGAGGAACGGGATCAGCGAAGCTGCAACCGACACGATCTGCGACGGCGCGACGTCCATGTACTGGATACGGTCCGGCGTGACCATCATCGTTTCGCCGGCTTCACGCGACGACACGAGTTCGTCGATCAGCGTGCCGTTCTCGTCGATCGCGGCGTTCGCCTGCGCGATCATGTAGCGGCCTTCCTCGATCGCCGACAGGTAGTCGATCTGGTCGGTCACCTTGCTGTCCACGACCTTGCGGTACGGCGTCTCGAGGAAGCCGTACTCGTTCAGGTGCGCATACAGTGCGAGCGAGTTGATCAGACCGATGTTCGGACCTTCCGGCGTTTCGATCGGGCACACGCGGCCATAGTGGGTCGGGTGCACGTCACGCACTTCGAAGCCTGCGCGTTCGCGCGTCAGACCGCCCGGGCCGAGTGCGGAAACACGGCGCTTGTGCGTGATTTCCGACAGCGGGTTGGTCTGGTCCATGAACTGCGACAGCTGCGACGAACCGAAGAACTCGCGGATCGCCGACGAAATCGGCTTCGAGTTGATCAGGTCGTGCGGCATCAGGTTTTCGCTTTCGGCCTGGCCGAGGCGTTCCTTGACCGCGCGCTCGACACGCACGAGACCCGCGCGGAACTGGTTTTCCGCCAGTTCGCCGACGCAACGCACGCGACGGTTGCCGAGGTGGTCGATGTCGTCCACTTCGCCCTTGCCGTTGCGCAGCTCGACGAGGATCTTGATCGTCGCGAGGATGTCGTCGTCCTGCAGCGTCATCGGGCCGGTGATCTCGTCACGGCTGACACGGCGGTTGAACTTCATACGGCCGACCTTCGACAGGTCGTACGCTTCTTCGCTGTAGAACAGACGGTTGAACAGCGCCTCGACCGCTTCTTCGGTCGGCGGCTCGCCCGGACGCATCATGCGGTAAATCGCGATGCGCGCGGCCGTCTTGTCGGTCGTTTCGTCGACACGCAGCGTCGACGAGATGTACGGACCCTGATCCAGATCGTTCGTGTAGAGCGTCTGGATGTCCTTGATGTCCGCTTCGCGCAGCTTCTCGAGCACGCTTTCCGTGACTTCGTCGTTCGCGCTCGCGATCACTTCGCCGGTGTCGCCGTCGACGACGTTCTTCGCCAGCACGCGGCCGAGCAGATAGTCTTCCGGCACCGAGATGAACTTGGTCTTCGCGGCTTCGAGGTCGCGAATGTGCTTCGCGTTGATCCGCTTGTCCTTCTGGACGATGACCTTGCCATCACGATCCGTGATGTCGAAGCGCGCGACTTCACCACGCAGGCGCTCGGGCACGAACTCGAGTTGCGCGCCTTCGCCC
Organism: Burkholderia sp. BCC1993; assembly: GCF_905339865.1. NCBI lineage: Bacteria > Pseudomonadati > Pseudomonadota > Betaproteobacteria > Burkholderiales > Burkholderiaceae > Burkholderia > Burkholderia sp. BCC1993. The sequence goes on along the minus strand of NZ_CAJPGZ010000032.1, from coordinate 8,034 downwards.
ATCAGCGTGAAGTTGTCGAACACGAAGAAGTTCGCGAGGATCTGTTCCGGCGTGAGGCCGATGGCCTTCAGCAGGATCGTGACCGGCATCTTGCGGCGACGGTCGACGCGGAAGTACAGGATGTCCTTCGGATCGAATTCGAAGTCGAGCCACGAGCCGCGGTACGGAATGATCCGAGCCGAGAACAGCAGCTTGCCCGAGCTGTGCGTCTTGCCCTTGTCGTGTTCGAAGAACACGCCCGGCGAACGGTGCAGCTGCGAGACGATGACACGCTCGGTGCCGTTGATGACGAATGAGCCCGTCGGCGTCATGAGCGGAATTTCGCCCATGTACACTTCCTGCTCCTTCACTTCCTTGACGACCGGCTTGTTCGGCGATTCCTTGTCGAGGATGACGAGGCGGACCTTCGCGCGCAGCGCGGAGCAGTACGTCAGGCCACGCTGCTGGCATTCCTTGATGTTGAATGCCGGCGAGGACAGCGCATAGCTCACGAACTCGAGGCGCGCGAAGCCGTTGTGCGAAACAATGGGAAATACCGACGTGAATGCGGCCTGCAAACCTTCAGGCTTGCGTTGCGCGCCAAGCACATCGGCTTGCAGAAACGTGCTGAATGATTCAAGCTGGGTGGCCAGCAAGAACGGAACTTGGTGAACGATGGGGCGCTTCGCGAAACTCTTGCGAATGCGCTTCTTCTCGGTGAAGGAATATTGCATACGATCTCCGAATCACGGCGGGTGCTGTCGAGGCGGAATACCTGGACGTTTCAAACCCGAGTGTTCACCGACTGAGACCCGATGGCCGTCCAACGGCTTGAACGAGCCGAGAAGCTTGGTGGTTGGCCGCTACCAACCGCTGGCTGACGGCAGCGGATGCCTGTGTTGCCCGCTACCCGACCAAACTTGCCTTCTGCAGTCGCTTCAGAAGACAAAGAGAAACGCCAATCGATGCATTGACAACGATTTGGCGGTTTTCTTTGGCTTCTGGGGCCGATTATTCGGGCTCCCGAATGAGTGCCAGAATAACGTCCCCACAAAGCACAAAAAGGCCGGCGGTGAAAATACCGCCAGCCTTCGCACAGCGCGTCGAAACTTACTTGACTTCGACCTTCGCGCCAGCTTCTTCCAGCTTCTTCTTGGCTTCTTCAGCAGCAGCCTTGTCGACGCCTTCCTTGACAGCCTTCGGTGCGCCGTCAACGACGTCCTTCGCTTCCTTCAGGCCCAGGCCCGTCAGTTCGCGAACTGCCTTGATGACTGCAACCTTGTTGCTGCCTGCTTCAGTCAGAACGACCGTGAATTCGGTCTTCTCTTCTGCTGCAGCAGCAGCGCCGCCGCCTGCCGGGCCAGCGACTGCCACCGCAGCTGCCGACACGCCAAACTTCTCTTCGAACGCCTTGACCAGTTCGTTCAGTTCCAGAACGGTCATCCCTTCGACTGCTGCCAGGATGTCTTCTTTTGCGATTGCCATTTGAAATACTCCTAAATTGAATTCGGATACAGCCAGCGATCAGTAACGCTGATGCACGTTCGCTTACGCAGCTTCCGCTTGCTTCTTCTCGGCGAGCGCGGCCAGAGCACGCGCGAAGCCCGAAACAGGCGATTGCATAACGAACAGCAGCTTCGAGAGCAGTTCTTCGCGGCTCGGGATGCTTGCCAGCGCTTGCACGCCAGCCTTGTCCATCACCTTGCCATCGAACGAACCAGCCTTGATGACCAACTTGTCATTGCTCTTGCTGAAGTCGTGAACGACCTTCGCAGCGGCAATTGCATCTTCCGAGATGCCGTAGATCAGCGGACCAGTCATCTGCTCTGCCAGCGGAGCAAAAGGCGTACCTTCAACAGCGCGACGCGCCAGCGTGTTCTTCAACACGCGCAGGTAAACCTGTTGCTCACGCGCTTTCGCGCGCAGCTTGGTCAGATCGCCAACCGCAATTCCACGATACTCAGCCAGCACAACGGTCTGGGCCTTCGCGACTTGCGCGGAAACCTCAGCGACGACGGCTTGCTTGTCTTCTCTATTAAGCGGCACGGTTAGCCTCCAGAAACGATACGTTCGGCACGAAACCTCACGTACCTCGTTCAACAACGGCGTCCGACCTCGTTAGGAGTATTTCCACCTCACGCCGTGAATCGCTTCACGACCTGCGGCTTCACCACTGCAAAACTTTTTCGGGTTCGCCATCTGCGTTGGCTTGAATTAAGGGATCACCTGCCTGCTGCGTCCCACCAACGGTCTTTGATAACCGGTTGCCCGCCCAACTGCACGAACAACCGCCCAAAGCCCATGTAGGCCGCTTCGCGAACGAAGCAGCCCGAATACTTTCTTACGCTGCCAGCGTAGCCTGGTCGACACGCACGCCGACGCCCATCGTGCTCGACAGTGCGATCTTGCGCAGGTAGACGCCCTTGCTCGTTGCCGGCTTGGCCTTCTGCAGCGCTTCGATCAGCGCCGACAGGTTCGAACGCAGTGCGGTCGATTCGAACGATGCACGGCCGATGGTCGCGTGGATGATACCGGCCTTGTCGACACGGAATTGCACCTGACCAGCCTTCGCGTTCTTGACGGCGGTTGCGACGTCCGGCGTGACCGTGCCGACCTTCGGGTTCGGCATCAGGCCGCGCGGGCCGAGGATCTGACCGAGCGTACCGACGATACGCATCGTGTCCGGCGAAGCGATCACGATGTCGAAGTCCATCTGGCCAGCCTTGATCTGCTCAGCCAGGTCTTCCATACCGACGATTTCCGCGCCTGCTGCACGAGCCTGCTCGGCCTTCTCGCCTTGCGCGAACACGGCAACGCGAACCGACTTGCCCGTACCTGCCGGCAGAACGACCGAACCACGAACGACCTGGTCCGACTTCTTCGCATCGATGCCGAGCTGGACTGCGACGTCGATCGATTCGTTGAACTTCGCGCTCGCGCATTCCTTCACGAGTGCCAGTGCGTCTTCGATCGCGTACAGCTTCTGACGGTCGACCTTGGCGGCAAATGCCTGACGGCGCTTGGAGATCTTAGCCATTTACACGCCCTCCACAGTGATGCCCATCGAGCGTGCGCTACCAGCGATGGTGCGAACGGCTGCGTCCAGATCAGCTGCCGTAAGGTCCGGCATCTTGGTCTTCGCGATTTCTTCGGCTTGAGCGCGCGTGATCGAACCGACCTTGTCGGTGTGCGGCTTGCTCGAACCCTTGTCCACCTTCGCCGCCTTCTTGATCAGGACGGTCGCCGGCGGCGTCTTCATCACGAACGTGAAGCTCTTGTCAGCGTATGCCGTGATGACCACCGGCACCGGCAGACCCGGTTCCATGCCTTGAGTCTGCGCGTTGAACGCCTTGCAGAACTCCATGATGTTCAGGCCGCGCTGGCCCAGTGCCGGACCGACCGGCGGCGACGGGTTGGCTTTACCTGCAGGAATCTGCAGCTTGATAAAGCCGACAATCTTCTTTGCCATTTGTAAACCTCGTTGGAACGCCAGACGACGTTCGGTGAGTGATAACGCGCGTTCGCCGCTGGCTACTGACGCTCCTCAACGGCCATGACGCGGACCGTAAGCGCGAAGGTGGGCAGCCGAGGCTGCCCACCGAATCGGGATCAAACTTTTTCGACCTGGCCGAACTCGAGTTCGACCGGAGTGGATCGGCCAAAGATCGTGACCGACACACGCACGCGCGATTTTTCGTAGTTGACTTCTTCGACCGTGCCGTTGAAGTCCGTGAACGGACCTTCCTTGACACGCACCATCTCGCCAACTTCGAACAGGGTCTTCGGGCGCGGCTTCTCGACGCCTTCCTGCATCTGCGACATGATCTTTTCGACTTCCTTCGGGGAAATCGGTGTCGGGCGGTTGCGTGCACCGCCGACGAAACCCGTGACCTTCGCCGTGTTCTTCACGAGGTGCCACGTTTCGTCCGTCATTTCCATTTCCACCAGCACGTAGCCGGGGAAGAAACGACGCTCGGTTACTGCCTTGTGGCCACCTTTGACTTCGACCACTTCTTCGGTCGGAACCAGGATCTGACCGAATTTATCCTGCATGCCAGCACGTTCGATGCGCTCCTGAAGCGCACGCTGCACGCTCTTCTCCATACCGGAGTAGGCGTGCACGACGTACCAACGCTTTCCGCTCGGGGATGCCGGAGTATCGCTCATATCATTTCCAACCCAGAATCGCCGAGAAAATCACCCATTCGATCGATTTGTCACTCAACCAGAGGAAAATCGCCATCACGAGCACGAAACCAAACACGACGAGTGTGGTTTGCGTTGCTTCCTTGCGGGTGGGCCAAACGACCTTGCGGACTTCCTTGTACGAATCCTTGGCAAACGCGATGAGGCTCTTGCCAGGCGCGGACATCAGGCCGACGGCCACGCCGGCGATGATACCTACCGCCAATGCGGCACCGCGGACATACCACTGCTGGTTGGCCAGCCAGAAGAAGCCCACGAATCCGGCCAAGACCAGCAATACGCCCAGGGCCAGCATCAGCTTATCGCCGGAGGTATTTACAGTTTCGACGGATGGATTCGCCATAACACCTTAAAACAAATGCCACGTGGGACACGTGGCGATTTTTGGCAGGGGCAGAGGGAATCGAACCCCCAACCTTCGGTTTTGGAGACCGACGCTCTGCCAGTTGAGCTATACCCCTAAACCATGCTGGGGCCGGCTGTTGCCAGCCCCAAAACTGTCGATCAACGAATAACTGGCTTACTCGATGATCTTTGCGACGACGCCGGCGCCGACGGTACGGCCACCTTCGCGGATTGCGAAGCGCAGACCTTCTTCCATCGCGATCGGAGCGATCAGGCGAACCGTGATCGACACGTTGTCGCCCGGCATCACCATTTCCTTGTCCTTCGGCAGCTCGATCGAGCCCGTCACGTCCGTCGTACGGAAGTAGAACTGCGGACGGTAGTTGTTGAAGAACGGCGTGTGACGGCCGCCTTCGTCCTTGCTCAGCACGTACACTTCAGCCGTGAAGTGCGTGTGCGGCGTGATCGAACCCGGCTTCGCCAGAACCTGGCCACGCTCCACGTCTTCACGCTTCGTGCCGCGCAGCAGGATACCGACGTTGTCGCCTGCCTGACCTTGGTCCAGCAGCTTGCGGAACATTTCAACGCCCGTGCAGGTCGTCTTCACCGTCGGCTTGATACCGACGATTTCGATTTCTTCGCCGACCTTCACGATGCCGCGCTCGACACGACCCGTCACCACCGTACCACGGCCCGAGATCGAGAACACGTCTTCCACCGGCATCAGGAACGCGCCGTCAACTGCACGCTCCGGCGTCGGAATGTACGTGTCCAGCGCGTCGGCCAGGCTCATGATCGCCACTTCGCCCAGCTCGCCCGTGTCGCCTTCCAGCGCCAGCTTCGCCGAACCCTTCACGATCGGCGTGTCGTCGCCCGGGAAGTCGTACTTCGACAGGAGTTCGCGAACTTCCATCTCGACCAGCTCGAGCAGTTCAGCGTCGTCCACCATGTCGCACTTGTTCAGGAACACGATGATGTACGGAACACCAACCTGACGCGCCAGCAGGATGTGCTCGCGCGTTTGCGGCATCGGGCCGTCTGCTGCCGAGCAAACCAGGATCGCGCCGTCCATCTGCGCTGCGCCCGTGATCATGTTCTTCACATAGTCAGCGTGGCCCGGGCAGTCGACGTGTGCGTAGTGGCGGTTAGCCGTTTCGTACTCGACGTGTGCCGTGTTGATCGTGATGCCGCGCGCCTTTTCTTCCGGTGCCGCGTCGATCTGGTCGTAAGCCTTCGCTTCGCCGCCGAACTTCTTCGTCAGCACCGTCGTGATCGCTGCCGTCAGCGTCGTCTTGCCGTGGTCAACGTGACCAATCGTACCAACGTTCACGTGCGGCTTGGTCCGCTCAAATTTACCCTTGGCCATTTTCGACTCCCAAAAGGAATTTCACAGGTTGCGCCGCGCGCAAACAAGACACTGACTTTTTACTGCTGGTGCCCATGGGCAGGATCGAACTGCCGACCTCTCCCTTACCAAGGGAGTGCTCTACCACTGAGCCACATGGGCGCTTTACGCTTCAACTTAGCGGTCTGGAGCGGGTGAAGGGAATCGAACCCTCGTCGTAAGCTTGGAAGGCTTCTGCTCTACCATTGAGCTACACCCGCACGGGCCACTAACGATTCCTTACCGCTCACTGCGCTGATATCTTGGTGGAGGAGGTTGGATTCGAACCAACGTAGGCGTAAGCCAACAGATTTACAGTCTGCCCCCTTTAGCCACTCGGGCACCCCTCCGTAGAGAACTGACGATTATGGGGGTGCATCGCACTCTTGTCAAGCACATCTGGAAGATTATTTTCATTCTCTTCCAGCGCGCCGCGCGACTCACCCGACACCCGCGCCCGCCCGGCTGAGGCAAGCACGAGAGGATCGCCGATCGGCGCCCACATCTTCGTCAGACTCCGCCTTCAGCTTCGATTTGCATCTTTGCTGAAAACGAAAGACCGCCATCATACGACCTCCCGCGCATAACGCCAAGGGGTAGACGCAAAAAATTTGCAATTTCCATGCCGGTGAGTTGATGGACGCCGCCATCAGGGGTTGAGACGGGCTGACAATCGATTGATGCTGACGTGCAAACGCATGCCAAGCAAAGGGGCAGGCGGCTTCCACGCAACGGTTGCCAACACGCCAGCACTGAGCCTGGATTCGCGAGTAAAGCCTTGCAGCTCTCCCCGCTTCACCTCAATACCGGAATCGATCCTGCAGAACGAAGTCGCCTCCGGTCGCCGCTCGCTTCATCATTCGGAACGAAAGACAGGCGCGGCACCATTCCGTGTCGCGCGATCGCACCGAGCCATCCCCTGCGTCTCTGCCGCCCCAAGCAAAATCCAACCTCCCTTCTTGCCGCCGCACTGATCTTCGCCAATCCCATGGCGCATGCGGACGGTACCGAAAGCTCGCGGTGCCGCACGGAAAGGATCGCGAGGATCTGGCAGCAGACGCTTCCCTGGAGCCATGCCGCCGGAGGATAGGCAAGCCCCGGCGGCACGTATTGCGTACGACGCGTTGAAACCGGCCGTCGATGCTGATTGCTTCACTGCGGCCTGCAACAAGGCAACGTCAGAGAACGCGGCGCCCCGGGAGCGAGCGAGTTGACATGGCTACCAAAGGATGCTTCAACCTACCTTAGCGCCGCCGGCAGCGAGGAGGCAGCCCCCGGGACGACACCGGCAACCGAGCCTGTCTTGATACGCTGCGTCCGCTGATACGCGACTATCTGCGGATGCGCGAATGGCGACCGCATAGCGCCTGCACGTTGCCGTAGCACCCAATGTGCAGCAATTCATCGCGCATCGCATCGAACCGTCGTGAAAGCGGGGCCACATGACGCTTGGTCGGCCTAACGCAGCGAAGCTGCTCTGTGCACGTGACATCAGGCACGTCGATAAGACGCGCCTCCTCCAGTTGAGCGCGGATACCTGCGTTGGTCGGCTTTAACCCAGGCGCATATGCGATGTGTCATACGGATGAGGACACGGGGAGGCCGACATGCGACACGAGCTCGTCGGCGTCGGCCACTCGTTGTCCGGCGATGCTCGATCCATCAATTCAAGCTATTAATCGTCTTATCTCTGCGATCCGCGTTCAACGTCGGCGATTTTGATTGCGAGTTCGATGAGTAATTCGCGTGTGTCACGGCGAATCCGCGGGTATCTGCGTCGACTGGCTGGCCGCGCAATACGCAGGATCCGCCCGCCGGTTAGATCCCGTCGGAAGTCCGCGCTGTTGCTTTTCGCGAGCACGGGTTGGCCTCCATCGACGAAAACAACTCAGCGTCGATTCAGCTCACGTACTGCGAATAGCACAAGGGCGTTCTTCGCCGAGTCGCCGTGAATCACTCTTTTGACCGGAGATGCGAGCAATAGTCGATGAAAGACTCAGGATGGTGAAACGCGCAGGATGCGCGTGCAGCGCTTGAGTAGCGCACGCTTCGAGCGCCCAAGTGACCTTTCCCCTCCGAAGTATCCCACTGTAAAGTTAGTGGCAAGGCCGCAGGAGAAT
>NZ_CAJPGZ010000031.1:0-48451 GCF_905339865.1 Burkholderia sp. BCC1993 | reverse complement strand
TGACATCGAGGTCGCGCTGAAGTCGAACACGCTCGTGCAGGCGTCGTCGAGCCAGGATCCGTGGGCGATGGCGCAGCAGGCCGTGAACGTCGGCTACGGGATCATGAACGGCCAGAAGCCGGCCAACCCGATGATCCTGATCGAGCCGACGCTCGTCACGCGTGACAACGTGAAGGCTTACAAAGGCTGGAGCTCGCACTGACCCGTCCCAACGCATCCCAGGCCTGACACGACCATGACCTCACTGACCCAAACGCGCGCGTGGCGCGCGCTCGCCAGCCATCGGGACGCCTTGTCCGGCGTGTCGATTCGCGCACGATTCGACCGCGACCCGACGCGCGCATCGCGCTTCAGCCTCGAGGCGGCCGGGCTTTTCGTCGATTACTCGAAGAACCCCGTCGACGACGAAACCATCGCCCTACTGGTCGCCCTCGCCCAGGAGGCGGGCGTCGATGCGCATCGCGACGCGATGTTCGCCGGCGAGCGCATCAATCGCACGGAGAACCGTGCGGTGCTGCACGTCGCGCTACGCGACCGTTCGGGTACGCCGCGTATCGTCGACGACGTCGACGTGTCGCGGCAGGTCAGCGACGTGCTGGCCCGGATGCGGCGCTTCTCCCATGCGGTTCGCTCCGGTGAGTGGCGCGGCCACACGGGCCGCGAGATCACCGACGTCGTCAACATCGGCATCGGCGGCTCGGACCTGGGGCCGAAGATGGTGTGCGAGGCGCTCAAGCCCTACGCGCACGAACGGCTGACGATGCATTTCGTGTCGAACGTGGACGCAGCCGACATCGCCGAAGTGCTCAAGCGCGTGAACCCGGAGACGACGCTGTTCATCGTGTCGTCGAAAACGTTCACGACCCGTGAGACGCTCCTGAACGCCCACACCGCCCGCGCCTGGCTACTCGACAGCGGTGCGCCGGACGCGGCGATCGCCCGCCACTTCGTCGCCGTTTCGACGAATGCCACGGCCGTTGCGGAATTCGGCATCGATACCGACAACATGTTCGCGTTCTGGGACTGGGTGGGCGGACGCTACTCGCTGTGGTCCGCCATCGGGTTGCCGATCGCGATCATGGCCGGCATGGACGCGTTCGAGCAACTGCTCGACGGCGCGCACGCGATGGACCGTCACTTCGCGCAAGCACCGCTTGCCCGCAACCTGCCCGTCCTGCTCGCCCTGATCGGCATCTGGCATCAGAACTTCCTCGGTACGACGAGCCAGCTGATCGCGCCATACGACAACTATCTGCACCGGTTGCCCGCATACCTGCAGCAGCTCGACATGGAAAGCAACGGCAAATCGGTGACGCTCGGCGGCGAGCGCGTCGATTACGCCACCGGCCCGGTCATCTGGGGCGAGCCGGGTACGAACGGGCAACACGCGTTCTTCCAGCTCCTGCACCAGGGTACCGCGATCATCCCGACCGACTTCATCGTGTGCATGCGGCCGCATCACGCGTTCGATCATCACCATGCCGTCCTCGTCGCAAACTGTTTCGCGCAGTCGGAGGCATTGATGAACGGATCGCGCTCGACGACCGAACCGCATCGCAATTTCGAAGGCGACCGGCCCACGAACACGATCTGCCTGGACACGCTCGATCCGGCAACCCTCGGCGCGCTGATCGCGTTGTACGAACACAAGGTATTCGTGCAAGGCGTCGTATGGCGGATCAATTCGTTCGATCAATGGGGCGTCGAACTCGGCAAAAAGCTCGCGGTTGCGATCGAGGGCGAGTTACTCACCCCCGCGCAGATTCATTCGCACGACGGCTCGACCAACCAACTGATCAACCGCTTCAAGACGCAGCGCCACGCTGCGGCCTGATCTCCCGAATCCCATGATGAAGCTACCGCGACTGGTCATCTTCGGCGAAGCCCTGACCGATTTCATTCGAGACGACACGAACCGCTGGCACAGCGTTGCCGGCGGCGCATGCTGGAATGTCGCGCGCGTCGGCGCGCGCCTCGGCACGCCGACCGGCTTTGCCGGTGCCGTGAGCGCCGACATATTCGGCGACGAGCTCATGCGAAAGAGCGCCGAAGCCGGCCTCGACATGCGCTTCACGCAGCAGGTCGACCGCCCGCCGCTGCTTGCGATGGTGGTCGAGACGCGGCCGCCGAAATATTTCTTCATCGGCGAGAATAGCGCCGACCTCGCGTTCGATCCCGCTGCGTTGCCTTCGGACTGGCTCGACGCCGCCGACATCATTCATTTCGGCTGTCTCGGCCTGGTGCGCGAGCCCCTCGCTTCGCGTCTGATCGACCTTGCGCTCGCGGCGCGCGCCGCCGGCAAGCGGATTTCGTTCGATCCCAACTTTCGTGCGCCGATGGCCGACCCGTCGTACCGCGACACCTTGCGCACGATGATCGGTCTCTCGGACTACATCAAGGTGTCCGACGAGGATCTCGCCGGTCTGTTCCCGGAATTCGACGAGGCAGCCGCACTCGCGCAAATCCGTGCGTGGGCGCCGCACGCCGCGGTGCTCGTCACGCGCGGCGCGGCCGGCATGGAACTCTTCGCCGGTCATGAAACGCTGGTTCAGCCGGGCTTCAAGGTCACGGTCGCCGACACGGTCGGCTGCGGCGACGCGTGCGTCGGCAGCTGGATGGCGAGCCTGCTGACGCGCCCGGACGCGCCCGCGACGGAACATCTTCGATTCGCCGCCGCCTGTGCGGCGCTCGTTGCCTCGCACGCCGGCGCCTATGCGCCGACGGCGGCCGAAGTACACGCGCTGATCGAATCGGCCAACGCATCCGCGAGCGAAGCCCCATGAATGCGCACACCCCGTTCTCCGATACCCAGGCTCCGTTCGAATTCGTGCTGTTCGGCGGCACCGGCGATCTCGCGATGCGCAAGATCCTGCCGGCGCTCTACTCCGCTCACCGTGATGGCCTGCTCGCCCCCGCAGGACGCATCATCGCGGTTGCGCAGAACGAACTCGATACCGCCGGCTACCTCGACTGGGTCGACGCTTCGGTGCGACCGCATCTGACGCAGGCCCGGTTCGATGAAAGCGCATGGCGCGGCTTCCGCGAACGGCTCTCGTACGTGGCACTCGACGCAAGCCAGCCCGGCGCCTTCTCGCGTCTGGCCGACGCGCTCTCGCCGGCGTCATCGCGCCAGATCTTCTATCTGGCGACCGGGCCATCGCTGTTCGTGCCGATTTGCCGCGCGCTCGCGCAGGCAGGGCTTGCCCCGCCGACCTCGCGAATCGTGCTCGAAAAGCCGTTGGGCTACGATCTCGCGTCGTCGACGGCGATCAACGATGCGGTCGGCCAGATTTTTTCCGAAGAGCAGATCTACCGGATCGATCATTACCTCGGCAAGGAAGCCGTGCAGAACCTGTTCGCGCTGCGGTTCGCCAACGTGATGTTCGAGCCTCTGTGGCGCCGTGAATGGATCGACAACATTCAGATCACGGTTGCCGAGGAACTCGGCGTCGGCGGGCGCGGCGGCTTTTACGACCAGACCGGCGCGCTGCGCGACATGGTGCAGAACCATCTGCTGCAGTTGCTTGCGATCGTCGCCATGGAACCGCCTCAGTCGATGGAAGCCGACGCCGTCCGCGACGAGAAGCTGCGCGTGCTGCGCGCGCTCAAGCCGCTCACCGAGGAAGCCTTGCATCAGAGCGTCGTGCGCGGACAGTATCGCGCGGGGGTGGTCCGCGGAGAGTCGGTACCGGGTTACCTCGACGAATCCGGGATCCGGGCCGACAGTCCGACCGAAACGTTCGTCGCGCTCAAGGCCGAGGTCGAAAACTGGCGCTGGGCCGGCGTGCCGTTCTTTCTGCGCACCGGCAAGCGGCTGGCGCGACGCGTGGCTGAAATCGTCGTCACGTTCAAGCGCCCGCCGCATTCGACGCTCGGTCCAACGGCGCTGCTGGCAGGCTCGAACCGGTTGACGATTCAGCTGCAACCGGACGAATCGATTCGCCTGAGCACGCTCGCGAAGCGGCCGGGGCTCGGCATGACCTTGCAAGGCGTCTACCTCGATCTCGCGTTCGACCGCTTCTTTCAGCAAGACCGGATGGAGGCGTATCAGCGCCTGTTGCTCGACGTGATCGCCGGCCGGCTCGCGCTGTTCGTGCGTCGCGACGAACAGGAAGCCGCATGGCGCTGGGTCGCGCCGATTCTCGACCTGAAAACTGCGCCCAAACCCTATTCGGCCGGGAACTGGGGGCCTGCGCAGGCCAGCGCGTTGCTGGCGAGATACGGCACCTGCTGGAGCGAGGAAGAGAACTGACCCGCTCCGGCATGCCTCTTCCTATCGTAGAAGCGTTCTCTCCGACTACACCTGACGAAGCAATGGATACAGTCTGGCATCTCAAATGGGCGCACGGCGCGCTCGATCTCCATGCAGCTGGGGGTATGCTCGGCGGCATTGCATTACAGCAAGGCGGCCGCACGATCCGTCCGTTTTACGAAGCGCCGTGGATCGGCCAGGCGGAGCCGCAACCCGCCGGGCTGCTGGGCGTCATGCGAAGCGAATTCCCGTGCGTGCCATTCGGTGTTCCCTACTCTCCCGACCGACTGCCCCCCGGCTGGCGGAAGGCCGCCGCAACGCCGATCGTCCCGGATGACGTCGCACTCGACTCCAGCGACGACCTTCAACATGGTTACGGCTGTACCGGCGTGTGGTCACTCGTGAGGCAAACCGCACACGAGATCGAAATTGAAATCGAATACCCCGAGACATCGTCGATCGCACGACTGACTCGCATCGTGCGCGCCGATCCGGCTCGCGCTGCCTTCGACATCGTTCTCCGTATCGAAGCGCGCAAGTCGGCTCGCTGCCCCATCGGTCTGCACCCGAATCTCGCGCTGCCGACGCTCACCGGCGCATTCCGAATCGAGCCCGGCACATACCGTTTCGGCATGGTGCACCCGGCAGGTCCGGAACCGCGCGTATCGAGCGCGCTGGCCGGCGCGACGTTCGAAACACTCGAGCGCGTACCGCTCGGCGAGGGCGGTTTCGGTGCATTCGACCAGCTACCGCTCGCGCAGCCCACGGAAGAAATCCTGCAGCTCTGCGGAATCGACGGTTCCGTCACGATGACCGACGCCGTCGCCGGCACACGCTATCGCCTGACCTGGGATGCCGATGCGCTGCCGTCACTGCTGTTGTGGATCAGCAACCGCGGACGTGCGTACGCGCCGTGGAACAGCCGCAACCTCTGCGTGGGCATCGAGCCGGTCGCGAGTGCATTCGAGCTTGGCCGTGCGGCTTCGCTCGCGCCCAATCCGATCAATTCCCGCGGTGTCCGGACGGCACTTGCATTGAATCGTGACACGCCAACTGAAATCGCTTACCGATTCGAGGTGCTCGCTGCACGTTAGGCGTGCATCGTGGATCGGACTGATCGCGCTCCGGATCGTCGGCAAGGGGCGCTGGCCCAAGCCCGGCTTCATGAGCATCGGACGGTCCGGCATTTCATATATGAATAGTTGTACTACGTGACTCGCCAGTAGTTTCGTCCCACATCAATACCGACCAAGGAGACCTTTTCGTCCAGTTTTCCCGGCTGGACATGCCGCAAGCAAAGAACATCTCACTTTCCCTGTTGATACGCGATCCGTTTTTCACGACAGATAATTTCGTTTTCCTTAATTTATTCAATAAAAGAACTTACCGGGTCTGTTGTGCCGCAGTAACACGTTTTTTTCTTTCTGACAGGTTTGGAGACAATTATGAAAAAAGCAATACTCACCGCCACGTTGATGTCCGCAGGCATCGTCGCCCACGCACAAAGCAGTGTCACGCTCTACGGCCGCCTCGACGCCGGCATCGAGTACCTGAGCGGCATTGCCAACGGCAATGGCGGCACGACGAGCCGCTGGCGTGCCGAGAGCGGCGACTGGGGTACCAGCCTGTGGGGCTTGAAAGGTTCCGAGGATCTCGGCGGTGGAAACAAGGCGGTCTTCCACCTCGAAGGCTCGTTCAATGCGATGAACGGCAGCCTCGGCGGTACCGGCTCCATCTGGGATCGCTGGGCAACGGTCGGTTTTTCCAACGACGCTTACGGCACGCTGCTGCTCGGCCGCGAGCTCTCGATTTCGAACGGGTTGTGGGACTTCGATCCGCTCGGCCAGACGTCCTGGTCGTCCGGTTCGCTCGTGCGCGGGCGCAACTGGAACAAGACGAGCAACAACATTTCGTACCAGTCGCCGAGCTTCTACGGTTTCGACGTGTACGGCCAGTATTCGCTGTCGAACGCAACCAGCTGGAATGGCAACGGCACGACCGCACAAGGTCGTGCCGACGGCCTGCAACTGACCTACACGAATTCGTACTTCCAGGTGCGCGGCATCTACGACGAGGCGCGCGACGTCAACGGCAAGTTCTCGGACGTGTTCAACTATTCCCGGGAGTACTTCGCGGGCGTGAACGTATTCCTGGGCCAGTTCAAGCTGCAGGCGGCCTATCAGGCCTCGCACGCGAACGGCGCGCCGACCGCCAACAACGGGATTACGTCGACGCAGCAAGTCTGGGGCGGCGTCACGTGGCAGGCGACGCCGGCTGCGGCCTTGACCGGTGCCGTCTATCACGTCAACGCAAACCATGGCGGCGGCAACGCCAACATCTATACGGTGGGCGGCACGTACAACATCTCGAAGCGCACGCTCTTCGACATGCAGATTGCTACCGTTCGCAACAGCAAAAACGCGAACTTCGGTCTGGAGTCGAACGCGGCGGGTGCCGGCGGCCCGATCGCCGGCGGCGGCTACAACGACAATCCGACACCCGGCCATAGCCAGACGGGTGTCTATGCGGGCATCCAGCATTTGTTCTGATTCGATCTCGCACACGGGTTGGAAGCGCCATGCCCTGCCGCTTCTGGCACCGCGTCCGGGTGCGATGCGCCGTCAGGCCATCGCACCGCACGCCTCGACAGAATGCCAGGCCTGGAATCGATCGGAATGCGCGCCGGGCCAGCCGACCGGACGCATGACGCCACCCGCCGTGGCGACGCGGCAATCAGCCAGGCAAGCGAAACGGAATTCACGGGCAGGCCTGGAATGGCATGAAGAGGGAAAGCACGTTCATGACGACGTGGCCGACAGATCGCCCGGCTTGCCGCACACGCCGCTCAGCGAGCGCGCATGGCCGAGCCAGAGCACGAGCGAGCCCGTCGACACGGCGCCCAGCACGACGAATGCGGTCGGATAACCGAAGTGCTGCGCGAGCACGCCGCCCAGCGCCGGACTGAGCGCCGCGCCGATACCCTGCGCGGTCGCGACGGCGCCCTGCCCGACGTTCACGCGGCCGGAACCGTGCAGCAGGCGCACGACGAGCGCCGGCACGACGACGCTTTGCAGGCCGGCACCGATACCGTCGAGCACTTGCACCGGCCAGACGCCCGCCTCGCTCATCAGCATCGCGGCAAGCGCGCCCCGCACCGGCAACACCAGATAGGAAAGCAGCAGCACGCGCCAGTAACCCTGCGCGCGAATCAGCCGAGGCGCGAGCCACGCCGCCGCGACCATCACGAGCTGCGCGATGACGATGGTCTGCGCGGTGAACACGGTCGCGTTGCTGCGATGGGTGGCGACCACGCCCATCCCGTAGAGCGGCAGCATCGCGGCGTTGCCGAGATGGAACAGCGCGAGCGACGCGCCGAGCACGACCAGCGGCCGGTTCGCGGCCAGCGTGCGCAAGCCGCCGACGCGCGACGTCGCCGTTCCCGCGCACGCATCTCCGCATGCATCTCGATACGCGGCATTCGTTCGCGGCGCCGCAGGTTCCGCATCGAGGCCACGCGCGCACGCGTGGTCGATAGCCCGCCCGGGAATCGCCAACGTACTCGCGATCGCGAGGATCGTGAAGACCGCGACGAGCGCGAACACCGCGTCGAATCCCGCATGCCAGCCGAGCCACCCGGCGAGCGCCGCGCCGGCGACGTTGCCCGCGTGGCTCACCATCTGGTTGCGGCCGAACTGCCGGTCGAAGCCCTGCGGGCGGGCGATACCGAGCGTCACGCCCGCAACGGCCGGCGCCAGCACCGCGCCGCTGACGGCGACCAGGATCTGCGACACCGCCACCACCGGATAGTCGTCGGCAACCATCAGCGCCAGCGATGCCAGCGTCGTCGCGGCCGTCGCGGCGACGATCAGCGCGCGCTTCGCGCGCAGCGCATCGACGAGCGCCCCGGCGAACGGCGTCGCGGCCATCGCGGCGAACCCGGCCAGCGCCATGACCGAGCCGATCGCATCGGCACTCCAGCCGCGCGACAGCAGGATGACGCCGACGAACGGGCCGATGCCGGCCTGCACGTCGGCCAGAAAGAAATTGAGCGCCTCGAGCGCGCGCGCCGGTCTCATGGTCGACGCGCGGTCATTCGTCGTCCGCGTCGACGAGTTCGCCGATCTCGTGCACCTCGAGCACGGCACCGTATGGCGTGACGACGCCATGCCCCCACGCCATGACATGGACACCGGCACGCAGATAGTCGCTCAATTCGGCTGCCGCATGCGGCGGCATACGTAGCGCGACACCGTTCGTCAGCAACGCGCCGTTCAACTCGCCTTTCGCGCCGTATAGCGTGAACGCGACTTCGCCGCTCATCTCCATCGTCTTGCGGGCGGCCTGCGACGGCCGCGGTGCGGCGTGCGCGGGCCCGTTGTCGACGAGGTCGACACCGTCGCGCCCGGTCAATTGCACGGCCGCGATCATCCGGGCATCGCGCGCCTTGATGCCGCGCACGCGGATGCGGTCACCCACCTCGACATGGCGGACCAGCTCGCGGCCCAGATGCGGCGGCACGTGAATCTGAAAGTCGCCGTTCAGGATCAGGCCGTCGATTTCCCCGTGGGGGTTGAGCAGGAACTGCGTGACGCGGCCGCGCGTTTCGGGCAGGCAGGCGGGATCGATCCAGTGCATGGCAGGACTCCTTGAGAAATAGCGGAAAGGCGTCGCGCGATCAGCGCGCGACATCGTCATAGAGATTCACGACATGGCCCGGCGAGCCGAATGCCGTGGCCTGCAGCGCTTCGCCATAGGCATTGCGCGTGCCGTACCCGACCGCCGCAACACGCGCACCGGGCACGAGCAGCCCGCCGAACTGCTGGGCGGCCGGCACGGTCAGCTTGACGATCGCGCCGTTGTCGAGCATGACGCCGTCCGGCTCGCCGCGCGGCGCGCGCGTCACGCGGCGCACGACGCCGGACACGCCGAGCCGGGCAAGATTGACGCCGCGCAGCGCGGGCGGCACCGGCGCGGCAGGCGGCGGCGGCTGGTCGGACAGCGACGCGCCGGTGCGATCATTGCGCACGACGCGCGCGTGGATGTCGTCGCCGAAGCGACGCTCGCCGGCCACCGTTACGCGCTCGCCCGGCCGCACGAGCGCGATCAGCTGCGTGCCGAGATGCGGCGGCACGCCAACGAGCGTCCCGTCGGTCAGCACGAAGCCGTCGACCGCACCTTCCGGGTTGATCGTCAGGCGCGAAAGCGTGCCGGACACGAGTGCATCCGGTGCGATGTCGTTGCCGGGAACGGCAGCCAAAGGCGGCGGAGGCGGCACGACGCCGGCCCTGGGCGGGGGTGGGGGCGGGGGCGGCGCATCGACACCCGGCGGGGGCGGCATCTGCGCCGCGCTCGCCGTCGCAGCGGCAATCAACGCGACGGCGCACAGTCCACGACAGGTACGGTGAATAGCCGTGCGGCGCGGCGGCCGCGAGCGGCTGGCGAAGGGATGCGACATCATGACGGGCTCCGGCAAAGGGTTGCGATGCATCGTTATCTGCAACCCGCGTGCCAGCATGCGCACGCCCGCCAGGCGGGGCATCGGACGCCGCACCGCCCGGAACGTGTCGGGTTTCGCGACACGTTTCCCCACAGGTTGTCGGCAATGCCGACAGCCTCGACGGCACCGCTAGTCGTCGCGCTCGATACCCAGATGCGCGATGCGCGCATAGAGCGACTGACGGCCGATGCCGAGCTGTCGCGCCGCCTCCGCGCGATTGCCGTTCGCGCGCTCGAGCGCGCGCAAAATCGCGGCGCGCTCGACCGCCGCCAGCGCATCGGGCAGCGGCATGTCGAACAGCCCGGCCGGCAGCGCGAGCGCGTCGCCGCCGGACTGAAGCTTCTGCACGTCGCCGAGCCCGAGATCGGTTGCGGCGATGGCCGGCCCGGGCGCCAGCGCGGCGGCCCGTTCCATCACGTTGCGCAATTCCCGAACGTTGCCCGGCCAGCGATGATCGAGCAATGCGCGCTGGGCGTCGTTCGTCAGGTGCAACGGGCGCGCGCCTGCCGCGCACGCCAGGAAATGCGCGGCAAGCGGCAGGACGTCGGCCACGCGCTCCGCGAGCGGCGGCAGGTGCAGCGGAATGACGTTCAGCCGATAAAACAGGTCTTCGCGAAACGTGCCGTTCGCGACGGCCGCGGCGAGATCGCGGTGCGTCGCGGCCACCACCCGAATGTCGATGCCGGTCGGGCGATCCGCACCGAGCGGCGTCACCTGGCGCTCCTGCAGCGCGCGCAGCAGCTTGGCCTGCATGGCTGCGGGCATGTCGCCGATCTCGTCGAGGAACAGCGTGCCGCCGTCGGCCTCGACGAGCCGCCCGGCGCGATCGGCGTGCGCGCCCGTGAACGCCCCGCGGCGATGCCCGAACAGCTCGCTTTCGAGCAGATCGGCCGGAATCGCCGCGCAGTTGACCGCGACGAACGGTCCGGCATGCCGCATCGACGCGGCATGCAGCACGCGGGCCGCCACCTCCTTGCCCGTGCCCGTCTCGCCGGTGACGAGCACGGTCGCGTCGCTCGTCGCCGCGCGGCCGATCTGCTTTTGCACGTCGCGCATCGCCGCGCTCACGCCCAGCAGCCGCGGGCGGTTCGATGCGGGTTCGTGCGCGAACCCGCCGCCGTGCGGCTCGGCGGCCGCCGGCGGCTGGTTCGCGGAAACGATGCGCGCGAGCAGTTGCGCGATGTCGCGGCGCCCGATCGGTTTCGTCAGGTGATCGAACGCACCGAGCCGCATTGCGTCGATCGTGTTGTCGCTGGTCGCATGGGCCGTCAGCATCACGACCGGAATGGCTGCCAGTGCCGGATCGCCGCGCAACTGCGCGAGGACGGCGAGCCCGTCCAGGTCCGGCAGGCGGAAATCCAGAAAGATGCAATCGATGCGGCCGCCGTCGCGCAGCGTGCTCAACGCCGCCCGCCCGGTTGCGGCTTCGACGACCCGATGACCGAGATCGGCCAGCGTCTCGGCCAGGCCGTCGCGAAATGCCGCGTCGTCGTCGACTATGAGGAGGGTTGCCATGGGATTTCAATAACGAATGATGCATCGCGCGGTACATCGTCAAGCCACGCCCGCCCGCCGTGCGCGGCGGCGACTTCGCGGACGACGGCAAGGCCAAGGCCGGTGCCGTCCGCACGCCCCGTCACGAACGGTTCGAAAATCCGCTCGCGATGCGCGGCGGGAACCCCGGGGCCGCTGTCCGACACGGTGATCCTCAGCCAGTCACGTCCGGCAACGTCACGACGCGCGGCAGCAAGCGTGACCGCGCCGCCGTCGCCGGCATGGCGCAGCGCGTTGAGCAACAGATTGTCGAGCGCCCGCCGCATCTGGTCGGGATCGAATGCGGGAAAATCCGCCGGCTGCGCGAGTCGTTCGACGTGACCCTCGAGCGACAACGTCAAGTCGATCGCTTGCCGCTGCGCAAGCTCGCGGTGCGCGTCCACCGCGTGTACGAGCCACGCATCGACGTCGACACGTGTCGCATGCGCGCGCACCGGCTGCGTCAGCGCGAGCAGGCCTGACAGTTGCGCATCGATGCGCTCGATCTGCGCCAGGATCACGCGCAATGCATCCCGCTGCCGCCCGCCATCGCCGGCCAGCGCGTTTTCTGCCTTCAGCCGCATTGCGCCCATCGGATTGCGAATCTCGTGCGCGACCTGCGCGGCCAGCTTGCCCAGCATGCCGAAGCGTTCGGCCTGCGCGAGGCGCGTGCGGAGTTCGACGGCCTGCTGCTGCAACCGGTCGGCGCGGCGCGCCCGCTCGTTGAACGCATCGATGACCCGGTCGAGATCGGGTTCGCCGACGTACGGAAGGTGATGCTCGCGACCGTCCGGCCCGAGCCCGCTCTCGATCCGTGCCAGATTGCGCTTCCATCGGCGCAGCGCCACGACCAGCGCCGCCGCGATCGCGAGAATCACGGCGAGCACGGCGGCGAGGCCCGTTGCCAGCAGTTCCCCGTGACGGCCCAGCGGCGGGCGCGCGCGCGTCAGCATCCACACGAACAGCCCCGATCCCGTGCGTACCGGACATGCCACCGCAATCACGGCATCCTGCGCGCCTTCGACAACGGTCGCGGTCGTGGCGTGCGTCGCGACCGCGGCGCGCAGCGTCCGGAGGATCAGCGGCATTTCCGCTTCCGGAACGTCGCGCTTGATGCCGCTGCCCTGATAGGTGGGAAACGAGTATGCGAGAAAACTGCCCTCGGCAGGTGTCGCGCCGGATCGCCAGAATCCGCCCTCCATGTCCGGTGCGCGGGCCAGAACGATGTCGAGGATCGCGTGCATCAGTTCCGGTCCGGATCCGGCGCCGGGCGAGGCGGAAGACGCGTCGTAACGCGAGGCGACCGCTTCGCAGGCCGCTTCGCCCGCGGCCCGCGCGTCGGCGATCTGTTGCCCTTCGGCGGAACTGGCCATGATCCAGACCACCGCGACAAGCGTCGCGCAGAGCGCCGCGACGAGCGCCCAGAGCATGATGAGTTGAGTGGAGAACGGCGGACGCTTCATCGGATCGGGCGGGCGGTTGGAGACAGCAGGATAATGTAAAGAACATGATGACGCGACCGGCAAGGCCGCGGCGCGGTCCGCTACTTCGCGGTATCCGGCCGATGCTCCGTATTTTCAACGGGACGATCGGCGGATTCTCGATCTACCGAAATGCGCCAGGCGCGGACGAGATTGCGTCAGCGCTTCGGCGTCACGACCCCGGGTGGTGACGCCGATCGATATATCACGATTCATTTAACTTTCCGTGAGGACTTCGACACCGCCCGCCTCCTACTCTGTGCGCATGTTTTCAGGACCTGCTTCCAGGAGCCCATCATGCCCACCCGCAGACATCTGCTGTTCGCCGGCGCGACCGGCCTTGCGGCACTCGCGGCGCTGTCGTCGACGGGCCGCCGTGCGCTGGTCGGCCGCGCGTTCGCCGCGCCGCCCGCCGCCGGACCGACGGCCGCCCCGTTCGAGATCACCCGCAGCGACGCCGAATGGCACCGCCGCCTCACGCCCGCCCAATACACGGTGCTGCGCGACGCCGGCACCGAGCCGCCGTACAGCAGCCCGCTGAACGGCGAGCACCGCCACGGCACGTTCGCGTGCGCCGGCTGCGACCTCGCGCTGTTCTCGTCGGACACCAAGTTCGACAGCCACACCGGCTGGCCGAGCTTCTGGAAGCCGCTCGACCACGCGGTCGCGACCGCGCTCGATCCGTCGTACGGGATGTCGCGCACCGAAGTGCACTGCCGCCGCTGCGGCGGCCATCTCGGCCACGTGTTCGACGACGGCCCGCCGCCCACCGGCCTGCGCTACTGCATGAACGGGCTCGCGCTCGCCTTCCATCCGGCCGCCGCCTGACCGGCCGCCGCCTTCCCGAACCCCTGGAGACCGCTCCATGCTGCTCATCGTCCTTGCCTATCTCGGCGGCGTGCTCACGATCCTGAGCCCGTGCATCCTGCCGGTGCTGCCGTTCGTGTTCGCGCGCGCCGACCAGCCGTTCGTGCGTACCGGCCTGCCGTTGCTGATCGGCATGGCGCTCACGTTCGCCGTCGTCGCGACGCTCGCCGCGGTCGGCGGCGGCTGGGTCGCGCAGGCCAACCAGGCCGGCCGCTGGCTCGCCATCGTGCTGCTCGCGGTGTTCGGCCTGACGCTGCTGCTGCCGCGCTTCGCCGAGCACCTGACGCGCCCGCTCGTCGCGGCCGGCAACCGCCTCACCGGGTTCGCACAGCGCGACGGCCGCCCGGCCGGCCCCGCGTCGTCGCTGCTGCTCGGCGTCGCGACCGGCCTGCTGTGGGCGCCGTGCGCGGGTCCGATCCTCGGGCTCGTGCTGACCGGCGCGGCGCTGCGCGGCGCGAGCGTCGGCACGACGCTGCTGCTGGTTGCGTATGCGGCCGGCGCGGCGACGTCGCTCGGCGTCGCGCTCGTGATCGGCGGCAAGGTGTTCGCCGCGATGAAGCGCTCGCTCGGCGCCGGCGAATGGATCAAGCGCGGGATCGGCGCGGCGCTGCTGGCCGGCGTCGGCGCGATCGCGCTCGGCCTCGACACGGGGGCGCTCGCGCAGTTGTCGACCGTCACGACGGGCGGCCTCGAGACGAAGCTCGTCGACCAGCTCGGTGGCCGCTCGCATGGCGCACCGGCGGCGACGTCCGCGACGAGCGATACCGCCAGCGGCAACGGTGCCGCGGCAGGCGGCGCGATGATGGCCGCGACGTCCGGTGATGCACCGGCGGCAGGCGGCGCGATGATGCGCACCGCCGGCACGACGCCGGCGCCGCAGGCACCGGCCGCGCTGCCCGTCGAAGGCACGCTGCCGTCGCTCGACGGCGCCGTGCAGTGGCTGAATTCGCCGCCGCTGAGCGCAGCCGGCCTGCGCGGCAAGGTCGTGCTCGTCGATTTCTGGACGTATTCGTGCATCAACTGCCTGCGCACGCTGCCGTACACGACCGCCTGGGCGCGCAAGTACGCGCCGTACGGCCTCGTCGTGATCGGCGTGCACGCACCGGAGTTCGCGTTCGAGCGCGACCTCGGCAACGTGAAGAAGGCCGTGCACGACCTGGGCATCGACTACCCGGTCGCGATCGACAACGGCTATGCGATCTGGCGCGCGTTCGGCAACGAATACTGGCCCGCGCACTACTTCGTCGACGCGCAAGGGCGGATCCGTCACCACCACTTCGGCGAAGGCGAATACGCGCAGTCGGAACGCGCGATCCAGTCGCTGCTCGCCGAAGCCGGCCACCCGGAGGCGCTGAACGTGCCGCTCGGGCTCGCCGGCGCACCCGCGAAGGGCGCGCTCGCAGCGGCCGACAGCGCGGACGTCCGCTCGCCCGAAACCTATGTCGGCTATGCGCGCGCGGACGACTTCACGTCACCGGGCGGTGTCGTGCGCGACACGGCACACCGTTACGACGCGCCCGCGCACCCCGACCTGAACGACTGGGGCCTCGCCGGCACCTGGCAGGTCGGCGCCGAGCGCGCGACGCTCGCCGCGCCGTCCGGCCGGATCGTCTACCGCTTCCATGCGCGCGACCTGCACCTCGTGCTCGGCCCGGGCGCGAACGGCAGCCCGGTGCGCTTCCGCGTGACGCTCGACGGCGCGGCGCCCGGCGCGGCACACGGCGCGGACGTCGATGCGCAGGGCTACGGCACCGTCACCGGCCAACGCCTGTACCAGCTCGTCCGGCAGCCGGGCGCGATCGCCGACCGCACGTTCTCGATCGAGTTTCTCGATCCCGGCGTCGATGCCTATGCGTTTACGTTCGGCTGAACGCGCACGCAGTGGCGGACGCGGTGGCGGACGCCGTCACACGCGCCGCCTCCCGTCCGCCTGCCGTCCACCTCATTCCGTCCCGCATTTCGAAGGAGCAACTCATGATCCCGACATCCACTCGCGATTCCGCACCGCGGCAGCGGGCGGCCATGCTGCGCCGCATCGGCGCGATCGCCATCGCGGCCGCCGCCGTGTTCGGCTACCAGCGCGTCGTCAGTTCGGCGGAACCGATGCGCACCGTGCCCGCACCGACGCTCGACGAAACCCCGGGCGCCTCCCACGAGGAAACGGCCGTGCTCGCCGGCGGCTGCTTCTGGGGCGTGCAGGGCGTGTTCGAGCACGTGAAGGGCGTGAAGCAGGTCACGGCCGGCTACGCGGGCGGCGCCTCCGAAACCGCGCACTACGCGCTGGTCGGCAGCGGGCTGACGGGCCATGCGGAATCGGTGCGCATCGTGTACGACCCGACCCAGGTCACCTACGGCCGGTTGCTGCAGGTGTTCTTCTCGGTCGCGCACGACCCGACCGAACTCAACCGTCAGGGGCCCGACGAAGGGCCGCAATACCGCTCCGCGATCTTCCCGACCACCGCGCAGCAGCGCGCGGTTGCGACCGCCTACATCGCGCAGCTGGGCACCGCGCACACGTTCCCGGCGCCCGTCGTCACGCGCGTCGAGCCGTACAAGGGCTTCTATCCGGCGGAGGCGTATCACCAGAACTACCTCGAGCTGCATCCCGACGCGCCGTACATCGCGTTCAACGACCTGCCGAAGGTCGCCGGGCTGAAGCAGCGCTTCCCGGCGCTGTACCGCACCGACGCGGTGCTGTGGCGCGACGCCGGCCTGTGAGGGACCGCCGGCGCCGCGGCGGCCGGTGTGCGCGCCGACCCGGCCGGCCCGCGCCGCCGGCCGCGTTTGCGCTGCATCAACGAAACGCATGCTGCCGCGACCGGGCAAACCCGCATCGGGTCAGCTTCGCGGGCCAACTTCGCGTAGACTTCTCCAGATCAGATCCCCGCCGCGCACCGCGCGGCGCCCGGAACTCTCCAGCCAGCCAGGAGGCGTCACACGCATGCGCGCAGTGCCTTTGTCTGACAGCAGTGCTCTCGAAGAACCGTCCAGCGGCGCGGTCGTACGCGACCTGCGCCGCGTGCCCATCCATCCCGATCACTGGTATCCGCTCGCGTGGTCGCGCGAACTCAAGCGCGGCAAGACGCTCGGCGTGCGCTTCGCCGGCGATCCGATCGTGCTCGTGCGCACCGAATCCGGCGCCGTCTACGCGCTCGAAGATCGTTGCGCGCACCGCCAGGTGCCGCTGCATGCGGGCGTCGTGAGCGGCGAAACGCTGCGCTGCTGCTACCACGGCTGGACCTACGCGTGCGACAGCGGCCGCTGTGTCGACGTGCCGTACCTCGGCCGCGAGCGCCTGCCCAACGGCGTGCGCGCGTATCCGTGCCGCGAGGCGCACGGGCTGATCTTCGTCTTCCCCGGCGACGCGACGCTCGCGGACGAACGCCCGTTCCCCGCGCTGGAATCGGCGGACGATCCCGCGTACAAGACGCGCCGCTTCGGTCGCGAGGTCAAGTGCCACTACTCGTTCATGCACGAGAACCTGATGGACATGAACCATCAGTTCCTGCATCGCAAGCAGATGGGACAGATGCGCGCACGCAGCGTCGGCCGCCGGCGCGGCGACGACTGGGTCGAGGTCGACTACACGTTCGCGCGTATGGAAGGCAAGCAGCCGGTCGGCGAGGCGCTCGTGTTCGGCGCCAGCAAGAAACCGACCGACCAGGCCGACAAGAGCGTGATGACGGTCCGCACGGGCTACCCGTACCAGACGCTGCAGATCCGCTCGAGCGAAGGCACGCTCGTGATGGACCTGTGGATCGTCTACGTGCCGCTCGACGCGCAGCAGCGCACCAACCGCACGTTCGGATTGCTGTCGATCCACAAGCCGGGCATCCCGTTCGCGCTCGATCTCGCGTGGCCGCTGCTCGTCTGGTTCACCGAGCGGATCTTCCGCGAGGATCGCTGGATCGTCGAGCGCGAGCAGGAAGCGCACGACCGGCAGGGCGCCGACTGCAACCACGAGGTGTTTCCGGTCATCATCGAGCTGCGCGACCTGCTGCGCCAGTGCGGCGCGCGCACCGTGATTCCGATCCATGAGGCAGGCGCGGGCGACGCGCGCTGATCACCGCGGCGAGCGCGCCGGCTGCGCGCTCGCCCGGCCTCGGCCGATACACTCAGCCCGCACGTTCGACCGGATGCGGCTCGCGCAGCCGGTTCGCGATGCGTGCGGCCTCGTAGTAGCCGGCCGCGGGCGGCCGCTTCAGGTAACGGCCCGCACCGCGCACCGCACGCAGCTCGCCGTCGGCCCACGCGAGCGCGCCGCGCGTCAGCGTGTGGGTCGCGACGCCCTGCACCGTCATCCCTTCGAACACGTTGAAGTCGACCTGCTGGTGATGGGTCTTCACCGAGATCGTCTTCGTCGCGGCCGGGTCCCATACGACCAGGTCGGCATCGGCGCCGACCTGCACCGCCCCCTTGCGCGGATACAGGTTGAAGATCTGCGCGGCGTTCGTCGACGTGATCCGCACGAACTCGTTCGGCGTGATGCGGCCTTGATTCACGCCGTGATGCCACAGCACCGACATGCGGTCCTCGACGCCGCCGCAGCCGTTCGGGATCTTCGTGAAGTCCTCGCGGCCCATCGCCTTCTGCGACGCGCAGAACACGCAGTGATCGGTCGCCGTCGTATGCAGCTGGCCGGCCTGCAGCCCGCGCCACAGCGCTTCGCGATGCTCGGCCGAGCGAAACGGCGGGCTCATCACGTGCGCTGCCGCACGCGTCCAGTCCGGGTCGCGATACACGGCCTCGTCGATCACCAGATGGCCCGGCAGCACCTCGCCGAACACGCGCAGCCCTTCACTGCGCGCGCGCGTGATCGCATCGACCGCGTCCTTCGACGACACGTGCACGATATACACCGGCACGCCGAGCACCTGCGCGATGCGGATCGCACGGTTCGCGGCCTCGCCTTCGACCTCCGGCGGGCGCGACAGCGGATGCGCCTCCGGCCCCGTCATCCCGCGCGCGAGCAGCGCCTTCTGCAACTGGAACACGAGCTCGCCGTTCTCCGCGTGCACGGTCGGCAGCGCGCCGAGTTCGAGCGAACGCGTGAAGCTGTTCACGAGCACCTCGTCGTCGGCCATGATCGCGTTCTTGTACGCCATGAAGTGCTTGAAGCTCGACACGCCGTGCTCACGCACGAGCGTGCCCATGTCGCGGTGCACCGATTCGTCCCACCACGTGACTGCCACGTGGAAGCCGTAGTCGGCGGCCGCCTTCTCGGCCCAGCCGCGCCATTCGTGAAACGCGTCCATCAGCGGCTGCTTCGGGCTCGGGATCACGAAGTCGATGATGCTCGTCGTGCCTCCCGACAGCCCCGCAGCCGTGCCCGAATAGAAATCGTCGCTCGCCGTCGTGCCCATGAACGGCAGTTCCATGTGCGTATGCGGATCGATGCCGCCCGGCATCACGTACTGGTCGTGCGCATCGACCACCGTCGCGCCGGCCGGCGCGTCGATCGTCTCGGCGATCTGCAGGATCGTGCCGCCGTCCTGCGGGTCGGCACACAGTACGTCCGCGCGATAGGTGCGGTCCGCATCGACCACGGTGCCGCCGCGAATCAGGATTGCCATGTCGTTGCCTCCTCGTTGACTGTCGGGTGCCGCATGCGTTCGCGCATCACGCGTTCGCGATCTGCGCGCGCTGTCCGGCGCGCCACTTCATCCAGGTGCCGTACACGCCGGACGCCAGCACGAGGCCGACGAACCACGCATACGTGTAAAGCGTGTTGAAGAACGCCGGCACGTTCGGGAACGACGCCGGGAATGCGGTGTGCAGGAAGCCGGGCAGGTTCGGCAGCACGCCGATGGCGAGCGCCGCCAGTGCGGCCGGGTTCCAGCCGCGCGCATAGCTGAAGTCGCCGCGCTCGTCGAACAGCGCGCGCGTATCGAGCCGCGTGCCGCGAATCAGGAAATAGTCGACCATCAGGATGCCCGCGACCGGCCCGAGCAGCGCCGAATAGCCGACGAGCCAGGTGAAGATATAGCCTTCCGTCGTCGCGAGGATCTTCCACGGCATCATCACGATCGCAATCGTCGCGGTGATCATCCCGCCGGTGCGATACGAGATCGCCTTCGGCCACAGGCTCGAAAAGTCGTATGCGGGGCCGACGAGGTTCGCCGCGAGGTTGCAGCACATCGTATCGAGCGTGAGGATCACGAGCGCGATGCCCACGCCGATGCCGGTCATCCGGCTCGTCAGGTCGATCGGATCCCAGATCGCGTTGCCGTAGATCACGACGGTGGCCGACGTCACGACGACCGACACCACCGACAGCAGCGCCATCGGCAGCGGCAGCCCGATCGACTGCCCGATCATCTGGTCGCGCTGCGAATGCGCGAAGCGCGTGAAGTCGGGAATGTTCAGCGCGAGCGTCGCCCAGAAGCCGACCATCGCGGTCAGGCCCGGCCAGAACGTCGCCCAGAACAACCCGGCCTTCTTGCCGCCCGCGACGAACTGCGACGGCGCCGACAGCATCGAGCCGACGCCGCCCGCCTGCGACGTCGCCCACCACACGAGCGCGACACACATCACAACCTTGATCGGCGCGGACCAGCTTTCGAGCCAGCGGATCGAATCGGTGCCGTGCCAGATGAAGTACAGCTGCAGCGCCCAAAACACGAGGAAGCACGCGAGCTGCCCGAGCGAGATGCCGACGAGCGGCAGCGCGGCGCCGTGCAGCGCGTTGCCGGTCAGGATGTTCAGCAGCGTGTAGATCGCGCTGCCGCCGAGCCAGGTCTGGATGCCGTACCAGCCGCACGCGACGATCGCGCGCAACAGCGCGGGCAGCTTCGCACCCTGCGTGCCGAACGACGCACGCACGAGCACCGCGTACGGAATCCCGTGCTTCGCGCCCGCATGTCCGATCAACAGCATCGGCACGAGCACGATCAGGTTGCCGAGCAACACCGTCAGCACCGCCTGCCACGGCGACATGCCTTCCTGGATCAGCCCGGCCGCAAGCATGTACGACGCGATGTTCATCACCATCCCGACCCACAGCGCCGCGAAGTGATACCAGCGCCACGTGCGCTGCGCCGCCGTCGTCGGCGCGAGGTCGTCGTTGTACAGGCTGCCGGCCGGCGCCGCGGCGCTGTCGGGTTCGGCGGGAATCGCTGCTGGTTTCATCGAATGCGCTCCACGTAAACGTCGACGCCGGCATCGTGCGATGCCGGCAGAACAGGACACAAGCAGCAGCGCGGGCGATACCGCGCCGCCGGCCGTCGGTCAGACCGCCTTCGCGTGCTTCGCGGGTTCCGCCGGGCTCGCACCCGCATCAGCCCGCGCCGGGTTGTTCGGATGCGTGGTCCAGTTCGCGTAGTCGCCCGCATCGACCCGCTCCATCGTGATGCATTGCTCGACCGGACACACATGCATGCAAAGATTGCACCCGACGCACTCCGCGTCCACCACTTCGAAATGCCGCACGCCGTCCTTCACGGCGGTGATCGCCTGGTGCGACGTGTCCTCGCATGCGATATGGCACAGCCCGCACTGGATGCAGCGATCCTGGTCGATGCGCGCCTTGATGTCGTACTTCAGGTTCAGGTATTTCCAGTCGGTGACGTTCGGCACCGCGCGGCCGCGTATGTCGTCGAGCGTCGCGTAGCCCTTCTCGTCCATCCAGTTCGACAGCCCGTCGACGAAATCCGACACGATCCGGAATCCGTAATGCATCGCGGCGGTGCACACCTGCACGCTGCCGGCGCCGAGCACCATGAACTCGGCCGCGTCGCGCCACGACGAAATCCCGCCGATGCCGGAGATCGGCAGGTTGGGCGTTTCCGGGTCGCGCGCGATCTCGGCGACCATGTTCAGCGCGATCGGTTTGACCGCCGGGCCGCAATAGCCGCCGTGCGTGCCCTTGCCGTCGACGGTCGGCATCGGCGCCATCTGGTCGAGGTCGACCGCAACGATCGAGTTGATCGTGTTGATCAGCGACACGCCGTCCGCGCCGCCCTTGTACGCGGCGCGCGATCCCATCCGGATGTCGCTGATGTTCGGCGTGAGCTTCACGAGACATGGCAGCTTCGTCCCTTCCTTGACCCAGCGCGTGACCATCTCGACGTATTCCGGCACCTGGCCGACGGCCGCGCCCATCCCGCGCTCGCTCATCCCGTGCGGGCAGCCGAAGTTCAGCTCGACCGCATCGGCGCCCGTATCCTCGACGAGCGGCAGGATCCATTTCCAGTCGCGCTCGTTGCACGGCACCATCAGCGACACGATCAGCGCGCGGTCGGGCCAGTCGCGCTTCACCTGCGCGATTTCCTTCAGGTTCACGTCGAGCGGCCGGTCGGTGATCAGCTCGATGTTGTTCAGCCCGGCGATCCGCTGGCCGTTCCATTGCACCGCGCCGTAGCGCGAGCTGACGTTGACGACGTGCGGATCGAGCCCGAGCGTCTTCCAGACGACGCCGCCCCAGCCCGCCTCGAATGCGCGGTTGACGTTGTATGCCTTGTCGGTCGGCGGCGCGGAGGCCAGCCAGAACGGATTCGGCGAAGTGATGCCTGCGATGGTGCAGCGAAGGTCGGCCATGTTCGGCTCCGTGTCGGTGAGAGCGTTTATCGTGGTGCGCGCGAGGTCCGCGGTGCAGGTGCGTATCCCGCGCTCACGCGGCCCTGGCGTCGCGCTGCGCGAGCGCCGCGTCGATCGCGGCCGCCGCGCGCTTGCCGTCCTGCACGGCCTGCACCGTCAGGTCGATGCCGCCCGTCGCCGCGCAATCGCCGCCGGCCCACACGTCGGGCAAAGCCGTGCGTCCGTCCGCGTCGACCGCGATGCGCGACCCGTCCCCGGTCAGCAGCGTGGCCGCGACACCGTCCGGCACCAGCGTCTGGCCGATCGCCTTCAGCACCATGTCCGCGTCGACGGTGAAGCGTTCACCCGACGCGGCCTCGAATTCGACGCCCGTCACGTGCCCGTTCGCGCCCGCGATGCGCACCGGCTTCGCGTGGGTGACGAGCGTGACACCGCTCTTCTGCGCGAACTCGCGTTCGGCCCAGGTCGCGCTCATCGCGTCCACGCCGCGCCGGTACACCATCGTCACGCGCTGCGCGCCGAGCTTGCGGCTCTGCACGGACGCGTCGATCGCCGTGTTGCCGCCGCCGATCACGACCACGCGCCGCCCGACCGGCACGTTCTCCAGCCCGTCGGCCTGCCGCACCTGCTCGATGAAGTCGACCGCGTTCATCACGCCGGTCAATTGCTCGCCGTCGATCGCGAGCGTGCGCACGCCGCCAAGGCCCATCGCGAGAAACACCGCGTCGTGCCGCTCGCGCAGCGAGTCGAGCGTCACGTCGCGGCCGAGCGCGACGCCCGTCTCCAGCGCGATGCCGCCGACCGACAGCAGCCACTCGACTTCGCGCTGCGCGAAATCGTCGACGGTCTTGTACGCGGCGATCCCGTATTCGTTCAAGCCGCCCGCCTTCGGTCGCGCATCGAACAGCGTGACGCGATGCCCGGCCAGCGCGAGCCGGTGCGCGCACGCGAGCCCGGCCGGCCCCGCGCCGACCACCGCGACGTGCCGCCCGGTATCGGGCGCACGCGTGAAGCGCACCGCGCCGCTCGCCATCGCCCAGTCGGTCGCGTGGCGCTGCAGCGCGCCGATCGCGACCGGCTGCGCATCCTGGTGATTGCGCACGCACGCGCCTTCGCACAGGATCTCGGTCGGACACACGCGTGCGCACATCCCGCCGAGCGGATTCGCGGACAGGATGTCGGTCGCCGCGCCCTTCAGGTTGCCGTTGCCGATCTTGCGGATGAAGCCCGGGATGTCGATCTGCGTCGGGCAGGCCTGCACGCAAGGTGCGTCGTAGCAGTAGTGGCAGCGGCTGGCGGCGGCCGCGGCGGCGGTCGGATCGAGCAGCGGCGCGATATCGGCGAATTCGCACGAGAGTTGCGTGGACGACAGGCGATGCGCGGCGATATCGCCGGTTGGCTTGGTGGTCATACACGTTCCTTCGACTGGGTGGAGACAAAGCCGTCCCCGCCGGCTGCGAATGCACAGTCGGGGCGGTCATGCTTGGGAATGCTAAGGTCACGCAGTGCGCAGCCTGCCGGCTGCGCTATATCCCGTCCGTCATGAAGCCGGCTCGCAGGCACGCGACAGCATCGCGTGCAGCAGCACGTTCGCGCCGGCCTCGATCCACGCAGGCGTCGCGTCCTCGATCTCGTTGTGGCTGATGCCGTCGACGCAGGGCACGAACACCATCGACGTCGGCGCCACCTGCGCCAGGTAGCACGCGTCGTGCCCCGCACCCGACACGATGTCGCGATGCGAGTAGCCGAAGCGATCGGCCGCGCCGCGCACGGCCGCCACGCAGGCCGGATCGAACGCGACGGGCTTGTAGTAGAAAATCTGCTCGAGCTCGGTTTCGAGCCCGATCTCGCCCGCGATGCGCGCGACGCCGTCGCGCAGCGCGGCGTCCATCTTCGCGAGCACGGCGTCGTCCGGATGACGGAAATCGACGGTGAAGAACACGCGGCCCGGAATCACGTTGCGCGAGTTCGGGTGAACTTGCATCATCCCGACCGTCGCGCAGCCGAACGGCGCGTGATCGAGGCCGATCCGGTTGACGAGATCGACGACGCGCGACGCGCCGAGCAGCGCATCGCGGCGACGCGGCATCGGCGTCGGCCCCGCGTGCGCTTCCTGGCCGGTGAACGTGATCTCGTACCAGCGCTGCCCCTGCGCGTCCGTCACGACGCCGATCGTCTTGCACTCGGCCTCGAGAATCGGCCCCTGCTCGATATGCAGCTCGAACGCCGCGTGCAGCTTGCGGCCGCCGCACGGCACGTCGCCCGCGTAGCCGATGCGCGCGAGCTCCTCGCCGATCGTCTTGCCGTCGACGTCCTTACGCGACAGCCCGTACTCGAGCGGGAACACGCCCGCGAACACGCCCGACGCGACCATCGCCGGCGCGAAGCGCGAGCCTTCCTCGTTGGTCCAGATCACGACCTCGACCGGATGCTCGGTCTCGATGCCGTGATCGTTCAGGGTGCGAATCACTTCGAGGCCGCCGAGCACGCCGTAGATGCCGTCGAAGCGGCCGCCCGTCGGCTGCGAATCCGCGTGCGAGCCGGTGACGACCGGCGCCGCGTCGGCCACGCGGCCCGCGCGGCGCATGAACACGTTGCCCATCGTATCGACCGTCACCGTGCAGCCGGCCGCCTTCGCCCAGCCGACGATCAGGTCGCGGCCGGCCTTGTCGAGATCGGTCAACGCGAGACGGCAGACGCCGCCTTTCGGCGTCGCGCCGATCTTCGCGACCTCCATCAGGCTGTCCCACAACCGCCTGCCGTCGATCTTGATCGACGTGTCGAATGCTGCCCGCTTCACTGTTTCCGATACCGTGTCCATTCGTATCGCTCCTGTGGGGTCGGTCATGCCGTCATCCGGCCGATGCCGGTGCGCGCATTGCTGCCGTCGGGGCAAACCCGCACCTGCGAGGTGCAGATGCGCATCGTTCGCGTGATTCGTCCGATCGTTCGGCGGACTGCCGGCACCGCATTCCGTCGCTCGTCAAATCCTGTCCGATTGGACAGGTTTTAGACGATCAAAATGCCCAGCGCAATGTCTTTCTTGCGCGAATCGAGCGAGCGAGAAACGTGCCACCGCATCGCAGCATCGCGCGCGCCGATGTGGGCCGGCGCGTGCGTTCGATGCGAACCAGCGACTAGAATGAAGCCCAACGCGGCATGCACGCCGCGCGAGGGCAACGATGAGACATGACGAAACGGCGGCGGACGCCACCGGCCACGACGAAACGGGCACGCCGTTGCGGCGACGCAAGGCGCACATCCGCGAGTCCAACGAAGCGCATCTGCTGGCCTGCGCGGAAGCCGTGTTCGCGGAGCGCGGGCTCAACGGCGCGAGCACCGCGATGATCGCCGAGCGTGCGGGCCTGCCGAAGGCGAACCTGCATTACTACTTCCCGACGAAGCTTGCGCTGTACCGCCGTGTGCTCGACGACCTGTTCGAAGACTGGCACCGTGCCGCCGGATCGTTCGAGACCGGCGACGATCCGGTCGAAGCGATCGGCAGCTACGTGCGCGCGAAGATGGATCTGTCGCGACGGCGCCCGCTCGGCTCGAAGGTATGGGCCAACGAGATCATCCACGGTGCCGCGCACATGCAGGACATCCTGTCGGAACGCGTGAAACCCTGGTTCGACACGCGCGTGAAGGTGATCGAAGGCTGGATCGCGCGCGGGCTGCTCGCACCGATCGATGCGCACGCGTTGATGTACCTGATCTGGGCGACCACGCAGCACTATGCGGATTTCGATGCGCAGATCCGCGCGCTGAGCGGCAAGCGTGCGCTCACGCAGAAGGCGTTCGCCGAGACGACCGAGCAGGTCGTGCAGCTCGTGATCCGTGCGTGCGGCGCGGTGTCGCCGAAGGCGAACGCGTAGCGCGATCGCGCGCGCCCCGGAAAGCAGAACGGGCGACGGACACCCTGCCCGCCGCCCGCATCGCGAGACGGCATGCGTGCCGTCTCGCGCGTGACGCGTCAATGCGTTCGCGTTACGCGGCTACGCGACGCGCTCGATCGCGATCGCCGTCGCCTCGCCGCCGCCGATGCACAGCGACGCGACGCCGCGCTTGAGCCCATACGCTTCGAGCGCGGCCAGCAGCGTCACCATCACGCGTGCGCCCGATGCGCCGATCGGATGGCCGAGCGCGCACGCGCCGCCGTGCACGTTGACCCTGTCGTGCGACAGGTCGAGATCGCGCATCGCGGCCATCGCAACCACCGCGAAGGCTTCGTTGATCTCGAACAGGTCGACGTCGCGCAGGTTCCAGCCGGTTTTCTCCGACAGCTTGCGGATCGCGCCGATCGGCGCCGTCGCGAACAGGCCCGGCTTGTTCGCGTAGGTCGAATGCCCGACGATCACGGCCTTCGGTGCGAGGCCGAGCCGGTCCGCTTCCGAGCGGCGCATCATCACGAGCGCGGCCGCACCGTCGGAAATCGACGACGAATTGGCCGCCGTCACCGTGCCGCCTTCGCGGAACGCCGGCTTGAGCGTCGGAATCTTGTCGAGCTTCGCGTTGCCCGGCTGCTCGTCGATCGACACGACGGCTTCCGTCTTCCCGGCCTTCACCGTCACCGGCGCGATCTCCGACACGAAGCGCCCTTCCGCGATCGCGCGTTGCGCGCGCGTCAGCGACGCGATCGCGAACGCGTCCTGCTCCTCGCGCGTGAACTGGTAGGCCTGCGCGCAATCCTCCGCGAACGTGCCCATCAGCCGGCCCTTGTCGTACGCGTCCTCGAGCCCGTCGAGGAACATGTGGTCGAGCACCTGGCCGTGCCCCATGCGCATTCCCGCGCGCGCCTTCGGCAGCAGGTACGGCGCATTCGTCATGCTCTCCATCCCGCCCGCGACCGCCACGTCCGCCGATCCGGCCAGCAGCAGGTCGTGCGCGAACATCGCGGCCTTCATCCCGGAACCGCACATCTTGTTGACCGTGGTCGCGCCCGTACCCAGCGGCAAGCCGGCCTTCAGCGCGGCCTGCCGCGCCGGCGCCTGCCCTTGGCCGGCCGGCAGCACGCAGCCGAACACGACTTCATCGATGCGCTCCGCGGGCACGTTCGCCCGCTCGAGCGCCGCGCGGATCGCCACCGCGCCGAGCTCGCTCGCGCTGGCCGCGGCCAGGTCGCCCTGAAAACCACCCATCGGCGTGCGCGCCGCGCCGACGATTACGATCGGATCCTGTGTCGTCATGATTGCATTCCTCCAGTGTCAGCGCGGTGCCATGCGCAGCGCGCCATCGAGACGGATGACTTCGCCGTTCAGCATCGTATTCTCGGCGACGTGGCGCACCAGCGCCGCGAATTCGTCGGGGCGGCCGAGCCGCGGCGGGAACGGCACGCTCTTGCCGAGCGCGTCCTGTACGTCCTGCGGCATGCCGGCCATCATCGGCGTCGCGAAGATGCCCGGCGCGATCGTCACCACGCGAATGCCGAACCGCGCGAGTTCGCGCGCGATCGGCAGCGTCATGCCCACCACGCCGCTCTTCGATGCCGCATACGCGGCCTGCCCGATCTGTCCGTCGAACGCCGCGACCGACGCGGTGTTGACGATCACGCCACGCTCGCCTTCCGCGTCGGCGTCCTGCTTCGACATCGCATCCGCCGCCAGCCGGATCATGTTGAACGTGCCGATCAGGTTGATCGATACCGCACGCGCGAAGCGGTCGAGCGAATGCGGGCCTTCGCGGCCGACCACCTTCTCTCCCGGTGCAACGCCCGCGCAATTCACGAGTGCATCGATGCGGCCGAACGCGGCGCGCGCGGCGGCAACGGCGGCCTGCCCGTCGGCTTCGCTCGTCACGTCGGTCTTCACGAAGCGTGCGGATGTGCCGAGTTCGTGCGCGAGGCTCGCGCCGGCGTCTTCATTGACGTCCAGCAGCACGGCGTTGCCGCCTTCGGCGACCACCATGCGCGCCACCGCGGCACCGAGGCCCGAACCGGCGCCCGTAATCAGAAAAACGCGATCCTTGATGTTCATTCGCAGTCCGTAGTCAGTATTCGATAGTCAGGATTGAGCGACCTTCTCGGCTTCCATCTTGCGCAGCACGAAGCGCTGGATCTTGCCGCTCGGGGTTTTCGGCAGCGCGTCGACGAACGCGATCGCGCGCGGATAGGCGTGGGCCGACAGCCGGCGCTTCACGTGCTGGCTGAGTTCGTCGGCCAGCGCCGGCGTGCCGTCAACGCCCTTCGACAGCACGACGAACGCCTTGACGATCTCCGTGCGCTCCGGGTCCGGCACGCCGATCACCGCGACCTCGCTGACGGCCGGATGCTCGATCAACGCGCTTTCCACGTCGAACGGGCCGATCCGGTAACCGGACGAGGTGATCACGTCGTCCGCGCGCCCGATGAAGCTCACGGTGCCGTCCGGCTCGAGCTCGACGTTGTCGCCGGTCCGGTAGTAGCCGCCCGCGATCGCCGGCGTGTCCTGCTGCCAGTAGCCGGAGAACCACAGCAGCAGCGAGCGCGCGATGTCGATCGCGAGATTGCCGGGCTCGCCGGGGCCGAGTTCGCGACCGGTGTCGTCGAGCACCGCGACGCGATAGCCGGGCATCGCGAGGCCGGCCGAACCGGTATGGACGACGTGCGTGAGCCCGTGATGATTGTTCACGACCATGCCGAGCTCGGTCTGGCCGTAGTGATCGTAGATCGGCGCGCCGAGCGCCGCGTGGAACCAGCGCACGACTTCCGGATTCAGCGGTTCGCCCGCGCTGCTGACGACCCGCAGCTGCCCTTTCAGGCGCGACGCCGCTTCCGTGCCGGCCGCCATCAGCATCCGGTACGCGGTCGGCGAACCGGCGAGGCTCGTGATGCCGAGCCGTTCGATCACGTCGTAGGTGCTGTCGACCGTGAAGCCGCCCTCGTACAGCGTCGTGGCGTGGCCGAGCAGCAGCGGGCCCGTGATCGCGTAGTAGAGGCCATATGCCCAGCCCGGATCGGCGATGTTCCAGAAACGATCGCCGGCGCGCAGGTCCACCGCGTCGCGCATGTATGCGCCGAACGCGAGCAGCGCGCGCAGCGGCACCGGCACGCCCTTCGACAGGCCCGTCGTGCCCGACGTCGACATCATCATGAACAGGTCGGTGCCCTTGCGCGGCACCGGTTCGAATAGCGCGGACTGCGCGTCGAGCGCCGCACGGAAATCGATGTCGCGCGCCGGCAGCGCGTCGCCCGCCTCGCGCACCGTCGCGACCCGCGGGCAATCCACGATCTCGTCGAGCTTCGCGCGATTCGCGATGTTGGTGACGACCAGACGCGCATCGCTCATGCGCAGCCGGTGCTCGATCGCCTTCGGTCCGAACGCGGTGAAGAGCGGCTGATAGACGGCGCCTGCGCGCCACGTGCCGAGGATCGTCGCGACGAGTTCGGGCGTGCGCGGCAACAGGCCGGCGACCACGTCGCCCGGCTTCACGCCCTCCTCGACCAGCAGGTTCGCGACCCGCGCCGACAGCGCCTGCATCTGCGCGAACGTGAAGCTGCGGTGCCGGCCGCCGACGTCGATCCAGTCGAGCGCGATCGCATCCGGATCCGCCGCCGCATGCCGGTCGCAGCATTCGACGCAGGCGTTCAGGCCCTGCTCCAGGTCGCCGTGCAGATGTGCGGCGGCGGTCTCGATACGGAAGCCGGCCACGGCGTCGGCGTAGGCCGGCACCACCCGGGCGGTTGCTCCATCACACATGCGTGTCTCCTGTTCGTTATGACCGCCGGCGAACCGGGGGTATATCGATGATGGTAGACAGCCGTCACATTGCAATCAATGACAAACAGAATCTAGAATCGTGATCGCTTTTGCCATGTCTGGAGGACATGAAAAAATGGGGCCGCAGATGATCTCGCCGGGTTTCGTCGAGGATGCGCTCGAGAGCCTGCGCCGGCGGCGGATGCCGACCGAGGCCGTGCTGCGTGCCGCCGGCCTGCCGGCCGCCGTGCGCGAGCCGGTCACGCCGCAGCAGTACGGCCGGTTGTGGCTGGCGATCGCCAGCGCGATCGATGACGAATTCTTCGGGCTCGCGGCCCGCCCGATGCGGCGCGGCAGCTTCACGCTGCTGTGCCATGCCGTGCTGCACGCGGGCACGCTCGAGAAGGCGCTGCGGCGTGCGCTGCAGTTCCTGCGTGTCGTGCTCGACGAACCGCACGGCGAGCTCGTGGTCGCCGACGGCCAGGCGCAGATCGTCCTCACGCAGGCAGGCGCACCGTATTCGGCGTTCGCTTACCGGACGTTCTGGCTGATCCTGCTCGGCGTCGCCTGCTGGCTGATCGGCCGGCGCATTCCGCTGCAGCGCATCGATTTCGCGTGCCCGAGCCCCGACCAGCGCGGTGACTACCACCAGTTCTTCGGCGTACCGGTACATTTCGACCGCCCCGACAGCCGGCTCGCCTTCAACGCCGCATACCTCGCGCTGCCGACGATCCGCTCGGCGCAGGCGCTGAAGACCTTCCTGCGCGGCGCGCCCGGCAACCTGCTGGTCCGCTACCGGCACGACACCGGGTGGGTCGCGAAGACGCGTGCGCACCTGAAGGCGCTGCCGGCCGCCGAGTGGCCGGACTTCGACACACTGGCGGTGCGCCTCGGCACGACGCCCGCGACGCTGCGGCGACGCTTGCGCAGCGA
This sequence comes from Burkholderia sp. BCC1993, assembly GCF_905339865.1. Classification (NCBI taxonomy): domain Bacteria; kingdom Pseudomonadati; phylum Pseudomonadota; class Betaproteobacteria; order Burkholderiales; family Burkholderiaceae; genus Burkholderia; species Burkholderia sp. BCC1993. The sequence continues at coordinate 17,680 of NZ_CAJPGZ010000031.1, read as the reverse complement.
GGGGCAGAGCTTCGCGTCGATCAAGGACGAGCTGCGCGGCGCGCTGGCCCAGTCGCTGCTGCGCGGACACACGCTCAGCGTCGCGGAAATCGCGGCGGAACTCGGTTTTACCGAGCCCAGTGCGTTTCATCGCGCGTTCCGGAAATGGACAGGGACGAGCCCGGGGGCGTTTCGGCGGGAAGTCAACGGGGCGCAGGCGGAGCATTGAATTGGGGCGCAGGCGCCACGCTCGGTGCGAGCGCGCCAAAGGGTAAGGCCGACGTGCATGACCACTGTGAATTTTCAGCAGTCGTGCGATTGCTCAAGCCGTTGGCCTTCAAAGGAAGTTCTGAAAGAACCGTCTTCCTTTGCTTCAAGAGGCGATTCCTGCTCATTCGACGGCCAAGCAATCGATTCGGCTGCGAGCCCGCGATCACTGTGCTGATTGTTGGCGCTCGAACACGTCCGGCATCGACAACGACGCAGCGCGGAATCGACCGTGCCGCATGCCGGCGCGAAGTTGCGCGTTGCGCTGCCTGACCACATACTGACCGGCACATGCGAACAAGAGCACTTCGATGCTGACTGTCGATCAGGGTGCCGCTTCGGTGCCCGGTATCGTCGGATCTGCCGTGTCCCTGCTGGCAGCGATTCCGTACGCGCTCGCGATCTACCGGCGCACCGTTCGCCCGCATCTGTTCACGTGGCTCATCTGGTCGGTCGTCACGGCGATCGCGGCCGCCGGCCAGTTCGTCGCAGGTGCCGGACCATCTGCATGGTGCACGGCGGCGATCGTGCTCACCTGCTTTCTGACTTTTATAGCTCAGCCTTGCTACGTGGTCGTCGATTCGGGCGCTTTTGCGCCATTCTGGTGACGACGTTTATTGTTGAATCGTTGCATTCTTCATCAGTCCACCGACGAAATTCGCCGTCGCCTTCTCGAGCGCCAACGCTTGCAACTGCTGCTGAATCGTCGCCTTCGCAGCGTCAAACGATGGCACCTGCGTCGGTCGCTTCGCATCGACCTTAACGATCGCGCGTGGGCCATTCACGTCATTGCCAAGCGCGATCGACTGCGGCGTCACACCGCCTGCGGGCAATTGCGTAATCGCCTGTGCAACGGCGAGCGGCAACCCTTGCGTATTCCCGTCTGTCACCGGCGTCTTGAAGCTCAGCCACGGCAGCTCACCGCCGGCCGCAGCAGTCGGCGCCTGGCTGTACTGTCGAGCCAGTGCGTCGAACGACTGACCCGCTTTCAGGCCGGCCAGCACTGTCGCAGCCGTCGCCGCATCTTTCGTCACGATGATGCGCGGCTTGACCTCCTCTTTTCCGAGGGACGCAACGATTTCATCGTACCGCGCCTTCACTTGTGCATCGGAGACCGGCTCCGGCTTCACGTTATCGCGCACGAACAGTTGCGTCTCGGCAGTCGATTTCGCAAGCCGCATGGCCGCCTGCACTTCGGGCTTGCTGCCGTAGCTCGCTTTGTCGGCCGCTTGCTGAATCAGCACGCGCGCGATCAGTTGATTCTTGATCGCTTGGCGAAACTGCGGCGTATCGGGCTGGCGCGATGCCTGCAACACGGCGTCGACCTCGGCCTTGGTGATCGGTGTACCGTTCACCGTTGCGACGACACCCGCGGGCAACGCCGAAGTTTGTGCTTGCGCCTGGACAGGCAGCGCCAATTGCCAGGCAATCGTCGTCGCGATCAGAATTCGGTTGAACGTCGTTTGCATGCTTGATGCTCCTGCTTGTATAAGAAGGCACAGCAACCTCGGCCGCTGCGCAAAGTGTCCGAAACTGAGGGGTAATCGGACACGACCAAACTCGCTCTAGTAAAACCAGTTCAAGGTGCCGAGTACCAGTGTCGCCTTGTTGCCGAGTGCCGCCGGCTGCGTCAGTGCGCGACCGACCAGCACCTCTCCCGAAAGCGACTGCTTGCGCCACTGCCATTGGGCGCGCAGGCCGGCCCCGATGCCGGCGAGCGTCGGGAAGCCCGATGCACCGATCAGGCTCGTCTTGCCGGCATCGAGGAATATGTACGGCTCGATACGGCCTTCCTTCCACATCGGAACGTTCACCCACGCGAACTCGTTACGCGCATAGAGGCCACGGTCCCCCGCGATCTCACCCGATCGAAAGCCCCGGATCGTATCCATGCCGCCGAGGTAGAGCTGCTCCGAGCCGTACAGGGCCGTATTCGTGTACTGGCCGCCCAATACGCCCCGGTACACCAGCACCGCACCATTCAACTTCGGCAGCGGCAACGTAACCGTTGCTGTCGCATCGAGCTTGGTGAACTGACTATGCGCCGCGTCGCGCGCGATGCCGTGCTCGTCGTGGTTTGCACCGAACCACGGCAGGCCCTGCGACACGCCGCCATTGACGGTGAAATTCCCCTGCGCGTCGTTCATCACGAACTTGTGCAGCCAGTTCCCGCCGATTCGGAGCACGGCGACGCGCTGCGGATCGAGGTCTGCCCCGTTGATGGTCCGGTCGGTGCGCCGCCACGACAGCGTCGTGTCAATGCTGGTGATGTCGCTTGCCGTTCTGCCGACCAGATAGTTCCAGCCGAAAATATGCGACAGCGTGCGGCCATACAGCAGCGCCGTCGAGCCGATCAGTTGCTGGTATTCCGAATCCGCGATCGTGTAGCTGAAGGTATTGCGCCCGAACGGCACGGCGAACGATCCTACCAGTGCGTTGCTGTCCTGAGTGTCAAGGAAGTTGAGACTCAGTGATTCCTGCAGCCCGATCAGGTTGTTTGCTTCGACACCGGCCCGATAGCGCGTAACGCCCGTTGCCGAACTGCCGTAGTTGTCGACACCGAGATTGAAATACAGCCGGTCGCCGGGCTTGTTGTCGATCGCGACAACCGAATCGCCGGCATTCTGGCCCGGCAGGATCTGCACCGCAGCCTGATTGCGGCGCAGGCGGTTGATCTGCGCGACACCTTGATCGATGTCCGACAGACGAAGCGGGTCGCCGGACGACACAGGGAACGCATTTGCATAACCGACGTCGGTGAGCCAGCCACCGCCTGCCGACGCTTCACCGGGCTTGAGGCGATGTATCGGCTGCCCGTTGACCACAAAACCCGAGATGTGACCGACCTGGATCGTGACCCGAAGGGTGCCGGACGACAAATTCTGCGGGCCGAGCAGCGCGCGGGTCGTCACGTAACCTGACGAGACAAAGGTGTCAGTCAGACGCTTCAACAGTACATTGATGCGGTGCGTGCCGAGCTCGTGATTCGCAAACCCAGCGACGACGGCATCGAGTTTCGCGCGCGACATGCCGCCGGGCGACTCGAACGGCTTACCGTCGGCCGATTGCAGCAGGATCTCCCCGACCCGAAATGTCGGACCACTTTCGACGATCGCGTCGACCGGTGTACCGGGCGGAACATCGAGCGTCGTATCGGCCGGCGGCGGGATCGTCACCGAAGGCGGCGGTTGCTCGAGCTGACGCTGGCGCGCCTGTTCACGCTGCTGTTCGATGATCAGTTGCGCGGGGTCCTGCACCGGTCGTGCCGCCGGAGGCACCGATTGCGCATGCGCCGGCATGTACCATGCCGCGAGGCTCGCGACCAGCAGCGGCAACTTGTATCGAAGGAAGACGGGTGCTTTCATCGTTGTTGTGCGTGCGGAAACCCGCGAGCGGTTCTGGCGGCGCCGCTCATCGATGCGGCGAATACGACCGTGATTGCCAGAAAGGCGGCGACGCCCATTTCGAGGCGATTTTTCGTTCGATAGCTCATTCGCTTAACGCCACCACCACGTCGTCAGGCCCAAATGCTGATCGATCGAAACCGGCGTTCTCGACGGCGCACGCACGGTAGTGATGCCGCCAGTAGCCGTCACTCCCTTTGCGCCGCTGAACGAGCCGCCGTCGATCACGCCGTCTCCGGTCAGAAAGACCTGTCCATTCGCGGCGAAGCCGCCGCCGATATCCATCGCGATCAACTGCGCCCACGTGCTGCCGAAGAAGGCCTTGAAGCCGCGGTCTTGATTGATCGCCGAATATCCGGTCACCCCCTGCGCGTAGGTGATCGGCGCGTCGACCTTGATGTCACCCGTCGTAAAGACATTGCCACCGACGTTGCGCGCGACTGTGCCGCTCTTGATCGAGATGTTGCCGCCCGCCCTGGATTGCGAATCGCCGCTCGCCTGAATCGTGCCGCCGTAGGGCGTGACGTTGCTCGACGCGTTGGCGTGACAAAAGATCCAGCAGCTGCGCGAATAGTTCGCCTTCCCCGAGAACACCGCCGCATTCGTGAACGCGTTCTGCGCCGTAATGGTGACATCGCCGCCAGTCGCTTGAATGACACCGCCCGAATTCGTTACGTTGCGTCCGGTGATCGTCAACGGCCCGCTGGTCGTCGCGAGGTAGGCAATTTGATCGGGGCGATTGACGGTCCCGTAGTCGACGTTGACCCCCGTCGTCGAATGCGTGAAGAACAGGAAGCTGCCACCGCGATCCGTATAGGCGGTTGGCTGGCCGCCATTCGTGCCACCCGAATGATCGATGACGTTCAGCACGTCGCCGGCCGCCGTCAGGCTCATGCCACCGTTCGATGCGATGCGCGCGTTATCGTTGATGATGTTCCCGCCCGCAGTCAGCGATGTCTTGCCGTTGGCCGAGAAAATGATGCCCTGATTGCCGTCGCTCGATCCGTTGAGAATATCGCCAGCCGCGCTCAGCGTCAGGTCGCCCCCGGAAGGTGTGCCGTTTGCCGTCGTACCGGCCTGGATCACGCTGCCGACGTTCGTAATGGTGCCGCTGCTCGTCAGGTTGACGGCGTTGTTTGCACTCAGCGTCGACGGGCCGGCTGCGTCGTCAGAGAGCGAAATCGAGCCAGCGTGTACCGTCACGTTGTTCCCGGCGTTCAGTTGGGCACCCTGTAGCGTTACTGCGCCGGTCGTCGAGATCGAGAAGTCGTGTGCGCCGAAGACCTGGTTGTCGGCGATCGTGACGTCGCCGGTTGACGTGACCACGGCATCGCCCGCATTTGCGTAGAGCTTGCCGAGGCTGCGCACGCCGGCGCCCTGATCGGTGATGATCAGTTCCACTCGGCCGGCCGTGAGTCCGCCGGCGGCCGTGATGTCGACCGCGAGCGCGTTGCTTGCCGCTCTGGGGGAGGTCATACCGATCAGCCAGTCGTGGCCGTTATCGGTTGGCGACATGCCCCCGTTCCAGCTCGTGGTGCTGCTGCCGACGGTGCCGCGGACAAAACTGGGCACACCGGTCTTGTTGTCGTAAGTATTCGTCACCGGTCCGTTCACGGCCAGTTGCTTTGCGACCAGATCGAGACCGATGAGATTGCCCGTCAGGCCGCCTGCACCGATCGTGATTGTGCCGCGATCCGTGTTCAACACGACGTTGCGCTGCACCGTGCCGGGTGCCAGCGCCACGTCGGCGAAGCTCACCTGGCCCGTCGACAGCACGACGTGGCCGGTGTTCGTGAAGCTTCCGCCGTCAACCGTCACGCCATTCGGATTGGCCAAAATGACGTTCGCACGCGGTCCGAGAACGTTGATGTTGCCCTGGATGAGCGACGGATTCGTGCTCGTTACCTGATTGACGATCGTGCGCGCGTTGATGCCGACGTTGCTGAGGTCCGCGCCGGCTTTCGAGACGTTGAACGACGAGTAGGTATTGTTCGAGACACCACCGACCGAAGGAGCAATATTGACCGTTTGGCGGCCACCTGCGCCCACCGAAACAGACGTCGCCGTACCACCATCTGGAACGATGGTTCCGGCGAATACAGCATTCTGCCAAGCCGGACATGAGATCATTAGCAGTATTGAGAGATGCTTGGCGCGCACGAATCGCTCGATTCCGTTGACTTTCATCATGTCATCCCGGCGTTTTCTTACTTCTGGCTTGCGCTGGCGGATCGAGTTATTCCGCGGCCGGATAGTAACGCGGTGCGGAACTGTGGGACGAAGCTCATGAGTGCTTCATCGATTCCCTTGATGGCGTTGGGCAGATCCTTCACCAGGTCGGCATAGAAAGGATATACAAAAGGACCATTGTCCTTGACATCCGAGGCGGAGTTAGAGCCGGTATTTTTATTGACGCCGCCACCACCGGAGGTCGGATTCAGATGAGTAGGAATCGGGAGAAATATATTCTGCGAAAAAATTGGTTCAAACGTTGCCGCCGAAAAAATTCGAATTTGGCTGTTAACCGATCGAACATATGGCCAACCCAGCCCTTGTGCGCCATAACCGGTAGTAGCCGGCGCAATTAGAATCGCATCCGCTCCCGTATACGCGTCACCCTTCAACGTCGGATGCAGCCAATCTCCTGCAATTTTGGGCATGCCAGCCTGAGCAAGGTTGACTTCCTTCACTTGGTAGCCTTGCGCTCGTAGCTCGGCCTCCAGTGCCTCGATGTACTTGCGGTTCAGTCCGGTATCGCCAAGCTCACTCTTGACGAGATCGTTGAAATCCTTGTTGGTACGAGTCGATACGGCCGCCGTCCCGCCGGCGATTGCCCCGCCGACAGCCGCAGCCAACAGGCCCACGCCAGGAATCGGAACGAATACCGGCCCCCCGGCCGTAACGGCAAAATATGCCGTGGGCCTCGACACATCGACCGCAATGGTCTTGACCGTTGACATTTTTTGCGCATCGAAATCGTAAGGGGGTTTCGATGCGCACGCACCAAGTAGCAAACTCAGCACGGTAATCGCAATGGAGCCACGAACCCGAATCCTCGCTTTCATCCCAATATTTGTCATTCTTCACCCATCGTTATCGGCCACTGTCGAATCGCAAGTTGCACCAAAATAATCCCCCTTGCTCGTGACATTACATCAAATACTCGGAAATCGAACCGCAACACCAAATAGAGTCATAAAGATTGAATTTTTATTCAGAGGGAAAATACGACCCCGAGATTTTTATTTAAAGCAGCAGCAAGAAACCCTCGAAAACCCTTCAACTCCAAAACGAGCGTTTCCGTCGAAACTCTAGTTGTAAGCGGCTGCTTTTCAGCGGTCCAACGATATACAAATTCAATGTTACAGCTTCCCTTCCGTTGCAATTCGAGAATCCGAACATCAAGAGCCTCGATAACTTCCGAAACTATCGACACATCAACCTCATCCTCTTCAAATTGATCAAATGTCGTCCCGTTTTTCGCGTTGTTTGTGGCAACAAATTACCCAAGGTCACGAGCCTCAACAGTTGCCAACGCATAGGCATCGTCCTTCGGCAAGAAGGCTTCCACTTCGTAGCCTGCGGGCGAAGTCGGGTCGCCGAACACCAACACTACGGTCACAACGGTTCCGAGTGGCAGCACCACAGTTCGGTGCTCCCCAATGACTGTTGCCTCAACGGGCTTCGACAACGCAAACGTGTCGTTTTCTTTCATCGCATTCATTTTTTCGCAGGGATTCCTGTCACGAGTCGCACCATTCCGGAATTGTCTTTCATGAAGACAAACGTCGTCTCTATAGTTTTTCCGTTAGTTCCTTTGATCGGGATGACCTGTTCGTAAGTTTGTCCGTATTGCGTAGTCTTCGTCTGCACTGCAGTGGCCGTATCAAAGTACAACTGTTTAGCCAAATCTTGCCAGTTGCTCTGGTCGAAACCCAGCGCCTGACTGAACCAGTTCGCCTTAGTTTGATTCTGAGGATGTGTCGGGTCCAACAAGTAACCGTTCAACTTGCTTTCAAGATTTGATGTATCGAATCCGACGTTGTTTGTGGAACCATGACCGTTCGTGCCGCCTGAACCGCTGTCGCTACTACCGCTCGCCAGAATCGCATTACTCGGCGTGCCCGGTGATCCCGGCACCATCGTGCAAATCGGCGGATCGCATATGGGCACCGCTGGCGTCACCGGCGAGGCTCCGGTGGTCGGTGGATTGCCGTTGTTAGCCTGCACCAGCGGATCCGGATCGGACGGGGGCGTCTGTCCGTTGTTGGCCTGCATCAGCCCTACAAACTGGTTGCCCCAGTTCTTGAAGGAGCCAAGCGGATCGCCGTAGGTATTCTGCAGCCACGTGCCGACCGCGCTCAGCAGGCCGCCTTTTTTCGTTGCGTCGGCCGCATGGCCCCCCGTGTTGTTCAGCGCCTCGTTCTGCGCAGCGGTCGCACCGGCCATCGCATTCTGACCGGCGAGACCAGCAAGGCCACCACCAGCAAGCGTTGCGAACGCTGCGAGTACCGCCTGCTGACCAGCATCAAGCGGCGCGCCCGTCGGATCAATCGCCTTCACCACATCCGGCGAGAACGCCGCGCTCACGGCCCCGCCAATCGCACCACCACCACAGCCCTGTCCCGATGCGGCTCCAGCAGCACAACCAAGCGCGGCGTGAGCAAGCCAGTAGCCTGGCGTGCCGACCTCGATAGGAGACCCTTGTACGCTTGCCGCATTGCCGATCGCGAACGCCGCTGCTGCCGCTACGTTCGATACCGCACTGTTGCGCAGATTGGTCAGGAAACTGCCGCCCTCGATCGCCGTCTGCACGCCGGCTTGTAGAACCGACTCGGCTGCTAGCGCACCGATCGTTGTCGGCAACGCACCCGTTGCTGCACCGGCCTGCGGCACGAGCGTATTGCCCACCGACTGCACGCCCGCCAGCGACGCGAGACTGTTCGGCGAAGCACTCCACGACCAGCCCGGAGTGCCGCCGTCAAACGTAATGCCGTTAGTCAGGCCGGCCGTGAACCCAGCAACGCCCCCGGTTTCAAGCATCTTCCCGACACTGAATGCGCCACCGGCATTCAGCTGGCTCATCGTGCTGTTCATCATGCCGGCGAAAGCGGCCGACAACGCGACGTTGGCCGTGCCCGCACCAACCGCCGCCGTCGTCACCGTCACTTGCGTCGCGCCAATCGCGATCGTCGATGTGCTCGCCGGCACCGCCGCCGCAAACGTCGTTCCCGACGCTGCGGACGCCATCGCCCCGATCGCGGCCGATGCCGCCATCCCCGACATGATCGACAGTCCGGTAATGACCGCCGTCATGAAGAGCTGGTCGTACCACGCGTCGCCGTCGACAACATCCGTATGCAGGTTGTCGCTGACCGTCTGCTGCGAAAAATTTCCGCCGAGCTTCGTCTTCAGGTCGGACAGCATCTGCTGCGTTGCGGCCTGATTCACGCTGCCGTCGGCATTGACCTGCTGCAGCGCCCCGCCGATCTGCGCGATCGACTGCGCATTGAGCTGATAGTTGGCGGCCGACATGAAACCGCCTTGCTGCACCACGGTGCCCGTGGTTTGCAGGAGCACGCCGTCCTGCCCGGTCTGATAAATCGTGCCGACGTTCGTCGAACGTTGCTCGTTGGTCAGCGAATTCGTATTGACCGTCAGGTTCTGCGCCGTGACGGTCCCCGTATTCAGGATGCTGTTCGCATAGTTGAGCGTGACGTTGGTGCCCGTAATCTCACCGTCGGCGTTCACCACCGCGAAGTTCTTCGGCAACAGCACTTCCGGCATCAACGCCTGCACCGTCGGGCACGTCGCGCCACCGGTCGTGCTGCAACCTGGCTCCGGCACCGACTGCTCGACATACCAGAGCATCGGATGATCGACCATCGCCAGCTGTGCGTCCGACAAATGCGTGCCGAGCGCGATGTTGTGGTCCTTCGCGTACTCCAGTGCCGCACCGTAAAGTGCCGCCTTGTCCTGATTGGCGATCGACGCCTGACTCGTGCTATCCGTAGCGCTCGTCGTGCTATAGAAACTGCTCTTACCGGTCGCCTGCAGCGCCGCCTGCTCGATCTGCTGATTCTCCGTATACGGGTCGTAATAGAACGGGACACTGCCCGGCTGCAGATTCGCCGGCAGATTGGCAATCAGCGACGCCGACGAAACCGTGTCCACGACCTGCACAGCTGGGTTGTTCGTCAGGTACGTGACCGTCGTGGTTTGCCCCGAGATCGTCTTGACGGTCGTGCTCAGCGGCGTATTCGCCTGCGTGACGATCGGCGCTACCGGCATGCCGACGGTCCGTGTGCCGATCGGTGTGTTCACCGGCAAACCGGTCGCACCTGTCACCGACGTAGGCTGACCATTAGCGTCGACGACCCGTCCGAACGCGTTGACGGACGTCGCCACGCCGCTCGGTGTCGTTACCGGCCCCAATGAAATCACCTGTCCCGACACGACAGGCGGCGGTGTAAAGACGTTCGGATTCGTGATGCCGTTGACGAGCTGCGAGCCAGTCAGCGCGATGGTCTGACCGATCACGTTACCGGTGTTGGTGAGCGTCGGCGAATTCACCGACAGCGAGTTGCCCGCTTGAATCGTAGCCGGCACGAAATCCGACAGACCGACGTTCGACGGCAAGCCGGGGGCAGCCTGCGCATCGCCGAGGCTGAAAGCACCGCCGTACAGATTCTGGCAGGTCGCGGCTGAACCTTGGCAGCCCCACGTGCGAATACCGGCCGGATTGCCCGTCCAGTACGCGTGCAGATACTGGTTGTCGCTGGACGCGCTCGAGCTGGCATTGATCGTCGCGGTATTCAGCGCCGCGACAAGACTACCCGTATTGCTGAACACGCCCGCCGTGATCGACAGGTTATTGTTCGCGGTGATCGTCGACGGCTTGGCAGACTGTACTTCGATATATGCTTCGCAGTTCTGCCCGCATCCCGTGTATGGCGAAGCGGTGCCGTAGTTTTGATGAACCGTGACCGGCGCGGCAATCGTGTTCGTGACTACCGCGGCGTTGAGATTGACATTGTTACCCGCCTCGATCGCACCCGAGGTGTTGCTGACGCTCGATGCTTGCGTCGTAGCGTTAGCCGTCGTGCCCGCACCGCCGATCACGATGTCGTGTGCAGCGACCAGATTGCCATACGTGTTATTGACTTGGGTCGCTGCAATGACGATGTCGTGACCTGCCGTTACGTTACTGTTGGTCTGCTGGTAGCTGTATGTCTCCGAGTTCGGATTAGTCGTGATCAGTGACGAACAGCCTGCGTTGGAAAAACCGGATGCACATCCCGCCGTGACGGTTTTCGAGCCGACGTTCGAGCCTTGATTCGTGAAGCTGGCTGCCTTCACGTTCACATCGTTGGCCGCAGACAGCGTACCGGCATTGGTCAGGTTGCCGCCTGACAGATTCAGATTATTACCGGCGAGGATCTGCCCGACGGCTCCTTGCGTCGTAGTGCTCGACGAGACTGTTTTCAGTTGTACCGTACCCGGCGCACTGATCGTGTATGTGGCCGGTGGTGTCGGCGTGCCAACCAGACAGCTTCCCCCAACGCACTGGTACGTGCCATCCGGATTCGCCGTGCCAGCCACGCCAATCGGTCCGGATTTCTGCAATGTCTGCAACGACGTCAGGAACGCATTCAGAGAAGCAGCATCAACCGTGTCCGTCACAGACGATGTGAAACTCGAACCGCCATTCTGGAGCTGCTGCACATCCACGTTGGCATCGCGGCCAGCGCTTACGGTCCCGCTCTGGTTGTTAAGCGTATTGGCGGTCAGCGTGAGGTCGTGGCCGGCCGCAATGATCGAAGGCGTAACGGACGCGCCGGTCGTAGTGGTGGTCTCGGTGACCGTCGGCAAAGCCAAGGTCTGGACCGCCGTTGCGCCCGAAACCGGCGTCGACGGCGACTGGATCACCCAGATGGCGCCGCGAGGCGCATTGCTCGTGGGCACGAGTGCGAACTGGACCGATCCCGACGTCGCAACCGGTGACGATGGATCCCCCCAACCCTGATAGGTCAGACGGTTGACCTGTGTCGACCAAACGGTCGTGTTGGTCGGCTGCTCACCCCCAGTCGACAAGAGCCCGCCGAGCGTGGCCGGCAGCGTTGCCTGCGAAAGGGTCAGTGTTCCGCCGTCCTTGCCGAGGTTATAGATCGCATAGATCGTTTCGGTGCCGATCTGCGTGGCCATCAATAGCCCCGCGTTGTCGACCGTCTTCGTGGTCGTGGTCGTCGTGACCGACGCTGCGGCAGTATTGTTGACGTTGTTTGCCGTGATCGACAGATCGTTCGTCGCGGTCAGGGTGCCGCCTGCGTTCCCGAGATCACCACTCAGATTGATCGTCGCGTTACCGCTGCCGGCCGGGCTGTTGCTATTGCCCGCCTTCGTGGTACCGCCCGCGTTGTCGTAGCTCGATCCCGTAATCGTCAGCGTGTTAGCCGCCTGCACCGTGCCGGCGTTCGTGCCCGAACCGTTCAGCGTGAACCCGTCATTGGCCGTGACCGTACCGCTCGCCGCGTTGGCGAGCGTTCCGTTGATCGTCAGGTCGTTGCCGTTGATTGCACCCGTGTTGCCCACCGCGCCGTTCAGCGTCAGTGAACCCGCGCCTTGGTTGATCGTGCCGGCGTTGTTGATGCCGTTGGCTGACGAGACCGTGACGGCCGTTCCCGGCAGCGTCCACGTCCCGGAATTGCTCACCGACTGCGCGGACAGGTTCAAGCCGTTACCGCCGTTGACGGTCCCATAACTGGCTACCGACGGATCGAGCGTCTGGTTCGGCAGGTTCAGCGTTGCAACGTTTTGCCCGAAAATCCGACCATTGGTATTGTCGAACGAGCCATTGCCGCCCGTCACCGTCACGGTCGTGTTGCCGACTACGGCGGTCGGATTGTTGACGTCGCCCGAGTAAATGAGACCGCTCGCGTTACTCAGGCTGCCGGTCGTCAAGTTCAGCGCGTTGGTCGCGAGCAAACCACCCGAGTTGGTCGTCGCGCCCGACACGTTGAAATTTGCGGTCGGCCCGTAGATGGTCCCGGCGTTATTGAGGGTCGCCGCAGTGACATTCGCCGTCTGCAGCGATGACAGGCTGCCCGTGTTCGTGACGCTCGTGCCCGACACATTCAGGTTGCCGGCCGCCATCTGCGTACCGACGTTCGATACCGTGCCACCGGCCAGCGTCGCGTCACCCTTGAACGCTGCGAAGCCGCCCGTCGTGATGCTCTGCGTGCCGGTGATCAGCGTCGTGCCGCCCACCACCGCGTTCGCTGTCGTCACGTTCGCGCCCGACAGCGTCGCGTTACCGCCCACCGACAAGGCCGGTGCGGTGGCGCTGAACGGCTGATTGAGCTGACCCGCCGAGGTGTCGAGGTTGTTCGTTGCCGTCGCGTTCAGATTGCCGCCAACTGCAACGCCCTGCGTCGTCATGTTGGTCGCCGTCAGGCTCGCATCTTTCGAGGCGGTCGTCTGGCCGTTAAGCGTCAAGTTCTGACCGGCGTTTAGCGTCGCGTTCCCAGCCATCGAGACCGGACCGGCCACCATCAGGTTGCCCGCCTTCGCATTCGCGCTCAGATCGCCCAGGCTCTTGACGCTGCCTTGCGCATTGAGGTCCGTGCCAGCCGTGATCGTCGTCGTCCCGCCCGAAAGGGTATCTCCAATGAGCGTCGCGCTGCCGTTGGTCGCGGTCAGCGTGCTGGTGCCGACCGCCGTCGTCGCACCGACCGACAGATTTTGACCGGCCGTCGCGCTGAGATTGTTGCCGGTCTGAATCGCGCCGGAGATCGCGATGTTGTTGCCGGCATTGAGCGTCGTGTCGTTCGCGACGCTGAGCCCACCCGTTCCGTTGATGTCGCGGCCCGCCGTCACGCTGACGTTACCGGTATTGCTGACCGCGAGACCACCGTTCAGGTTTGCATCGCGCGCGGCGGCGATCGTCGTGCTCTGACCGCTCTGGATGGTGCCGGCGACCATTGCGTCCTGCCCGGCATTGATGGTCACCGCGCCCGGCGTCGACACCGCACCCGCGACCGAGACGCTTCCCGCGCTCGAACCGATCGATGCGTTGCCGCCGCTGTAGACCGTACCGCCCAAGCTAACGCCCTGCTTGCCGCTGGCATTCAATGCGCCGAGCGACACCACGTTGCCGGTGGTCGAGAGCGATCCGCCGTTGGCCGCGAGCGTCATGTCGCCGATCGACGCGGCCGTGCCCAGCACGTTCGTATTGCCGCCCGACGTTACGCTCAGATTTCCGCCGCTCGTAATGTCGCCGCCGAGCGTCGTATCCTGCCCGGCCTGAATCGTCACCGCGCCCGGTGCGGATACCGTCCCGCCGAAACTCGCGTTCGTACCGGCCGTCGCGTTGACCGTGCTGCCGCTCTGCACCGCGCCATTCAGCCCGATCGCCTGACCGGCATTCAGGTTCACTGCGCCCTGCGACGACGTGACGTTCCCTTGGCCCGTAATCGAGCCGGCATTCGCCGCAATCGATACCGGCCCCTGAGCCTGCACCGTGCCGCCGACGGCCGCATTCTGGCCTGCCGTCACCAACAGCGCTCCATTCGACAGCGCGTTGCCATTCACGGTCGCCGAACCTATCTTCGCGGCAATCGTGGTGTCGCCCACGCCCGACACCTGGCCGTTGACGGTCGCGTTACGTGCGCCCGTCAGCGCGACCGTGCTGCCGCCCTGCACCGCCCCGTTGACCGTCAGATCCCGCCCCGCCTTCGCCGATACCGTGCCCGGTGCACTCAAGCCGCCTACCGTGAGATCGCCGTTGGTCGTCTGCAGCGCAATATCGTGCGCGGAGAGCGAACCGATCGACATCGATTGACCGGCCGTGAGACTGGCCTCTCCATTCGCGGCAACCGAGGCGGCATTCAGATTGCCGCCTGCGGTCATCGCGACGTTCTGCCCGGCCGACACCGAACCCGGCGCGCTGATGTCGCCGTTTGCGTTGACCGTGTAATTCTGGTTCGCGAGCCCGGTGCCGTTGATCGTCGTGTTGCCCGCGCTCGTCAGATTCACGTTCTGGCTGGCAAACGTTTGACCGACCGTGACGTCGCCGTTCGAATTGACGACGACGTTCCCCGCCGTCGCGGTCAGCGGACCTTGCATGTTGGCGCCAAGACCAGCCGCGGTTTGAACGATATAAACCTGCCCAGCGGTGACCGATCCAAACTGGTTCGCGTCGATCGCCAGGCCGTTCGGCGTCTGAATGGCCGTGACGTTGTTCCGCAAGCCGTTTGCTGCAGTACCGTATGCGGTGCCGGTATTGCCAGTTGTGGTCGGAGTGACGAGCTGGTTGCCTGTCACAACGTTGATGCGCTGATCCGCGCGGATCGGGGCCGCCAACGTCACCGTTTGCCCGATCAGGTCGATATTCCCCACCGTCCCTTCTATCCCTGCTCCCGGGCCGTTTACGCCTGCCGGTCCGTTGATCGAAATGTTGCCGGATCGAACGTCGTACGCGACCGCACCCGCATGTGCGAAATCGGTCGGTGTGCCACCGATGCCTGTGATGAATTGTGGCGTGCCGGTCGTCAGCGTGAGATTCGGGATATTCGTCAGCGACAACCCGTTTGTCGATATCCCGCCGGGAGCCGCGATCACGATCGGCGCCGCAGCACCGAAGGTCTCGAGCGGTCCGTTCAGTACCGCGATATTGTTCGACGTGACCTGGTTGATGATCAACGACGCAGGTCGACCGTTCAGATTCGGGTTCGCGCCAAGCGTACCGCCCAGCAGAGGCGTACCCGGAATCGTGCTGTTATTCAGCACGAGGCCTTCGGGTCCCACGTTGAACGACTGATACTGTCCGAGACTCACACCATTGGAGTTCGGCGCCGGGATATTGATAGCGGGGACGCCCGAGCTAGTCGCGGTCACCGTCGGCTGAAACGGGATCGGCGCGCGCGGATCGATGATCGGCGCAGCATGCGCAGTTTGGTCGATCAGAAGCGCTGCGGGGCTGAGATACATCACGACCGACATGACCCATGCGGTCGCCTTGACCCAAAGCGCATGCTCTTCGCTTTTCAGCGAAGCTTGATCGAAGATAATTTTCTGTTTGGCCGTTCCCCGTTGAACGCGCCGAGCTTCTATTTCGCGCATCAGTCGGCGCATGGTTGGTCTCACTCGGAATTTTCAGCAGATGCTCGCACAGCCAAAACCGAAAGATGGTCAACAATTGTCATGACATTACTTACCATCAAATGCGTTGTTACAAAGCGCCTTCACGACGATTGAGGCATAGAACATTAAACGATCCGCAGCATGATAAATGTGAAATCACTTGATTATTTTTGAGATTGATTTATTCGAAAAGAAAGATGCTCTCGGCTGGAGCGACGCACGCCCTTGCCTGTCACGGCTTTCATGCCGAGCCACATCGGCCATACGGCGCCTTAGAATCGGACAGAAAGGTTAAAAAAGGTTTCAGTTAACTAAAATCTACTCGACAGATACCTCTCTCTTGAGAGGCAATGGCCTTTCGCGGCAGGGGGTAACACGCATACGTGGCGTCAGTCGATTCACACGACACCTGCGATTTTTACGAGGTGCTGCGTTGGGTTCTATCAACTCAGACTTGACTTTCGTTCGGAGCCGCATTGGGGTTATCCGGAGAAATGGCTCGACTTGTGGCAGCAGGATCTCGAGATCTCACCGGAGGTAATAGAAGGATCGATCGGTTACGTCGCCGAAGCCGAAGGAACGGTCATCGGATTCTGGATCCGGACGTCAGTGGATTCGGATCGCCCGACGCCCGGTTGGCTATTCTTCCACCCGGAGCATATGGGGCGGGGCATCGCCCGCGTGACCTGCCTGATTTCTTCGAGCCATTTCAATCTTGAGGAACGGCCTCGGTTGCTTCAGTTGAACAATACTGCTGCTTGAACTCGTCGGGCGTCAGGTATGCCAGACTCGAATGCGGTCGGATAGCATTGTAGTGACGTCGCCACTGCTCGATCACAACCTTCGCTTCCGGGCGCGTTCGAAACCACTCAAGGCTCAGGCATTCGTCCCGGAATTTGCCGTTGAAGCTTTCGTCTGCGCCGTTCTGCCAAGGCTTGCCGGGATCGTTGAGCGCCATCTCCATGCTGTTCTGCGCGGCCCACTTCAGGATGGCCCGCGACACGAACTCCGGGCCATTGTCCGAACGCAAGTAGCGCGGCGCGCCATGAACGCTGACCAGTTGGGACAGGACTTCGATGACGCGGCCCGAGCGAATCGATCCAGCCACATCGATCGCCAGACATTCACGCGTGTACTCGTCGATCACCGTCAGACACTTCAACTGCTGGCCGTTGGCACATGCATCGAAGACGAAGTCGTACGCCCAGACGTGCCGTGCCGCCGTCGCCGGCTGTGGCCGGGGACGGCGAACCGCCACACGCCTGCGTGGTCGCTTGCGCGGGACCTGCAAGCCGGCAAGACGCCATAGCCGCCACGCCCGGTCCGCGCTCATCGGGTGACCCTGCCGCTCCAGAAAAATCTGGATTCGACGGTAGCCGTAGCGGGGATACTGCGCCGACAGAATGCTCATCGCCGCAAGTACCGGTGCGTCCCGCACGGCGAGCTTCGATTCGTAATGCAATGCAGATCGCGCCACCGACATCAGCGCGCACGCACGTCGCTCCGACAGGCCCCGCACTTTCGCGTACGTGACCTGCTGGCGTCGGGCGAGCGCGCTCACCACTTTTTTGCGTTGATCTCTTTCATCACGTCCAGTTCGAGATCACGCTCCGCCAGCATCTTCTTCAGTCGCGCGTTCTCCTGCTCGAGCTGCTTGAGCCGCTTCACGTCGGCCGCCTCCAGGCCGCCGAAATGCTGCCGCCAGTTGTAGATCGTCTGACCTTACCCCGCCGAGTACACCATTCGTAAGTTAGTGGACTCGCCAATTTTCGGTTGATGCAATTGCCGGAATTGGTCCGGCGCCAGTTGCCCCAGGGCACTATGCGGACGCACCGAGTTGTAGTCCATGCGCCACGCTTCGATTCGCCTGCGTGCATCGTCGAGACTGA